>JAAXQE010000128.1 GCA_012974425.1 Geopsychrobacter sp.
TCGGATTTCGGCGGAGTATAATATCACCAAATAGGTCATCAATGGGATCTCTCTCCCGACTGGAGGTTATCATGCGTATAGATATTCTCTGTAAACCCGACAACCAGGGTCGTTGTGAAGTGACTCTGAGTAACGTGCGTACGGCCCTTAATCAGCTTGGCGTTGAAGCCGAGGTTCACCAGTTTCAAGACAACCGTAAGCTGATCGATAATCGGATCTATGTAGTTCCGGCATTATTGATCGACGATCAGGTCAGAATCGCTGGCCGAGTACCGGATGTCGAGGAGATTGTCGCTTTTCTGGCAGAGCGTCCACGCTACCTTAAAGAGGTCGCAGAAGTCGGCTGAGCCGATCCTTAAAATATTTGTATAATCGCTGAAGAGCTCTGCCAGATAACTGGCGGAGCTCTTCGCTTTTATCCTCCTCGAGAGAAGGGAGAAGCCGCTCATTTCTTTACATTTTACCGCTGCTGCGTTACTGTTTTGCCTTTAATTCGAACGGCGGGAAAGAAAAAAATGCCTAAAATTCTAATGGTTGATGATGTTGAGCTGTTCCTTGAGCTTGAGCGTTCCTATCTTGAGGGGCTTGGCTACGATTTGCTGACAGCATCATCCGGGGAAGAGACCCTGGCGCGCATTGCGCAGGTCGAACCTGATATCTTGCTGCTCGATTTTTATATGCCCGGCATCGATGGTGATGAGGTCTGCGCGACCCTGCGCAAAAATCCGCACTGGGAAAACCTGCCGATTATCATGGTAACTGCAGCCGGTAAGCCAGATGAAGTCCAGCGTTGTCTCGCTGCGGGTTGTGACGACTATATTACCAAGCCGGTGAACAAGCAGGAGCTGCGCGAGAAGGTCAAACGTTTGCTTGGGCAGGTTCATCTGCGGACATTTAATCGTGTGCCACTCGATATGCCGGTCAAACTTAAGGGGGAGGGGGAGGAGAAACAGCATCAGGGCCGGGTTCGGGATATCTCGCATAACGGCTTATATCTTAAAACCGAAACGCGATTGCCCGAAAATAGCTCGGTGGAGTTGACCCTTGAGTTGTCTGAAGGGAATAGCCTTGAACTCTTCGGCAAGGTCAAGCGCGTCGAACAGGGGAGTGCCAATGGGCTTGGCGTATATCTGGTTAATCCTGATTCTCGCGGACAGAAGGAGATCGATACTCTGGTTCGTGAGGGGCTGAGCAGTCTGCGGGCCGGCGCCGGAGCTGGGGCTAGTACCCATCAAAGACTGCTGGCGCTGGAGCATGAGTGTTCAAGGCTGCGCAGCGAACAGGAGAACGACCAGCAGCGGATCGGTGAGTTGGAACAGGAAAATATCGATTTCGCCAATCAACTGGTTCAGGTCGAGGATGTTAACAACAACCTGACCAACCTTTATATTGCCTCATCCCGCCTCCATTCGACCCTCGACCGTAAAGAGACCCTTGATATTATTAAGGAGGTTGTCATCAACTTTGTCGGAGCAGAGAAGTTTGCGGTCTTTGTTCACGATGATACAGAAAAGATTCTCCGTTTTGAAACCGGGGAGGGCTTTGATGATGACTTTGATATGCCCGTGATCAAAATGGGCGAAGGTTTGCTGGGTGAAATTGCCAGCAAGGCAGAGAACTACTTTGCCGAAGGGATGGTTGGCCAGGAATCTTCCGATCCTCTCGCCCCCTTGGTCGCAATCCCCCTGCTGATTCATGGTGAGCTACTCGGGTTGTTGGCGATCTACCGACTCTTCATCCAGAAGGAACAACTCGAATCGATCGATTACCAACTCTTCTCGATGCTCGGTGACCATGCCGCCACCGCGCTCTTCTCGTCGACCCTTTACGGCCGTTCAGAGCGTAAGCGCCAGACCTACCAGGGATTCATGGATCTGTTGCTCAAGTAGCAACTTTTTCGATCAACAACCCCTCCTGAAGCGCAAACTGCAATAGCTCCCCAGCCTCTTCTGCAGGCAGACCGGCGAGCAGTTGTCGGGCTGTCTGCCCCTGCTTCGCACGCGCCAGCAGTTCGGCAAATTCTTCGGTCAGGGCCTCACTTAAGACCTCTCCCCCGCGGCGGATCATCAGGCCGGTGGTCGGGGTCTGCTCCAGCAGTTTTCCCCAGCGGCGCAGATCGATCTGTTCGTTCTCCAGGGCGGCCAGGATGTCGCAGCGGAAATGGATCAGGCAGACCCCCTTCGCCAAGCCGAGTACGGCTCCCTCTGGTATCTCATCCGCGGCAGGCAGGGTCTCTTCACCCAGCAATGTCTCGGCGTAGCGATAGTGGTAGTCGAGAATATCGCTGACGATGGGCAGCAGTTTATGTCGGCCCGCTTGCTTGAAGCGCTGCGCGATAAAATCCTGCTGGAACTGCAGGATCTGTTCGGAGTGCAACCCGTCATGGTTGAGCAGGGCATCCTCCCCCCCTTGGGTTTCGATAAACCAGTCCCTGAAATCTTCCACCAGTTGCAGCGGGGTGATCCGCAGGGATTCGCAACAGGGCAGAAGAAAGCCAACCGCCCGACCGAGGTTGTAAAAAAGATCGGCCGCTGCGGCGAGGAGTGCGCAGGCGTGCATCTGCTCGGCCGGGAACTCTGTACTCTGGCGGAGCAGGTAGGGCGGTTGGGCGTCAGCTTCGAGGCCGAGTTCGGTTTTTTGTTGATAGAGTTTGGTCCCCGGGAGTACCGCAAGGGGGAAGATGTCAACCTGGTTGGGGCGATAGTTAAGGGTGCGCTCAAGGCTGGCGCAGAATCCGGCGTAGCTGTCCCCGGGCAGGCCGTAGATCAGGTCGAGGCCGAAGGTCAGGCCGGAATTTGCCAGCAGCTCCACTCCGGCCCAGAATTTTTGCGGGTTGATTTTACGATTCAGGCCGGCGAGTACCTCGCTGTCTGCGGATTGCAGGCCGAGCTGGACTGAGCAGGAGAGTTGGCTCAGCAGATCGATGGTATTTGGGTCGATGAACTCGGCCTTGGCTTCCAGGTGGTAGTGGAGCTGTGGGGCCTTGTCGAGCAGGAGTCGTAGCAGCTGCTCTCCGCGCTTCTGCGGGGCATTGAAGCTTGAATCGAGGACCCAGACCTGTTCGGTGCCATTCCGGCAGAAGAGTTCCAGTTCTGCCGCCAGGCGGGCGAGGGGGAGTGGCCTGACCCCGGCAGTCCCCTTGGCGTCGTAGCAGAAGTTGCAGTTGAAGGGGCAGCCGCGCGCCACCTCCCAGACTGCTCCTCCCTCTACCGGCTTCAGGCTGTTACTCAGCCAGGGCGATGCAAGCTGCTCAATATCGCAACAGCAGGCTTCAGACAGCGGCTGTCGCGGGTCGAGGTAGAGCCCGGCAATCCCGGCGAGGGTTTCATTGCGTACCATCCGCTCGGCGAGTTGGGCAAAACTCTCTTCCCCTTCACCGCGCAATATGGCATCGAAGGGTCCGCTGGCAAGCAGTTGGCCGCTGTCGGCGCTCGCTTCGGGGCCCCCCGCCAGGATGAAGGGTGGCGAGTCCAGTGCCTTCAGCTCTTTTACCAGTTGCACGATTTGTGGCCGGTTCCACAGATAGACCGAAAAGGCGATCAGTTCGGCTTGTTCGGTCTTGATTGTTTCGAGCATCTGCGCCAGCGGCTGCTCGAGGTAGAGATCGAGCAGTCGGGTTGTCTGCTGCAGCGGCGCGGGCAGAGCGGCCTTGAGATTGCCAGCGGCCAGCGCGACCGCCTGCGCAGAACGGCGAACATGGAGTGATACGATCAGGATCTTCATTGTTTATCGGCCCGGTGGTGGGTCGTTGAGGTGGCGGTTGGTGATGGTATAGCCGTGGCGGCTGAATACTTTTTCATAATTTCCATACTCATGTTTCAGGTGGCCAAGGGTTGTCTGGTAGCCATATTCCATAACCATGCGCCGGGATTCGAAGCTCATCGGGCTCTGCAGGAAGAGCAGCGGTTCGTCGGTTTTGGGCTCAATCAGCAGGATGTCGACCTTCGGGTGTTCACGCCGATAACCTTCCAGCGCCAGGGCCAAACGTTCCCGCCCCTCGATTCGCTGTGCTTGTTCCCAGACGAAGCTGACCCCAAGGTCGGAGATGCTGGCGCATTTGCCGGAAGAGAGTGACGGCAGGCAGCTTGTTTGGCGATCATTGTGGATTGGCACGCGCGGATTGATGGCAATAATCAGCTTTGCCCCGCGCTCTATCGCCAGATCGATATGCCCAACCCGGCCGGTTGAGCCATCAATATAGTGACTATTGCCGATGGGGTAGGGCTGAAAGAAGACCGGAATCGCACAGGATGCGGTAATTGCCTGGCAAATATGTTGCGAGCGGTAGCCTTCATCGCCAAAGACGATGCGCTCGCCCAGGTCGATATCGAAGGTCGGAATGTAAAGTTCGGCAGTCAGATCGTAGAAGTTATCGATAAGTCCTTCATGTTCGAAAGAACGACAGAGGTAGTTCTGGAGTGGGTCGAGGGAGAATATCCCGGAGGGGAGCTGTTCCTGCAGGATGTGCAGCAGTTCGCTGGTGCCGAGTTTGTTTTGACTGCGGTAATAGCTGCTCAGGGTTTTGGTGAAGTTTTTGAGAATTCGACCGGCGGAAAAGAGCATCTGCCGTTTGTTGACCCGGTAGATATCGGAACGGGAAAAATTAAAAGTCCCTGCTTCATCATTGATGATTGTCTGATAGATTTGAGCCGGTGGCACCCGGTTTGCCAGGAGCGAGGCGATGATCGATCCGGCGCTGATACCGACGTAGGCATCGAACTGGCAGGTCGCAATGCGTCCGCGTAACATTCGGTCGAGTGCGGTCAGGCAGCCGATCTCCCATGCGGCGCCCATGATTCCACCCCCCATGAGGACCATGGCGGTTTTGCTGGGTTTTTTTGTGAGCGAGAGCGTGGTCCTACTCCTTGATTAAGCGCACTTTGATCTGCGGCTTTCCGCTGCTGCTGTCGACGATGAACTCAAACGGGCGGTCTCCGAATTTTTGCTGAACCTTCTGCTTTTGCGCCGCCAGAAACTGGTCCACTTTCTCATGCGAGGGTGCACGGCCATGCAGGCCGCATTTTTTACGCGCATCTGTCAGGGCCAAGAGCAGCCGGCCAGCCTCATCTGCCGGCGCGGTGGTTGTCTCGGCCATCTGTGGCTTGGCCAGTTCGGGAAGCTTGGTCGCAGTCGGCTTGTTTGAGAGGTGGCGGTGGTACTTGCCTTCATCCATCAGGCGCAGAATGCGATCCCAGTATTGGGAATATGAGTAGAAGCGTGAGGCTAACCCCTGGTAGCGAAATTTGATATCTGTCTGGAAGATCGGCCGGTTTGTGAAGTGACGGATCCGTTTTGCCAGAGCGACACGATCACGCTGGGGTTCACGTTTCTCGACCCCGGCAAAATACTGCTCATAACGGATCTCCAACTCCTTCATGCCGAGTTGAATTTCGTTGAGGTCCTGATCGAATATTCGACGTTCTTGCATAATTACTTACTCCAGATCTAAAACTATACTGAAGAAGTGAAAGTTTGTAAATAAAAACGCCGATTAACCGGGCTTCAGGCGGCTTGCTGCTTGACTTGCATGGGGGTGGTTCGAGATAATCAACTGTTTTTCTCAAAAATTAATCTAATGCATGAAAGGGTGGTGTCTGTGGAGGATTTGGCAGCGGTCGTATTGGCTGCGGGCAAGGGGACAAGGATGAAGTCGGAGCGGGCCAAGGTGCTGCATGAAATCGCCGGCCGACCGCTCCTTTTTTACCCACTTCTGGCGGCTAAGGCTGCTGGGTGCGAAAAGATATCGGTCGTTGTCGGCCATCAGGGCGACGAGGTAGAGGCCGCGTTGGCCGATCTTGAGGTCGACTGTGTCTGGCAAACCGAACAACTCGGTACCGGTCATGCTCTGCTCTGTGCCGCAGAAAAGTTGCGCGGTTTCTCTGGGGATCTGTTGCTGCTCTGTGGTGATGTGCCGCTGTTGAGCGCCGAAACCGTCGCGCAACTGCTCGCGCTGCATCGTGACGAGGGTGCGGCGGTGACGGTGCTGACCGCCAACCTGCCCGCGCCGCAGGGTTACGGGAGAATCCTGCGGGATGGGAAGAATGTCACGGCAATCGTTGAAGAGAAGGATGCCAGCGCTGAGCAGCGCGCTATCTGCGAGATCAACACCGGGACCTATGTCTTCGCTGCCGATTTTGTCTTTTCGGTCCTGCCGCAGCTCGGGAAGGAGAATGCCCAGGGGGAATATTATCTGACCGATGTGGTCGCTGCGGCAGCGAATGCCGGTCGCAAAACCCGCGCGCTCTGTCTTGCCGATTCCAATGAGGCTCTCGGTATCAATGACCGGCTGCAGTTGGCCGAAGCCGGGCGCCTGATGCGCCAGCGGATCAACCAGCAGTTGATGCTGGATGGGGTGACCCTGATCGACCCGCTAACCACCTATGTCGATGCCGGAGTCGAAATCGGCAGCGACAGCCTGCTGCATCCCGGTGTCATCATTCGCGGCAAAACCCGGATCGGGCATAACTGTATCGTCGAAACTGGCGCACAGATCGACAGCTCAGAGATCGCGGACCATGTGCATGTCAAGAACGGCTCGGTGATCGAAGAGGCGCAGATTGGACCCAACTGCAAGATCGGTCCCATGGCTCATCTGCGCGCCGGGACGGTACTGCTGGGTGATAATAAAATCGGTAACTTTGTCGAAACCAAGAAGGCGCGCCTCGGCGAAAAGTCCCAGGCGAGTCATCTGACCTATATCGGCGATGCCGAGGTCGGTAAGAATGTCAATTTCGGCTGTGGCACCATCACCTGTAATTACGATGGGGTAAATAAGCATAAGACCACCATCGAGGATGATGTGTTTATCGGCAGTGATACCCAATTTATTGCCCCGGTCCATATCGGGCGCAACAGTCTGATCGGAGCCGGCTCAACCATCACGCGGGATGTGCCGGCCGATTCGTTGGCCCTGTCGCGCGCAGCGCAGAAGGTGATCGAGAACTGGCGGACAAAGCATCCGTTAGAAAAGAAATAAGCGTTAATTCTAAAATCTATAACCCGATGAGGGGAATATTACATATGTGCGGAATTGTTGGATATCTGGGGCATCAGGAAGCATCACCGATCATTCTCGACGGCCTGCGTCGCCTGGAATACCGTGGCTACGATTCGGCCGGGATCGCGACGATCAACGGCGGCGGAATCCGGATAAGTCGTGCCGAAGGGAAACTGGCGAACCTGGAGCGGCGGCTCAAGGACGACCCGCCGACCGGCACTCGCGGCATCGGGCATACCCGCTGGGCGACCCACGGCCGGCCATCGGAGATCAACGCCCATCCGCACCAGGCGGGCAGTATCGTGGTCGTGCACAATGGGATTATTGAGAACTACCTGCTGCTCAAGGCGCGCCTCAGAGAGAGCGGCCACTGCTTCTCCTCCGAGACCGATACCGAGATCATTGCCCATCTGATCGAGGAGCACTACAAGTCAGGGCTGGGGTTTGAGGCGGCGGTTCGTCAGGCTTTGTCTGAAGTCGAAGGGGCCTATGCCGTTGCGGTCCTCTGTGAGGCAGAGCCGGATTGTCTGATTGCGGCCAAGCAGGGTTCCCCTCTGGTGGTCGGACGCGGGGAAGGGGAATTTTTTGTCGCCTCCGATATCCCGGCGATGCTCTCCCATACCCGGCAGATGGTCTTTCTGGAGGATGGCGAGGTCGTGATCTTCACCCCGCAGGGGGTGAGCTATTCGGATCTGGCTGGCACGCCTCTCGAGAAGGTCGAGAAGACCATCACCTGGAGCCCGCTAATGGCCGAAAAGGGCGGTTATAAGCATTTCATGCTCAAGGAGATCTATGAGCAGCCGCGCGCCATTGCGGATACCATTGCCGGACGCCTGCGCGAGGGTGATGAGGGGATCTACCTCGAGGGCCTCCAGCTTGATGACCAGCAACTTGCGGGGATCGAGAAGATCTTTCTGATTGCCTGTGGCACCAGCTGGCATGCCGCCCTGGTCGGAAAATTCTATCTGGAGAAACACTGCCGCATCCCGGTTGAGGTCGATATCGCCAGCGAGTTCCGTTACCGCGACCCGATTGTTAACGCCAAAACCCTGACGGTTCTGATCAGCCAGAGCGGTGAGACTGCCGACACCCTGGCTGCCATGCGTGAAGCGCGCGCTAAGGGTGGCAAGGTGCTCTGTATCTGTAACGTGGTTGAATCCTCGATTGCCCGAGAAAGCGACGGGGTGATCTACACCCATGCCGGGCCGGAAATCGGCGTCGCCTCGACCAAGGCCTTTACCACGCAACTGGTCGCATTGCTACTCTTTGCCCTGCGTCTGGGCCGGGTCCGCAACACCCTGAGCGCTGAGGCTTGCCAGCAGAAGGTGCAGGCCCTGCTGACCCTGCCGCGCCTGATTGAACAGAGCCTTGAGCTCGATGGGGAGATCGAGGCTATCGCCCCCGAACTCGCCACCGCCCAGGATTTCCTCTATCTCGGCCGTGGCAACCAGTACCCGATCGCCCTTGAGGGCGCACTCAAACTCAAGGAGATCTCCTATATCCATGCCGAGGGCTATCCCGCCGGTGAGATGAAGCATGGCCCGATCGCCCTGATCGATGAGCAGCTGCCGGTGGTGGTGATTGTGCCGGAGAATCCAACCTACGATAAGGTGGTCTCCAATATGGAAGAGGTCCGCGCGCGGGGTGGTCGGGTGATCGTCGTGACCAGCGGACGTGGCGCAGCCTTGGTCGATCATTGTGAAAGCCTCTTCTGTCTGCCTATGGCCGACGATGATCTGATGCCGATCCTCACGTCGGTGCCGATGCAGCTTTTGGCCTATCATGTCGCCGTATATAAGGGGACCGATGTCGATCAGCCGCGTAACCTGGCTAAAAGCGTGACCGTGGAGTAGAGCTGTTGCCATTTTCCATCCCTTATTCACGCAGGATCCGCCGCCTTAAACTGCGCCTGCTCAGCCATTTTCATATCAGCGAAAACACCTTCATGGTGGTGCTGGCGGTGATTATCGGCGTGCTGGCCGGACTGGGCAACTACGTCTTTCGTAAAACCATCGATCTGATTCATTTTCTGATCGTTGAACAGGGCCAGCAACTGCTGAACATCGACCCTGAACATTGGTCGCCGGAGCGCTTGCTGATCTTCATCTTCCCGGTCATCGGCGGTCTGCTGGTGATTCCGCTGTGGATGCTCTTCCCCAAGGATCTCAAGGGCGGATTCGGTTCTTTTCTGGTTAAGGTTAACCTGAAGGGGGCCAAACTGCCGATGCGCCCGATGTTCACCCGTGGCTTCGGCGCGGCGATTACCCTCGGAGCCGGCGGCAGTGCCGGGCAGGAGGGGCCGATCGCGGTGATCGGTGGCACCATCGGCAGTCAGTTTGGTAAATTGTTCAAGATGGGCGGCGATCGTCTCAAGGTGTTGGTCGCCTGCGGGGCCGCCGCCGGGGTGGCGGCTACTTTCAACGCGCCGCTTGCCGGGGTATTCTTCGCCGCTGAAATCGTGCTGCTCTCCTCCTTCGAACTCGCCAGCTTCACCTCGATCGTCATCGCCAGTGGCATGGCGACCGTCGTCTCGCGCGCCCTGCTCGGTAATGTAGCAGAGCTGGCCGCACCGGCCTATGTGATGGGGAGCCCCTGGGAACTGGGGCTCTATCTGCTGCTCGGCACGCTCATCGGCCTATTGGCCAGTGGTTTTATCGACCTGCATTTTCGGATCAAGGACCGGATCGACGCGCTCGGCCTGCATCGGCTGAGTAAACCGATATTGGGCGGCCTGCTGGTCGGTCTGATCGGCATCGGCCTGCCGCAGGTCTACGGCAACGGTTATGAGTTTATGAGTACCGTGCTCGCCGGTCAGCAACCGCTGCTCCTGTTGCTGGTGTTGATTCTGGCCAAGGCGGTGGCGACCTCGATAACCATCAATTCCGGGTTTCCGGGCGGCATGTTCGCCCCCTGCCTCTATCTGGGCGCGGTGGCCGGAGGAGCCTTCGGTTTAATCTGCGTGCAGCTCTTTCCGGAGGCCAATCTGGCGCCCGGCGCCTATGCGCTGGTCGGCATGGGCGCCTTTTTGTCGGCGGCGACCCATTCGCCGATGACGGCGATCTTTCTGCTGTTCGAGATCACCGATTCCTATGAGGTCATCATCCCGATCATGCTCACCTGCGTCATCGGCACCTCCATCGCCCGGCACTTCAAGAAGGAGAGTTTAGAGACCGCCGAACTGGTGCGGGAAGGGATCGATCTGGAGGCGGGCAAGGAGCGCAATATCATGAAGGGCTTGCGCGTCGCTGAGGTGATGTCCCGCGATGTCGAAAGTGTGCCAGAGAATATGACCCTGGGCCAGTTTGCCAGGTTTATCGCCAGCACCCGGCATACCAACTTCCCGCTGGTCGATAGTAGCGGAGCTCTAACCGGTATCATCTCGGTGCAGGACTTCATGGGGGTGGTGTTTGAACCCGAATTGATGGACCTGGTGGTGGTTAAGGAGCTTGCGACCCTCGATGTTATCACGGTGCATGCCGATGAAGATCTGGATGCCGCAATGCGTAAGATCGGCTATCGCAACATTGAGCAGTTACCGGTTGTCGATCGCGTCAATCACCACAAATTACTCGGTATCATCTCGCGTCACGACATGGTTTCAGCCTATAACCGCGTGCTGATGGCGCGGACCCTAGGAGATGAGGATGATTGACCTGCTGGACGGCCTCAATCCCGAGCAACGCGAAGCGGTGACCCATAGCGGCGGGCCACTCTTGATCTTGGCCGGAGCGGGTTCGGGCAAGACGCGCACCCTGATTCATCGCGTCGCCTGGTTGATCTGTGAGCAGGGGATTGCACCCTGGCAGATCATGGCCGTGACCTTTACCAATAAGGCCGCCGGCGAGATGCGCGAACGTCTGGCCAGGATTCTACCCGAATCAGAGCCGCCCTGGGTCGCGACCTTTCATGCCAGCTGTGTGCGGATCTTGCGCCAGGAGATCAAGGCCCTCGGTTTTGCGCGGGATTTCATCATCTATGACGATCAGGACCAGCAACGTTTGCTGCGCCAGGTCTTGGCAGAGTTGGGGATCAGTGAAAAGAGTCTGCGCCCTTCAGCGGCAGCCCATGCCATCGATCAGGCCAAGAACCGCGGCCTCAGGCCCCATGATCTCGATGAAGAGGGCGGCGAGCAGGCTCAGATCGCCGAAATTTATCGCCTCTACCAAAAACGCCTCAAACAGGCCAATGCGCTCGATTTCGGCGACCTGCTGCTGTTAACCGTGCAGCTCTTCGAGGAGCATCCCAGCGTTCTGCACAAGTGGCAGGAGCGCTTTCGGCATATTCTGGTCGACGAATTTCAGGATACCAACGGTATTCAGTACCGTTTGATCGATCTGCTCGCCCGCCCGCATGGCAACCTCTGCGTGGTCGGCGATGACGATCAATCGATCTACGCCTGGCGCGGGGCCGAGATCAGTAATATCCTCAATTTTGAGGATCGCTATCCGGGGGTCAAGACGATCCGCCTTGAGCAGAATTATCGCTCGACCAGCACCATCCTCGACGCCGCTGGCGGGGTGGTTGAGCAGAACCGAGAGCGCAAGGGGAAGCGGCTCTGGACCGATAAAGCACAAGGCGAGCCGGTGCGGATCGAGCCCTGTGGGGATGACCTCGAAGAGGCCCGCTTCGTCGCGCGCGAGATCGAAACGCTGCAGTCGGCAGGGCATAAACTGCGCGATATTGCGGTTTTTTATCGCACCAATGCGCAATCGCGTCCCTTAGAAGAGGCGCTGGCGGCGGCACGCATCCCCTATGTGATGTTCGGTGGAGTCAAGTTTTTTGCCCGGATGGAGGTCAAGGACGCCCTCTGCTATTTAAGGTTGTTGCTCAATCCCGCCGATTCAGTTGCCGCCCGGCGGATCATCAATGTCCCGGCACGTGGCATCGGCAAGACCACGGTCGATAAGGTTGCCGCGTTGCAGGGGGATGAGCTCGGTTTTCTCGCGGCCTGCCGCAGGGCGCTCGACGACGGGATACTCGGTGCGGCCGCCCAGCGCAAGCTGCAGGCCTTTGTCGCTCTGATCGATGATTTCAGCCAGCGGCTCGAACGCCTCCCGTACCCACAGTTGACGGCGGAGCTGCTCGAAGAGAGTGGCTACCTGCCGCTGCTGCGCGAAGAGGCGGAGGCTGCCCTGACCGATGGTCAACGCCAGGAGGCCAAGGGGCGGCTTGAGAATCTGCAACAGCTGCTGGCCGGGATGGAGGAACATCGTGGCCGCTCGGACTCGCTGCAGGACTATCTCGAAGAGATCGCCCTGGTCACCGACCTCGATCGGCATGATATCAGCCTCGATCGCGCCACCCTGATGACTCTGCATGCGGCTAAGGGCCTTGAATTCCCGGTGGTTTTTGTCACCGGGCTCGAAGATGGTCTCTTCCCGCATAGTCGTTCCGAGGGGGAGGATATCGAAGAGGAGCGGCGGCTGTGCTACGTGGGGATGACCCGCGCGATGGAACGGCTCTACCTGACCCATGCCCGCCGGCGCAGGATCTACGGCAGCTATCAGTACAATCCGCCGAGTCGTTTTCTGGCTGAAATACCCGCAGCGGTTTTGGCGAGTCGCCCGCAACCAAAATCCGCTGCCATGCCTGGTCATAACCTGGCGTCACTCTTTACCGGCGGAAGTTCTCCGCTGGTTCCCGAAGAGAGTGAAGAGCTCGAAGAGCCGTTTGAGGATGTGCAAATTGTCCCCGAAGCCGAAGAGGGTCTACGCCTGGGGATGCGCGTGCGCCACGTTAAATTCGGGGTCGGAACAGTGCGCAGGCTTGAGGGCAGTGGCGAGAGCCAGAAGGTCATCGTCTACTTCAAATCGGCCGGAGCCAAGAAGTTACTGCTGCGTTTTGCCGGCCTTGAACCCGCCTGAGCTGGGGAATTGTAAGAACTGATGGCAAATCAGAATCCGACATTTCAGCTGCTGGTGGTCGATGATAATCCGACCAACCTGGAACTGATGGCCCGCATCGTTGAGAGCCACCTGCCAGAGGTACGCTGTCTGACCGCGCGCAGTGCCGAAGATGGGTTTGTCCTGCTCGAGCAGGAGCGGATCGATGGCGCTTTTGTCGATGTGCAGATGCCGGCTGTCAACGGCTTCGAAATGTGTCGCCAGCTGAAAGGCAACCCGGAAACCGCACATATCCCGGTGGTCCTGTTGACGGCGCATATTGCAACGCCCCAGAGCCGGGCCGAAGGGCTGGATGCCGGCGCCCAGGATTTTATTTCTCAGCCGGTCAGCAATATCGAGATGTTGGCGCGCATCCGGGTGATGTTGCGCCTGCAGCGCGAGCGGGAAGACCTGTGTCTGAAGAACCAGCAGTTGCATCAGAAGCTCGAGAGTAATGTCGCCGCCTTACGCTGGTTGACCGGACTGGTCGATGCCGGGAGTGACGCAACGGTCGATCCCCAACTGCTTGACAGATTGGCCGCGCAATTTGATGGAGCCCAGGAACCATCGCCCGATCAGTTTGCCAACTGGTTACTGCCCGAACTCCCGAACGGCTGGCAGGATGCGCTCTTAAAGCTGGCGCTGCTTGAAACCATCCCACTTGAGCTGGCGCGAAAGTTGACCGCACCAGAGGATGTCGAAGCCATTCTCGATTATCTCTGGCGGCACAATTATCATGTCGAAACGGTCGCTGGCGGATACCGTTTTGATGAGCGACTGCATGGGTATCTGCGTGAACAGGCACGCATGTTGTTGACTCAGGCAGATCAATCAGGCGTTCATCGTCTGGCTGCCGGTTGGTATCAGGAAAAAGCCGACTTCTGGTCCGCATTGCGCCACCTTTTGCTCGGGCGTTTTTTCGCGGAGGTTGAACTTCTCTTGAGTCAGACCGGCCTTCTGCTGCCGTTGACCGCACCAGAAAATGTTGTGGAGTTGCTGCGGCTTGTCCCGCAAGATTTAGCCGCAAAACAGGGCTGGCTCTCCCTGTTCGTTGGCAGTTGTAAGTTTCTGTTTGCCCCTCACGAGGTCGATAGCTGGCTGGAACTGGCCAGGGTCCGCTTTGTCGCCAGTGGTGAGCCGCGTGGTGAATTACTGGCACTCGCGCAGCAGGTCCGTCAGCACCTGTTGGTTGACGGCCGATTTTCGTACGGGCACGAACTCTTGCCCCGCTTGGAAGAGTTGCTGGTCGAGCAGTTGGGAGGGCTTGAACCGGTCAATCTGGCTTTCGCACAGATCAACCTTGCGCTGGGACTCGGTTTTTTTGCCGGTGACTTAAGCCGCGCCGAGAAATATGCGCGCTGCGGGCTGCTGCTGGCGCAGCGGACTTGCCTGCGCGATCTCGAACTGGAGGGCCGGATCGCCTGTGGTTATCTCGCTCTTTTACAGGGGAGTTGCTTCGTCGCGCGCTCGGAGATCGAGAATGCCTGGCAGTTGGTCGCCGCCGGGGCACAGGATTCCGTTTATCTGCACATCCTGGCCGTTGACTTATTGCTGCATAGCGGTGATCTGGCCGCTTATCGCGAACAGCAGCGTCAGCTTAGCGAAAAATTTGGCCGCCAGTTTCTTCAGCAAGGAACCCTGAGTGCCACGCTCAGCCTGTTTGAGACTGAGGCCTGTCTGCTGGAAGGTGACAGCGTCTCCGCCGCGGAAATGATCCGGATTGGATCGGCTGAAGGAGCAGCGGTCGCTAACCCTCACCTGCAGAGTTGGCTGCTGCAGATGCGGGCGCTGTTGCATGCGCGTGCGGGGCGCAAGGAGCAAGCACGCGTTGAACAGAGTGAATCCCGCCTGTTACGGGATCAGCGTGGCTGTGGTTTCCATCTGCTCGCCAATCTGCTGATCTGCGCTGAAACGCTCCTCGAACTAGATGCGCAGGATGAGGCGCATACGCTGCTGCAGAGGGCCCTTGTCCTTTCTCAAGACTGTGGCGAACTCCTGGTCCGTCCGGGTATTCACTCTGCTCTAGCGCGTCTTTATCAGCGCCGGGCTGAGACAGTCGGGGCGCTTGAACAATTGCGCGAGATGTTGAGCCTGCTGCGCTCTCCCCAGCATAAGTGCTGCTTTTTCCTGACCCCCGAGCTGCTTGAAATTCTCCCCCTGGCGGTGGAGAATGACGTGCTGCCAGAGGTGGCCTGCCGGCTCGCGGCCGATTTTTTCGGATGTGACATCCACAATGACGGGCAGTTGGTGCCGCATCTGCAGATTACCCTGCTGGGGCATTTTCGTCTGCGCATCGTTCAAAAAGACTGGATCGAGGGGGGGAGCCTGGGCGGCCCTGCGCGGCACCTGCTCGGTCTACTCATCTTTGCACCGGGGCAGCAGTTTTCGGTTGATGCTCTCTATGGCCGGATCTGGCCGGAAAGTTCGCCTCAACGTGCGCGCCAGAATTTCGACAGCACGCTGCTGCGCCTGCGTAAGGCCCTGGATGAAGGATGTTTTGCCGGGGCCGGACGGTGCTATCTGGCGGTCGAACGGGGGATTCTGATGTTGCGTCATGCCAGGGTCGATGCCCTCGCTTACAAGGCCCATGTCGAACTGGGGCGCAGCCAGCAGCGGCGTGGGGATCTATGGCAAGCCTGGCACCAGTTGTTGGCCGCCAACAAGCTCTGGCAGGGGAAACTGCTGGAGGGTTTTGACCTGCCGGGAGAACTGGTTGATAAACAGGAAATTTTCGCTGAACTCTGGTTTGAACAGATTGAGCTGCTCGCAGGGTTAACTGAGCCATTCTGCAGTGCTTTCGATCTTGAAGTCTTGTTGTTACAGGGTTTGCAAACCGATCCGATTCGTGAATCGTTCGTTAAAAGGTTACTGACACTCTATCGTCAGCAACATGATCAGGTGAAGCCGAAGAGGTTGCTCGATCAGTATCGTAAGTCGCTACAGGCTGCCGATTTTACCTTGAACGAAATTGCGGAGATCATACGCTCTCTGTAATTTCGTCGTATAAAAATCATCTCATTGTCAACTTGATGAATATGCAAAAAGGGAAGAGGAAACAGAGTATGAGTAAATGTAACAGTTGTGATGACAGTTCCTGTGCAACACGGGATAAAGGGGCGCAGGAGAACGACGAGCAGTTCCAGCGCCGTCAGGAGCTTGAGAGTCGGCTTTGCAGTATCGATAAACGGATTCTGGTGATGTCGGGCAAGGGGGGCGTCGGCAAGAGCACCACCGCAGTTAATCTGGCGATTGCGCTCTCGCAGCAGGGGCATCGGGTCGGCCTGCTCGATATCGATTTGCATGGGCCGAGTCTGCCTAAGATGCTCGGTCTCGAGACTGAGCGGCCCCATGGCAGTGAAGATGGGATTATCCCGCTTGAGTTTGCCGGCATTAAGTTGATGTCGATCGGTTTTCTGCTCGAGAAGACCAGCGACGCCATGATTATTCGTGGTCCGATGAAAAACAGTGCCATTCAGCAACTGTTGGCCGATGTCGTCTGGGGTGAACTCGACTATCTGGTGGTCGATTGTCCGCCGGGGACCGGTGACGAACCCTTAAGCGCAGTCCAGATGCTGAAGGAGAACGCCGCGGCGGTGATCGTCACGACGCCGCAGGATGTTGCACTGGTCGACGTCGAGAAATCGATCAGTTTCTGCCAGCAACTCAAATTGCCGATCATCGGCATGATCGAAAATATGAGCGGTTTTATCTGCCCGCACTGCGCTAAGCGTTCAGATATTTTCAAGAGTGGGGGAGGCAGCCGCCTGGCCGAGGAGTATTCGATCCCCTTTCTGGCCCAGGTCCCACTCGATCCGCGGATTGTGGTTGCCGGAGACAGCGGCAAGCCGCATATCCTTGCGCACCCCGAATCGGAATGCAGTCATGCGCTGGAGCATGCCGCCGAAGAGGCTCATCAGTGGTGGCAACAGCGCGGATAGATTGGCCCCGTACTCACCAGCGACAGTCATGCGCCCTCTTCCAGGGGTGCTGCTGTCCGTGCGACACAAGATGTCGCAGTTATAGGAGTTGTTATGAAACTTACGCGTGAAGAGGTTGAACATGTTGCGCGCCTGTCGCGGTTGTCGCTTGAGGCGGCCGAGATCGATGCGCTGACCGGGCAGATGGACCAACTGCTCGGCTATGTCGAAAAACTCAATGAACTCGATACCGATGAGATTGTGCCGACGGCCCATGCGGTACCGCTGGAGAACGCATTCCGCGCCGACGAAATCAGACCATCGCTCGGCTTGGAGAGGGCGCTGCAGAATGCGCCGCAGACCGAAGCGAGCTGTTTTGTTGTGCCGAAGGTTATCGAGTAGAATTGCCGCAGGCTGCGCCTGGTAAGGGCGCGGTGCGCGGGTTGAATAACGGGAGTTAGCATGTCTTTTTCTCAAATGAGCATTCGCCAGTTACAGCAGGCGCTACGTGATGGAAAAACCAGTTCAGTCGAATTGACGCGCGCCTGTCTTGCGCGCATCGCCGCGACCGACGAGCGGATCAATGCCTTTGTGACGGTTTGTGCAGAAACGGCGCTGGCCGCTGCAGCAGAGGCCGATCGCAAGATCGCTGCCGGCGCAGTTGGCCCCTTGACCGGGATACCGATCGCGGTCAAGGATATCTTCAACACCGCAGGAGTCCGCACCAGCTGCGGATCGCGGATTCTGGAAAATTACATTGCGCCATACGATGCAACCGCCTTTGCCAAGTTGCAGGAGCAGGGCGCGATTCTGCTCGGCAAGCTCAACATGGATGAGTTCGCCATGGGCAGCTCCAACGAGAACAGCGCTCAGGGGCCGGTGCGCAATCCCTGGGACCTGGAGCGGGTGCCCGGTGGTTCTTCGGGGGGGAGCGCCGCCGCACTCGCCGCCGGACAGGCCTTTGCGACGCTTGGCACCGATACCGGCGGTTCCATCCGTCAACCGGCCTCATTCTGTGGGGTGGTCGGAGTCAAGCCGACCTATGGCCGGGTCTCGCGCTACGGGGTGATCGCCTACGCTTCGAGTCTGGATCAGGTTGGCCC
Source organism: Geopsychrobacter sp. (assembly GCA_012974425.1). GTDB lineage: Bacteria > Desulfobacterota > Desulfuromonadia > Desulfuromonadales > Geopsychrobacteraceae > Geopsychrobacter. Next base: position 17,900 of record JAAXQE010000128.1, read on the forward strand.
CCTGGCTCAGAGTGTCGAGGATGCCGCGTTGCTGCTCGGTGCCGTGGCCGGTTACGATCCGCTTGATTCGACCAGTGTCGATTGTCCGGTCCCCGACTATCTGGCCGGGATCGATGGCGGGGTCAAGGGGATGAAGATCGGCCTGCCGCGTGAATATTTCATCGCCGGGCTCGATCCGGCGGTCAAGCAGGCGGTTGAGGCGGCAATCGAAGTCTATCGGGGTCTGGGCGCCGAGATCGTTGAGGTCAGCCTGCCGCATACCGATTATGCCGTCGCCTGCTACTATCTGATCGCCACCGCCGAAGCCTCGAGCAATCTGGCGCGCTACGACGGGGTGCGTTACGGCGTGCGCCAGCAGGGCGAAGGTGGTTTGAGCGGCATGTATGAGAAGACCCGCGCCGCCGGTTTCGGCGATGAGGTCAAGCGGCGCATCATGCTCGGGACCTACGCCCTCTCCTCGGGCTACTACGATGCCTATTATCTCAAGGCGCAGAAGGTGCGGACCCTGATCCGCGCGGATTTCCTCAAGGCCTTTAAAGAGGTCGATCTGCTCCTGACGCCGGTGGCCCCGACCGCCGCCTTCAAGCTCGGCGAGAAGACCGACGACCCACTGCAGATGTATCTGTCGGATATCTTCACCATTCCGGTCAATCTGGCCGGGACCTGCGCCCTGAGTCTGCCCTGCGGTATGGACGGCCAGTTGCCGATCGGTCTGCAGTTGATCGGCCAGCCGTTTGATGAAGCGCGGATCCTGCAAGCGGCCAAGGCCTATGAGGCTGAAACCGACTGGCACAAGCAACGCGCCCCACTCGATTAAGTAAGCTAAAGCAGGGAGTTTTTCATGCATTCAAGATATGAAGTTGTCATCGGGCTTGAGGTCCATGTCCAGTTAACCACCAAGACCAAGATTTTTTGCGGATGTTCCAAGGATTTTGGCCAGGAGCCGAACAGCCAGACCTGCCCGGTCTGCCTGGGTCTGCCGGGCGCACTGCCGGTCCTGAACAAGCAGGTGGTGGAATATGCGATCAAGACCGGTCTGGCGACCAATCACCAGATCGCGCCACACTCCATCTTTGCGCGTAAGAACTACTTTTATCCCGACCTGCCGAAGGGCTATCAGATCTCTCAGTTTGAACTGCCGATTTGTGAGCATGGCTGGTTGAATATTGAGACCGAAGCTGGTGGTAAGAAGAGGATCGGCATCACACGCATTCACATGGAAGAGGATGCCGGGAAACTGACCCATGGCGGCGCAAGCGGCAGCCTGGTCGATTTGAATCGGGCCTGCACACCACTGCTCGAGGTGGTTTCCGAGCCCGATATGCGCAGTGCCGATGAGGCGATCGCCTACCTCAAGCAGTTGCATCAGATCGTCATGTATCTGGGCGTCTGTGACGGCAACCTCGAAGAGGGCTCCTTCCGCTGCGATGCCAACGTCTCGATCCGTCCCAAGGGGCAGAAGGAGTTGGGCACCCGGGCTGAGCTGAAGAACCTCAACTCCTTCCGCTTCATCAAACAGGCGATCGAGTATGAGGTCGAGCGGCAGGCCGATCTCCTCGACGAAGGGGGCAAGGTTGTGCAGGAGACCCGTCTGTTCGATGCCGACACCGGCATGTCCCGTTCGATGCGGAGTAAGGAAGAGGCGCACGATTACCGCTACTTCCCCGATCCAGATCTGGTTCCGCTGGTGGTTGATGAGGCCTGGATCGAGCGGGTGAGGGCTGAATTGCCGGAACTGCCTGAGGTCAAACGACAACGTTATGTCGAGCAGCTCGGGCTGCCCGAATACGATGCCGGAGTGCTCGCGGCTGAGCGGGCGGTGGCGGAATATTTCGAGGCGTTAGTCGCGCTGCACGGCCAACCGAAAATCTGTTCAAACTGGGTCATGGGCGAGGTGCTGCGTGCGCTCAAGGAGAGTGACGGCACAATCGCCGATTGTCCGCTATCCCCCGAACTATTGGCGGGCCTGCTCGGGCGGATCGCCGATAATACGATCTCGAACAAGATCGCCAAGACCGTTTTCGAGGAGATCTGGCGCTCTGGCAAGAGCGCCGACCAGGTGATCGAAGAGCAGGGGCTGAAACAGGTGACCGATACCGGGGCCATCGAAGCGATCCTGGACGAGATCATCGCTGCCAATCTGGACCAGTTTGCAGAGCTTAAAGGCGGTAAGGATAAGCTGACCGGCTTCTTTGTCGGTCAGGTGATGAAGCTGAGTAAGGGGAAGGCTAATCCCGGCATGGTGAACCAGTTGATCCAGAAAAAGATTTCGGAGTAGCGGGCTCTGCAAATGAGCAGTTTAAAACCCGTAGCAACGCTCAAGTCAATTTAAGGAATTGAGATATGTCAGGTTGTCAGATCGATAAAAACGTCATTCGTCCGATCCGTTTTTTTAACGGTACCTGTCAGATGCTCGACCAGCGGCGTCTGCCCGCAGAAGAGATCTGGCTCGATTACAGCGATTACCAGGCTGTGGCCGAAGCGATCAGGAGTATGGTGGTCCGTGGTGCCCCGGCCATCGGAGTTGCCGCTGCAATCGGCGCCTGGTTCGGCGCGCGGGATATCGAGACCGAATCGAGTGAAGAGTTTTTTGCTGAGCTGGAGAAGATTTGTGCGGTTCTGGCCGCCACCCGGCCGACGGCGATCAATCTCTTCTGGGCGCTGGATCGGATGAAATCCTTTGCGCGGGCCAACCTGGATCGCAGTGTCCTTGAGCTGAAAATCGGTCTGGAATATGAAGCCCTGGCGATCACCCAGGAGGATGAGCAGCTCTGCATCAAGCTCGGACGTCAAGGGGCCGGTCTGATTCCCGATGGCGCGCGGGTTCTCACCCATTGTAATGCCGGAGCCTTGGCTACGGCAGGCTACGGGACCGCACTGGGAGTCTTGCGCGCGGCGGTGGCCTCGGGCAAGAAGATCAGTGTCCTGGCCGACGAAACCCGGCCCTTCATGCAGGGGGCGCGCTTGACCGCCTGGGAGTTGCAGAAGGATAAGATTCCGGTGACCCTGATTTGTGACAACATGGCCGGTTACCTGATGAGCAAGGGGGAGATCGACTGTGTCATTGTCGGTGCCGACCGCATCGCCGCAAACGGCGATGTCGCCAATAAGATCGGGACCTACACGGTGGCGGTTCTGGCCAGGGAACATAAGATTCCATTCTACGTTGCCGCCCCGCTGTCGACGCTCGATATGAGTATCGCCGATGGCGCGCAGATTCCGATCGAAGAGCGCGACGCCCGTGAGATTACCCATATGGGCGATATCCAGCTGGCACCAAGCGGTGTGCCGGTTCGCAACCCGGCCTTTGATGTAACCCCGGCCCGCTTTGTTACGGCCATCATCACCGAGGCAGGTGTGGTCGAGGGTGATTATCTGTCGGGACTGGCTGCGCTGTTTGACAACTGATTGACCAAGAGTGACAGTTAGGATTTTTATTGAATAAAGAACTTATCGACAAATTGAACGGGCTGTTCGACGCTCAGCATTCAGTAGAACTGGCTTGCCAGCTTGAATCATTGGGTTTGGCCGAAGCGCAACGCAGTGCCACCAACCTGGAACTGCTGTTCGAGGTCTGGCCGCGGCCTGAACTCCTGTGTCTGGTACTGAGCGATGCTCTGCTTGCGGCTGATCCCGATCTGGCCCTCAACTATCTGGAGAGATTGTTATCCGTCGTTGAGCGGAACCAGTTGTTGCAGGTCTTAGAAGATGCTGCGCGCCGCAAGCAGTTGCTGGTGATGCTGGGGGGCTCGCCCTTTCTGGCAACGCTATTTTGTCGTGGCTCCGTTTTTTTTGAACAACTCTTTATTCATGCGGAAATAGATCAGTCAGTAGGCGAAGCACAGATGCTCGCTGAACTACGTGAGCTGATCCCTCTTGATCTCGCCGCCGCCGAATGTGAGCGTCTGTTGCGCTGCTACAAGGCCCGCCAGTTCTTGCGCATCGGCGGGCGTGATCTGTGCAGACTTGCTGAACTCGAAGAGGTTACCGCCGGGCTCTCTGCTCTGGCCGCCGCAGCGTTGCAGATTGCCATTGAATTCTGCACCTATCAGTTGCAGCAGGAGTACGGGGCACCCATTGCCGAAGATGGCGGGGAAGCAGAATTCTGCGTGCTTGGCATGGGGAAGTTCGGTGGCAATGAACTTAATTTCTCCTCAGACATCGATCTGATTTACTGCTATTCAACCACGCGCGGCCAGACCAGTGGTGGCAGTCGTGGCGAGCAGATTGAGTTGCGGCGCTACTTTATCAAGCTCGCAGAAATGGTCAGTCGTGCCCTGCATCAACCGACCGCAGATGGTTTTGTCTTCCGGGTTGATACCCGGCTGCGACCAGATGGGAACAGCGGCGATCTGGCCATCTCCCTCAATGCCGCCGAGAGCTATTATGAATCCTGGGGACAAAGCTGGGAGCGGGCGGCAATGATCAAGGCCCGGCCGGTGGCAGGCAGTATCGCCCTTGGCGAAGAACTCCTGGCGCGGCTGGAACCCTTCATTTATCGGCGTTTTCTCGATTTCGGTATGATCGAAGATATCATGCTGATGAAGAAGAAGATCGATGCCAGCCTGAGCCGCACCAGCGAGGGGGAGTTAAACCTCAAGCTTGGGCGTGGTGGTATCCGTGAGATTGAGTTTTTCATCCAGGCTCAGCAGTTGGTGAACGGCGGCAAGAACCGACTCTTGCGTGAGCGAAATTCGCTGAAGGCGCTGACGCTGTTGGGCGAGCAGAATTTGATCAGTCCACAGGAGGTTGTGTCGTTACAGCAGGCGTATCGCTTTTTGCGCACGGTTGAACACCGGATCCAGATCGTCCAGGAGCGCCAAACCCATAGCTTACCGACGCGTGAGGATGAGCTGCTGGCCCTGGCCCGGCGCAGTGGTTTTGCCGAGCTTGAAAGTTTTAATCACAGCCTGAATCAGCATCGAGATGAGGTCTGCCGGGTTTACCGTGGTCTCTTCCATTCGGTTGAGCCTACTGAAGTTGTTTGCCCGGAGATGGCTCTGCTCTTCGATCCCGAAGCCGATCCCGATCTGGTGAAGGATCTGCTTGAAGAGAAAGGTTTCAGCAACCCCGATGCGGCCTATCTCAGTTTGCACTCGCTGCATGGCGATCAGCCGGAGCGACGCTTAACCGAGCGGGGCAGGCGCTACCTTGAACAGCTTATCCCTCTTCTGTTGGTGGAACTGCTCGAATCTCCCAACCCGGACCAGGCGCTGAATAATCTCGAGGCCTTCCTCAATCGTTTACATAGCCGAACTTCTTTTTATGCATTACTTGCCGAAAACCCGGAAATTGTTAAAGTGCTAGTCTCGCTTTTCGGTTCGAGTCAGATGCTGTCGAGAATCTTCATTCAGCGTCCTGAGTTGCTGGATACCATGGTCTCGCGCACCTATGCGATCAGTATCAAGCCACAGCAGCAGATGGCGGCAGAGTTGACCGACCAACTGCATGGCACTGAGAGTTACGAAGATCAACTCGATATTTTGAGGCGCTTCCGTAACGAAGAGTTTCTGCGGATAGCGCTGAACGATCTGCATGGTGAACTCGGTCAGAGCGAGATAAACCATCAGCTCTCCTGGCTGGCAGAGGTTTGTCTGGACCAGGCGATCCTGATGGCACGTAGAGAGCTGATCCCGCGGTTTGGCCTGCCGTTTCTAGAGGAAGATACCGAGCGTGAGGTTGCATTTGCGGTCATCGGCATGGGGAAACTGGGTGGTTATGAGCTGAATTATCATTCGGATCTTGATATTATCTTTCTTCATGAAGGGGCAGGCCGCACTCGAGCCGTAGCAGGGACAGATCCAGAGCGCTTCCGTGAATTGAACAGCCAGGAGTATTTCGGTCGCCTGGCCCAGCGGATCATCAGTGTGCTTACTCTGGTTACGCGTGAGGGGATCGTCTATAAGATCGATACCGATTTACGCCCCTCAGGCAATCAGGGACCACTGGTTACCGGATTTGACGCTTTTGAACGCTATCATCGTAAATCTGCCCAACCATGGGAGCGGCAGTCGATGACCAGGGCGCGGATGATGTGCGGGCCGCCACAATTTTTGGCGAGGTGTCGGGCTCTGGGTGAAGAATTGACCTTTGCGCGCGATGTGCCGGCGAATCTGAGATCTGAAATCTGTCGTCTGCGGCAGAGGATGGAGAAGGAGATTGCGCGTGAAAGCCAGGATCGGATCAATATCAAGACCGGTCGTGGCGGTATGGTTGATGTTGAGTTTTTGACCCAGTACCTGCAGTTGACTCACGGGCGCAAGCACAAGGAGTTGCATAACCAGAATACTCTACAGTTACTCAAGGCAATGGTCGAATTAGGGCTGCTTAATGACGCAGATGGTGCTATCCTGCGTAAAGGGTACAAGGCGTTAAGGCGCCTCGAAAATAAATTACGCCTGCTCCATGATCAATCGATGAATGAACTGAGCGTGAGTGGGAGCGGTTTGCGCCGGATTGCCAGAAGTCTCGGTTACGAGAAAGGGGTTAGTACGCCAGAGCAACAGTTGCTCGGTGACTATCATCGCATTACCGAGGATATTCGTACTGTATTTGAGCGCAGGCTCTGTTCGGCGACGACAACCACCGCTATCAAAGGCTGAAACTGATGACAAAACGCGTGATGATCATTGATGATGATCGGGGGATTCGCTCATTTTTACAGAAATCCCTCTTCGTAAAGGGCTATGAGGTTGAGGTTGCCGAACGTGGTGCACCCGGCCTGCAGAAGCTGCTTTCGGAGAACTACGATCTGGTTTTCCTGGATCTGAATATGCCGGAGATTTCTGGACAGACCATCTGTTCGGCTTTGCGTAACCATGAAAAAACTAGGACCCTTCCGGTAGTGATGATGACCGCCGCATTTCATACATCGCCGCAGATGGATGATGCGATGCTGGAATATGGCGCCAATGCTTTCTTGCTGAAGCCCTTTACGGTGACCGATATGTTTGCCGTGGTTGAGGCGCAAATCGGTGCAGCCACTGACACTGAGGATACGCCACCGAACACTCAGGCCGTTGCAGGCAAAGAGGTTTCAGGAAAGGATGCTAGCCTAGCAAAGGCTGAAAACCGCATATTGTCCGGCATCCTCAATAATGCAGATTTTCCAGAATTTCTGCACCGACTCTATCAGCATAAACAGACCGGACTGCTGCATATCCAGAAAAATTCAGCCAAGAAAGTTATCTATATCAAGAATGGCTATCCGATCTTTGCCCGTTCCAATATCCTGGGCGAGTGTCTCGGCCGGATGCTGGTTAAGGATGACGTGATCACCCAGGTTGACTGTGATCAGTCGATTGAACAAAGCAAGATCTCTGGTCGGCTGCAGGGGACCGTTCTGATCGAGATGGGCCTGCTGACGCCGCAAGATCTTCATGATGCTCTCAAGCAACAGGTCACTGAAAAATTACTGAATATTTTCGCCTGGACCGAAGGGCAGTTTCGTTTTGTGGCACAGGATGAATTTAAGAAGAATGTTACTAGTATAGAGCTTTCGCCATCCGCCTTGGTTCGCGAAGGGATCATCCGTTATTGGGATAAGCAGCGGGTAGAAGAGTATCTGCGCCCTCATCTGACCGACTATTTGAAGCAGGCTGAAAATCCGGCTTATCTGTTTCAGAAGATGGGCCTTTCCCGGCGCGGTGAGGAAGTTTTTGCCGAATGTTTGGGAGATATGACCCTTGAGGCTATTTTAGCCAGGCACCCTCTTTCGAAGCTTGAAGTGCAGCAGGTTCTGGCGGCCCTGCTGATTGCCGGGATGGTGATTCCACGCACCTCTGCCAGTCTGATTGATGATGACGCGCGTGCGCGACGTAAGGCGGATAGACCGATCGACAGTGAGTTGCGCAAGCAGATACTGGAAGATTATAGACGGATTATGCCGGCAGATTTTTTTATCGCGCTGGATATTGATAAAAAGGCCGATAGTTCAACGGTGCGCCGCGCCTATTACAAGTTGGCCAAGCAGTATCATCCCGATCGTTTTCTTGGTCGCGGTCTTTCCAATGATATGGAGAATAAGGTCAACGAAATTTTTGGGCATATCACCCAGGCCTACACTGTGCTCAGCGATCCAACAATGCGCCCGGTCTATCGGGATGAGTTGGAGAATGGTCCCAAATCGAAGATCGATGTTAATCAGGTGATCGAAGCGGAAACTACTTTTCAGCAAGGGCGGGCGCTGCTTAAGGTCAGGCAGTATCGCGAGGCAGCAGCTAAGTTGAAAAATTCCATAGAGCTCAGCCCGGAAGAACCGGAATATCTGACCAGTTATGCCTGGGCGGTCTTTAAATCTTCACCGGAGAATCCAGGCTTGCAGAATCAGGCCCTTGAAGTGCTGCTGGCCTCACGTGAACTCAACCCTGGCCTTGAGGAGACTCATCTCTATCTGGGTCATGTTTATCAGGCGCTGGACAGGGAGCGGCAATCCGAGAAATCATTCGAAATGGCAGTACAGGCTAATCCGAGTTGTACCGAAGCCTTACGTGAGCTTCGTTTGATCAACTTAAGACGTGGCCAATCCGAACCGTCCCGCGGCGGGCTCTTCAGTAAATTTATAAATAAGGAGAAATAAACATGAAAGCTCTTGTGTTGTTGACAGGTTTGGCCTTGCTTACAGGTTGTATCCCCTGTGTCCCCTGTCTTTAAGCTATGCCTCCGATGTCGCAATCTCCTTGGACATCCGGGTTAAATTGAGTTGCTGCAGCGCTTCTGCAAACAGGTTGCTGCCAAGGACCGGTCGTACCCGTTTCAGATAAACCCCGATAATCCGGCTGCGGATGCTGTCACGAACTTCTTTTGATTGTGGGGTGCAGACTGCCCCCACCTCAATCTTGTCTCCCCATCCGATCTCTTTTCCGTTAATTGAATAGACCGCCTTGGCATGCAGGTTATAGGTTTCGTCTTCGCGTTCGATACAGATGTCCATCTCTTCGGCATGAGCCAATTCAAAGGGGGAGATGAAGCGGATGCCGCGATCAGCCATGGTAATGGTATGGGTCATGAATTCCTGGCCCCGGACTCTGACGTGAATTGGCCATTCGACTCCGATGCGCATATGGTTGCGCGGGGTGCGATGAAAATGGTTTTCCAGCGCGAGGTAGAGGGTTTCAATTGTTAGGGGGACTTCGAGATGATGACGGTCTTGATAGTGGGATGAACTGAAGGTCAGGCTATGGCTGAAGCCGGCCGGTTGTTCCTGATTGTCCTTGATAAGGAGCAGGGGGGCATCTGCGGGGTCCTTCGTCAAACGATATCCCCACTCCAGCAGCAATGCTTCAATCAGGGCACGCAGGGGACTGTTTTCGAGGTAAATATATACGTTTTTCAGCATCGGGGAACGGCTAGATTTTCCAAGCATGGTCAGTTCGGAGCTCCATAAGGTGGTTTATGAAAATCGAGAACGATCGATGTCGAATCATCGGTTGGGGTGGGCACAGCCGAAATCGAGACTTCGTTGGTAGAGGATCTCGAAAAACTCAATGTGATCGTTTTCAATGTCCATCAAGGTCGGCTGCTGGCGTATTGTTCACCAGATGTATTCCTGGCTTCACTGAGACCAGCCTGTATAGTGAGCAAGCGGTCACCACCCAATCCCTGGGCCATGAGGTTTTTTGCCCCGCTACCGCACCAGCTGCAGACCGGTGAACTGCGTGGTAAGAGCAGTTGCTGAACGCTGCGGGCAAGATCGATATCCTGGGTCAGTTGGCAACCATAATTAGTCTTGATCTGTTTCTGTTTGGGCAATGGCCTGTTTTCCGTTTAGCAGATGGCGTGAATGAACATTCCCGAGCGCGGCAAGCATGCTGCGTCGAATCCCCGGAATATCTGTTGCCAGTGAGCGGATCAACTTTTTCATTTTCTGACGTTTCTGGTCGCCGGTCCCGCAAACCGGGCAGGCACAGCAGATAATTGGATATTCGCAGAGCCGACTGTATTGAATAATAGCAGATTCTTCGACGTATACCAACAGACGGATCAGGGTATGCTTGCCGTTGTCGGAGAGTAATCGCGGGCTCATCGCCGCCAGGCTACCGGCATGAAACTGGTTGAGGAGCAGGGTTGCGATAAAATCGTCGCGATAGTGGCCGAGGGCGATTTTAGTGCAACCGAATTTGAGAGCCAGGCTGTAGAGCACTCCGCGGCGCAGGCGGGCACAAAATGCGCAATAGGAGGAGCCAGGTCGACCTGTTTCTTGATCCGCTTGTAGAGTGTTTGTTGAGTCATTCGTCTATCGCTCTGCATGGAATATGTTTGAAAGTTGGATTTTTAAACGATCCTCCTGTGCATTGCAAGTTGCAAGTTCCTAGAAGAAAGTTATGACACTTAAATGCGCACGGGCTACTAATTGCTTGCTTGAATAAAACATTGGAGGGGCGGGAGGCTTGAGGATAAGAATCGTCCTGCTGATATTGCAGGTCATTTTGCCGGGTTAGGTTCAGGCTGAGATGCCTATCCATGCTCTGAAGGTTGCGACTGGCCCAGCTATCGATGACAATAATACCGATAAGGTCTGGCAACAGGCGAGCCCGGTCCCGATTAATGATTTGGTTGCGAATGAAACAATTATCTTGAAACGGATCTATCTCCAGATGCAGTACTTACGAGAAGGCGGAAACTCCCCCGCATAGACTCTAGATGTTATCTCACCGAATTTCTATGGGATGGGATGAATTTCTGAACCACTCCGCTTAAATTTCGTGGACTGGGCCCTGTCCGATTCTCAATGACCCGACGGTAGATCCGGTTGCTTTGTTCGACAAGCCCAGCCGGGCATCTCACATATGTTTGGGTGATACCGAAGAAGCCGCTGCTCCCGTACGGGAGCAGCGGCTTCTTCGGTGGCGGCCAGATAGGCTTTATGGGTTGTGATGCTCTGCGTGGTGGTCCCGCAGGCCAAAACCACGGCGGATATCTTCCAGAATCATGTAGAGACTGGGGATCAGCAGCAGGGTTATGCCGGTAGCGAAGAGGATACCGAAGGCCAGGCTGATCGCCATCGGGATCAGAAACTGGGCCTGGACGCTGGTTTCCAGCATGATCGGCATCAGACCGCAGAAGGTCGTCAGCGAGGTCAGGATGATCGGCCGAAAGCGGCGGGTGCCGGCCGCGACCAGACTCGCATGCAGCTCCATCCCGGCGCGGCGATTCTGGTTGGCGCGGTCGATCAACAACAGCGAATCATTGACCACCACCCCGGAGAGGGCCACCAGGCCGAACAAGCTGAGCAGGCTCAGGTCGAAGCCCATGATGATGTGGCCGAGGACAGCGCCGATCATGCCGAAGGGGATAGCGGCCATGATCAGGAGCGGCTGGCTGTAGCTGCGGAAAGGGATCGCCAGCAGGGCGAAGATCATCAGCAGCGCCAGTTTGAAGCCATCGAGCATACTCCCCATCGATTCAGCGCGTTCCTTCTCCTCTCCCTCCATGTCGAAACTCAAGCCCGGATAATCGGCCACGAGCCGAGGCAGGACCTGGCCTTTCAATTCATTGAGGATATCTGTGGCGTTGTTCTCATGGCTATTAACGCTGGCGGTGACATTAATAACCCGTTTGCGGTCGGTGCGGTTGATCTGCGAGAAACCGAAACCTTGACTGACGCTGGCGGCCACACTCAAGGGGACCTCTTCGCCCTTGGGGGTGCGGATGCGCAGGTTCTCAAGGTCGGCCAGGGTCCGGCGATTCTCTTCCGGGTAGCGGACCATGACCTTTATCTCGTTGCGGTCACGTTGCAGGCGCAGAGCTTCGGCCCCAAAGAAGGCCGCCCGGACCTGACGACCCAGGTCCGCCTCGGTGATGCCGAGGGTCTGCGCCTCAGGCTTGAGGCGCAGCTTGATCTCGCGCTTGCCGCGGGCATAGGTATCTTCTATGTCGCCGACCCCGGGATACTCGGCCAGCGCCCGGCGCAGCCGGTCAGAGGCCTCGTCGAGCACCTCGAAACGTTCATGGGCAAGACGGACATCGATATTGGCCCCCATGTGCACCAGACTCGAGGCGAATGTGAGTGATTCAACACCCGGCAGCTCACCCATTTTTTTACGCCAGAGTGCCGAAATTTCGGTCGCCGGAATGCCGCGTTTTTCACTTTCGGTCAGAAACATCGCGACGTTGGTCAGGTGGGTGCCGCTGCTGGTACTTCCCCCCCCCGGACCTCCTCCGGCGATGGTCCCGCCGACGACTGAATAGATATTGCGCAGGATGCTGTCGCCAGCGGCGCGCTGCTGATCATATTCGGCAACCGTGGCGAGCGCTGTATCGACGAGGCGCTGTTGGACCAGTGCCGTCTCTTCGGCTGGCATGCCGCGCGTCATCTGCACCGCTGCGGTAATGCGATCTCCATCCACATCAGGCATGAAGCGGAACTTGACCACCCCCCCCTTAACGATCCCGATGGTCAGGATCAACGCGCCGATACCGAGGGCCAAAGAGACATAGCGGAAGCTGATGTTCAGTTCTAGGAATCTGCGGTAGGGGCCGGCGACGAAACGGTCGAGGCTGCTCCCGAAGCCGCGTCTGACCCGGTCGATAGCGCCGAGCAGGCCGCGGCTTTCTCCTTGCCGCTTGCCGAGGGCCAGGTGAGCCGGCAACACCAGCAGGGATTCGACCAGCGAGACCAGCAGCAGGGTGATGACGATCAGCGGGATGACCTTGATGAACTTGCCCATCATCCCGGCGACGAAGACCAGGGGGGTAAAGGCCGCGACGGTGGTCAAAATCGAGAAGGTGACCGGGATGGCAACCTCGATCGCCCCATCGATCGCCGCCTGGGCAAAGGGTTTTCCGGTCTGGCGATGTTCATAGATATTTTCCCCGACTACGATGGCGTCATCGATCAAAATCCCCAGGGCGAGGATGAAGGCGAAGAGTGAGATCATATTGATCGAGACGCCGATAAACGGCATCAGGAAGAGGGTGCCGAAGAAGGAGATCGGGATCCCCAGCATGACCCACATGGCGAGGCGGATTTCGAGGAACAGACCAAGAATAATAATGACCAGAACGAGGCCGTAGATGGCGTTCTTCTGCAGCAGCGACATGCGGCTCTCAAAAATCTCGGAGGTGTCATTCCAGGAGGCGAGCCGGATGCTCTCGGGTAATTGCAGGCTTTTGGAGGTGATGTAGTCCTGCACCTGCCTGGAGATCTCGGTCGGTTTCTGGTCACCGATGCGATAAACCTTGACCATCGCCGCCGGTTGACCATCGAAGCGCGCATATTCATCGGTGTCGGCGAAACCGTCAACCACCTGCGCAATATCACTCAATTTGACCTGAGTGCCGTCAGGGTTACTGAGGATGATAATGTCGGCATATTCGGAGCCGAGATAGCGCCGCTCCTTGGTGCGCAGCAGAATTTCGCCCCCGGCAGTCTTGACCGAGCCGCCCGGCAGGTCGAGGGAGGCGCTGCGGATTCTGCTTGCGACCTGTTCGAGGCTTAGCCGGTATTGACGCAGGCGATCTTCGGGAACCTCGATAGATATTTCGAAGGGCCGCACTCCGCCCAGTTCGACCTGGGTGATCCCGGGCAGTTCAAGCAGTTCGTCACGGATCGTCTCGGCCTGCTGGCGCAGACTGCGTTCGCCGACCTCGCCATAGACGACCAGCGAGACCACCTCGCGGCGATTGAGCAGCTTGCTGACCACCGGTCTCTCGGCATCCTCCGGAAAGGTGGTGATCCGATCGATCTCACCCTTGATATCCTGCAGCACCAGATTAGGGTCCTGGTCGGAATAGATCTCGGCGATGACAGTCCCCGAGCCTTCAGCGGCGCTCGATTTCAGCTGCTTGATGCCATCGACCCCGGTCAGGCCCTCTTCGACCTTGAGCAGGATGCCCTCTTCGACCTCTTCGGGACCGGCACCGGGGTAGGCGACCGAGATCGTGATGCGGTCGAGCGAGACCTCGGGAAAGATCTCCTGCTTGATCTCCGGGGCCTTGATGATACCCCCTAAGACCAGGACCAGCATCAACAGGTTGGCAGCCACATGGTTGGTGGTCATCCAGCGGATGGCACCGATCATTGCTGTCTCTCCTTAGCCTGCGGACGCAGCTTCAGCCCACTGGCAGAGCCTGAGATGTTGGTCAGAATCAAGCGTTCGCCGCCCTGGAGGCCCTGATCTAGCAACAGCTGCTGTTTTTGGCGACGCAATACCCGCACCGGGCGAATCTCCAACTGGTCGTTCTCATCTGCCAGCCAGACGACATCCCCGTCACGCAGGGCGCTACGCGGGATACTTACGACCTGGTCGAGGCGTGCGCCCTCGATCTCAATATCGACGAACAAGCCGTTGGCCAGCGGCATTGCGTGCGCGGCCTCTTGCTCGTTGAACCGGTAGGGGTCTTCGACGCGGATGGCGATCTTGGCCATGCGGCTGGCTCTGTCTATCTCCCCGAAGCTTCGACTGATGCGGCCCTGCCAGCGATAGAGTTGGGCACCGATCTGAGTGGAGACTATACAGTTCGAGCCTCTTTTGTCGCTGCCGGCGCTTGGAATTTCGAGCCAGTTGAGGTCCGCGAGGGGCAGCGGGACGATGATTTCGGCTTGATCGGTACCAGCAAGGCTCGCCAAGGGGCTGCCAGTGCGAACGTATTCACCCAGATCGACGTTCTTGTTGCGCAACCGGCCATTGAAGGGGGCGATAATGTGCGTCCGGTCCAGGTTCAGCCTGGCCAGTTCCAGGGTTGCCTCAGCGGCCGCCAGCGTGGCATTGGCACTATCCAGCTGCGGTTGACGCAGGACCAGCGCTCCGGCGGTTCCTTTGCCGGGTAGCTCGAGTTGTTGCCATTCGCGCAGGGCGATCCCGGAGAGCTCCTCTTCGGTTTGGAGTGCGGTTCTGGCGCGGGCCAGCTCAGCCTCAGCCTTCTGGATCGCCAGTCGATAGTCGCGAGGATCTATTTCGAGCAGCTTCTCCCCCTTGCGGAAAAACCCACCGTCGGCAAAGCCTGGTGCGACCCAGGTCAGCTTGCCGTTGACCTCGGCAACCAGCGAGATCTCCTGCAGAGGCTCTACCGTGCCGGTGGCAGCGACGACCGCGTTTGTCGACTGGCGAACCACCTGGATCGTCTCGACCAGCAGGCCGAGGTTGACCAGGGGTTTCTTCACCGGAGCCTTGCGTGATTGAACCGTTGCCCGCGCGCCCAGAACTGCGATGAGCAAGATCAGGAGCGGCAGAATCCATTTGAGATGTCTGTTCTTGGTGTTGGCCTTGTTCATTTAGCCGTCCCCTGTTCTGCTATCTGTTGGTGATCGGTGTTCAGTTGCCTGGCCATCCAGTGCCCTCCCAGGGCCCGAGCCAGAGAGATTCTCTGAGACAGGAGCTGCCTTTGCGCGGCTAAGAGTTGGCTTTGAGAATTGAAATTGAAAATCTGGGTTGTGAGGACCGGCAGGTAGTCACTCAGCCCATTCAGGTAGCGGTCGAGGGTGAGGCGTTGGGCTGCCGCAGTGGCTTTCTCCTGTTCCTGCAGGCGCTCGATCTTCGCGGCAATGGTGCGGTTCGCACTTAACGCATCCTCGACTTCCTGAAAACCGCGCAGCACGCTGAGCTGGTAGCCTGCGACAAGTTCTGCAAACTGGGCCTTGCTGCGCGCGACCTCGGCCTTGCGCCGTCCAGCGTCGAAGACCGGCTGCGATAGTTTAAGCAGCAGGCTCCAGAAATCACCCCGAATCAGACTCCCGGTGACATTCGAACGCGACAGCCCATAGCTGCCCATCAGGTTGAAGGTCGGGAAGCGCTCGGCAATAGCGGCGGCAACTTCGGCATCCTTGGCCTCCACCCGCAAGAATGCTGCGCGAATATCGGGGCGTTTCGCCAGGAGCTCCGCCGGCAGCCCGCTTGGGAGCTGGGGTGGCGCAGCGGGAATTTTCGCCTGCTGGAGAAACCTTTGACTCCCTGGATAATCCCCCAACAGGACCGCCAAACCATTTTCCGCGACAGCCAGGGCCTGCTCAAAGTTCAGACGATTGGCCTGGGCTGCGGCGAGATTCTGTCTGGCCTGATAGAGATCGACCGCGGCGGCCACTCCCTGACGGTAGCGCGCTTCGATCCTCTGCAGGGTGCCGCGGTAACTGTCGATCGTGGCATCAGTCAACTCCAGCTGGGCACGCTGTTCGACGGCCAGGTAGTAGAGGTCTGCCAGTTGGGCTGACAGACTGATATAGAGGCTTTGCAGGTCGAGGGCCGAGGCCTGATAATTCAGCTCGCCTGCTTGGTTTCTCGAGGCCAGCTTGCCGAACAGGTCGAGTTCGAAGCCTGCCGAGAGGGAGAGCTGCGAACTCTCCCCTTGCGAATCTCCCCCTGTCCTTGGCTGGCTGGAGCTGCCGGTTTGCCCTTCGAGCGACAGGCTCGGGTAGCGGAAGGAGCGCGACTGCTGCAACAAGGCCTCGGCCTGACTCAGGCGCGCATGTCCCTGAACGATACTCAGGTTTGCGCGAAACAGTTGGGCCAGTAATCTATTCAGGTTTGGATCGCCAAAGGTTGTCCACCAGCGCTCGGGTTCTGCCTGGGTGCCGGCTGTGCTGGCAGAAAAGCTGCTGGGCAGCGGTTTTGGCTCGACCGTCTGCTTGGCATGAGGTGTACAGGCACTCAGCATGAGGAGCAGAAGAGGGATGCAGCGCAGAATCAACATGGCGCCTCCAGTCCGGCGGTGACAAAGCGGATCAGGTTGTTTGTCATAAAAATGTCGTCCTCTGGGTTGGAAGCGGAATTGCCATTGAAGATCTGGGACATTCCTGGAAAACAGATGCAGTGACCCATCGCTCCCATGGTGAAGAAGAGGCGGGTGAAAATAAGCTGAGGGGTCAGTTGGGGCAAGGCCTGACACAGCGCCTGATGCAGTTGACTGAAGAGGGGCTGAACCAGGGCAAGAAAGAGATCGCGCACCAGAGGATCGGCAGAAGTCATCGCTCTGCCGATGATACTGATAAATTCGCTCGAGCCGTTTTTGTCGCGCCGGAAGGCGAAGGTTGGTTCAATGAATGCTCTTATCAGGGCTTCGACCTCGGGCCTCGTCCCTGCCGTAGTCGCAGCCGCCAAGACCTGATCGATTCTGTCGCTGCGTTGTTGGTTCAGGGGGAGCAGCCTGCGTTCAAGGACCGCACTGAGCAGGGCCTCTTTGCCACCGAAGTGGTAGTTGGCTGCCGCCAGATTTGCCTGGGCCGCAGTCGTTATCGCGCGCAGTGAAGCGCTGGTAAACCCCTGTTGCGAAAAAAGAGACTCGGCCGCATCGAGCAGGCGGATTTTGGTGTCCGTTTGAGTCATCCTTCATGTCCTCCTTAAAGCGGTCATTTAAAACGAACGTTTGAATTAAGTCAAGCAGGGCATTTGACAGATTCTGCCGGGAAAAAACGATAAGTGTGTATACTGGCGTGTTTTAATGAACTCCTGGTCCGTATGGCTTGAGGAGATTGTCGTTACCCTTGCGTTACTGGAGAGATAAATTTGGTTCTGGCATTCTCCAGGCTCTTGTCAGTTGCCGGGCTCCTTTTGCTTGGCTCCCTGCTGTTGCTCGTT
This sequence comes from Geopsychrobacter sp., assembly GCA_012974425.1. Taxonomy (GTDB): domain Bacteria; phylum Desulfobacterota; class Desulfuromonadia; order Desulfuromonadales; family Geopsychrobacteraceae; genus Geopsychrobacter. The sequence goes on from JAAXQE010000128.1 coordinate 35,410, forward strand.
GAGGGCTGCGTCTCTCCCGCCTCCCGCCCGCTTTATTATCCGCAGACTGCGCAGCCGCATGAGCAGATCGCGACGCAGATTCTCTCCAGCGTCAAGGCCGATAGTGCCGCACGTCCTCAATCGCGTGAAGCACGCTTGCTGCAGAAATTTTATCTTGCAACTCAGGGTCAACCTGCCTGGATAGATAAGCGCGGGATCTCACTTGCGGCCTGGCAGCTGTTGGATTTTCTGGAGAACGCCAGTCGAGACGGTCTGCCACCAGCACGTTACGCGCCGGAAAAATTACGCAAACTCTTGCCGCCGCCTGATGGCGAGCATGAAACCTATCTTAGTTGGCCCCCTGCCAGGGTGGCCGAGGTCGATATCGCTCTGAGTCGCGCATTTTTCCGCTTCAGCGGTGATCACCTCTGGGGGCAGGAGCGCAGTTGGCGTTCGCGTAGCGACTGGCATCGCACAGCGCGAGATGTCGGCCCGGCCCAACTGCTCGAACTCGCCCTTGAACTGGACGCCATGCCTTCAGCGCTGCGCGGGGTCGTGAGTCAGCGGCCGGGCTATCTGCGCTTGCGCCAGGCATTGAGACGTTACCGTGAATTGAAGGCACTCGGCGGCTGGGCGAGGATAGATTCCGGAGCGACCCTGCGGGTGGGAGAGACCGATCCGCGTGTACCGCAGTTGCGGCGACGCCTCAGGCTTGAGGGCGATCTAACGGGTGTCGCTGGCGATGGGGACCTCTATGATCCTGAGCTACAGCAGGGGGTGAAACGGTTTCAGCGCCGCCATGGGCTGAGTGCCGATGGCAGTCTCGGGCCGCTGAGCCTGCGGGCCTTGAACACGCCGGTCGAAGAACGGATCAATCAGATCCTGCGGAATATGGAACGCTGGCGCTGGGAGGATAATCGCTCCGGCCAGACGCAGATTCGGATAAACCTCGCCGCCTTCTCGCTTGAGGTGATAGCTGGCGAAAAGGCTCTATTCAGTATGCCGGTGGTTATCGGTCGTCAGGAGCGTGCCACCCCACTGTTTGTCAGCCAGTTGGAAGCATTGGCTTTCGCCCCATACTGGTATGTGCCACCGACACTATTGCGTGAAGCATTCCCCCGCATCATTGCCGACCCGGCATATCTGCGGCGCAATCATTATGAGGTTCTCGACCCGGAAGGAAATCTGCTCAGGGTCGGGCCAGACTTCGGTCGCCGTTGGCAGCAGGGTGAGGTTAAAGCCTCTCTGCGCCAACAGCCGGGGCCCTGGAATCCGATGGGGGATCTCAAGTTTCTACTGCCGAACCGCTGGTCGATCTATCTGCATGATACCCCGCAGAAGCAGCTTTTCAGCCAGCCAGCGCGCGCATTCAGTTCTGGCTGCATCCGCCTCTCTCAACCCCAGAAACTGGCGAACTGGCTGCTTGCGGCTGGTAGTTGGGAACGACCGGAGATTGACGATTTATTCGCATCAAAGAGTTCGCGCCTGATCAAGCTCGCAAGGCCGATCGATCTGAGTATCGGCTATTGGACTGCCTGGGTCGATGACGCTGGCCGAGTAAACTTCAGTGATGACATCTACGGACGTGACCAGCGGCTGGCCAGGGAGTTGCGTCAGAGTGCGGTGCATTTTGCCCGCGCTCAGTCCGACTGAAGATTGCCCAGAGCCTGGCCACTGCCGGACCAGGCTGCCGCTTTTTTGTGCACATCCGTATGTCTTGCGCTGCTTATCCGCGTAAAATTGAGGTCTTAGCGACTTGGCACGGTCGCTGCAAAATTGATATCTGTCTGCCGCAACTTAAAGCGGCGAGATCAATCAACAAAACTGGAACAATGGCGTTCCGAACCGATACGGACTTTGAGCAAAGGCGCTCTATCCCATTTTATGGGGTAGAGCGTTTTTTTTTGTTTCAGTAATCCCTGGAGAAGGAGACGCATGATGAGAAAAATTGAGTGCATTATTAAGCCGTTCAAGCTGGACGACGTTAAATCTGTCCTCACCGATCTGGGTATCAACGGCATGACGGTTAGCGAGGTGCGCGGGTTCGGTCGCCAGAAGGGCCATACCGAACTCTATCGTGGTGCCGAGTATCGGATCGATTTTATCCCCAAGGTCAAGATCGAGCTGGTGATCCCGGCGGATCAGGTTGATGAGGTGGTTGCGGCAGTTCAAAAAGAGGCCTGCACCGGCCGTATCGGTGATGGCAAGATCTTTGTGTCCGTAATCGAGCAGGCCATCCGTATCCGTACCGGCGAGGCCGGAATCGATTCTCTCTAAGTGGTACCAGCAAAACATAAAGGAGCTAAACCAATGAATAAGCGTATTTTGATGTTGACCCTCAGCCTGCTGGCCCTGCCGGTACTGGCCCTTGCCGAAGATGCCCCGGTTTCCGAGATGACTTACATTCTCAACACCTTCTCCTTCCTGATCATGGGCATCCTGGTCATGTGGATGGCCGCTGGATTCGGCATGCTCGAAGCGGGTCTGGTGCGGTCCAAGAACGTCGCCACTATCTGCCTGAAAAATATTTCACTCTTCGGTATCGCCGGCCTGCTCTTCTACGTTGTCGGCTATAACCTGATGTATGCCGGTGTTGATGGCGGATTTATCGGCTCCTTCGGCGTCTGGGCGGCCGATGACGCTGCTGCGCTGGGTGGCGATTTCTCGGCCGGTTACTCGGCATCCTCCGATTGGTTCTTCCAGATGGTATTTTGCGGTGCCGCCTGTTCGGTGGTTTCCGGTTGTGTGGCCGAGCGGATTAAACTTTGGTCCTTCCTGGCCTTCTGTGTGGTGCTGACCGGCTTTATCTACCCGATTCAAGGCTCATGGGGCTGGGGTGGAGGCTGGTTGTCAGAAATGGGTTTTGCCGACTATGCGGGTTCGACCATTGTTCACTCGGTCGGCGGCTGGGCTGCTTTGACCGGCGCAATTATTCTCGGTGCGCGGAAGGGGAAGTACGCTAAGGATGGTCGTGTCAATCCACTCCCCGGTTCCAATATCCCAATGGCAACCCTGGGAACCTTCATCCTCTGGATGGGCTGGTACGGCTTCAACGGTGGTTCGGTGCTGGCTCTGGGCGATGCCGCCTCGGTCATCGAAATGGGGAATGTCATCGCCAATACCAATATGGCGGCCTGTGGCGGCATGATCGCGGCGATGATCATGGTTCAGGTACTCTACAAGAAGGTTGATGTCACCATGGCCTTGAACGGCGCCCTGGCGGGCCTGGTTTCAATCACCGCCGGTCCCGCCACCCCCAGCCTCGGTTCTGCGGCTTTGATCGGTGGCGTTGGCGGGGTGCTGGTTGTGCTGGCGGTCCCCTTCTTCGACAAGCTGAAGATCGATGACGTTGTCGGTGCGCTCTCGGTTCACCTGGTCTGTGGCATCTGGGGGACCCTGGCGGTTCCTTTGACCGATCCCGAAGCCAGTTTTTTCACCCAGTTTGTCGGCGTGGCCGCGACTGGTGCCTTTGTCATCCTGACCTCGTCGGTCGCCTGGTTGATCCTTAAATACACCCTAGGTATCCGTGTCGACGAAGAGGAAGAGATGCTCGGTTGCGATGTGACTGAAATCGGCATGGAAGCTTACCCTGACTTCCAGAAACAGTCCTGATTTAATTCCTCAAGCTGAAACTATTGAGGCCGTCATCCGATCCAGGATGACGGCCTCTTCTTTATGTAAAAGTGGTGGTGCGGCTCAGAACCCATCCTCCTGGTAGCCCTCTGGAATGCGCACGACCAGGACCGGAATCGTTGAGCGGTGCAGAACCTTGAGGGTGGTGGTGCCGAGCATTGCATCGGCCAGCACCGAATGACGATGCGAGCCCATGATGATCAGGTCGGCATTGCGCTTTTCGGCTTCTTCCAAAATGGCCTGCTTGGGGGCCATTTTGCTGACGGTGATACTGGCGATCCGCTCAAGGCTCTGCGGGTTGTTGGCAGTCTCCTTGGCGCAGAGCAACTCCAGGCGTTCGGTGATCTTCTTTTCGACCTCGGCCACCGCCTTCTCGAAGATATCCTCGGATTTCCCCTGAAACATGTAGAGGTCGGCCAGGTTCTGCGCCGCAGCAGGCAAGGGCTCGTGACCGTGGATGATATGGATTTTGGCGGCGTATTTTTGTGCGAGGCTCAGGGCGTAACGAAAGACATAGGGGGTGCCGCTCCCCAGGCCGGTTGTGTAGAGGATATTATCTATCTTCGGGATCATCTGCCGCTCCTTTGCAGTGTGAATCTGCCAGATTGGAGAGATACGGATACTGGGGGTATCCGCTGTCTATCAATTATGCCGCAGATTCAGCGAAAGAAAAGAGACTCAGTCGTTTGTGATCGAAATAGGCGGTGGAGTTTCCGAACCGAGGAGCAGCGCCAGCCAGCGTGTCTCGGGTTTAACCTCAAGGGCAATCTTGACAATCATTGTCAGCGGCACCGATAGCAGCATGCCGACCGGCCCGAGCGCCCAGCCCCAGAAGACCAACGACAGAAAAACCACCAGAGTCGACAAGCCGAGTTTGCGCCCCATCAATTTTGGTTCAATCGCGCTCCCCATCAACAGGTTAACGGCCAGATAGCCGCCGGCAACCACCAGGCTTGAACCCGGTCCCAGTTGCACCACGGCCAGCAGTACCGCCGGCACCGCCGCGATAATCGAGCCGATGTTCGGCACATAGTTGAGCAGAAAGGCCACCAGGCCCCAGAGCAGCGGATAATCGAGCCCCAGCATCCACAGCCAGAGGGTGATCAGCACCCCGGTCGCAAGGGAGGCCATGGTCTTGATTGCCAGATACTGCTGGACGCCGGTGTTGAAGCGTTCAAAGGACTTGAGGGATGCATCGGCATTGTCGAGCCCTGCACGCAACTTGTCGGGCAGACCAGCCGCTTCTAGCAGGATAAACACGACGGTCAGCAGGATCATGAAGGCGTTGGCCAGGACACCGCTGGTCGTAGCCAGCATGTTTCCGGCGAGCTGTAGCGCCTTTGCCGGATCGAAGTAATCGGTTATCAGACTTGTCGAAACGCTCAGCCCCATCCCTTGTAGCCAGGTGACGAGTGAGAGGGTCTGGCTGCGCAGACTTTGCTGGTATTCAGGCAGGGCACTGGAGAAATCGTTAGCCGAAGAACCGACCAGGATCAGGACGGTCAGGCTCGAACCCATCACTGTCAGGATGACCAACAGCACCGCCAGCCCGACCGGAACCCTGCGCTTCTGCAACCAGGCCATCGGTCCTGCGCAGAGAATAGCGATAAAGCTGGCGAGCAAGAAGGGGACCAGCAGGCTTTGAGCGGCCCGCATTCCGGCGACGACAATCACGAAAGAGGCCAGAGTCAAAAGCAGGCCACGGCTGTTGGAGCGGCTAGGGGTCATCGTATTCTCAGGGGAAGTTGAGGGAAAATCTATTGAGCAACTGAATACCTGTCTTTGACTATTGATGTCAAGTTTGGCGGGAACTCCATGGTGAAAATTAGTGGGAAATGTGGTTTAATTTCAGCGACCTGAATAATCAGCTCCAAGCGAGGATTTAACAGACATGGCGATAATGATCTGGAACGAAACCTATAGTGTCGGTGTGAGCGAATTGGACGAGCAACACAAGGGATTGCTGCGTATGATCAATGAGATGCACTATGCGATGAACGATGACAAGGGGCAAGAGGCGATCTCGTCAATCATCGCGCAGATGTTCGATTATATGGAGCTGCACTTCTCAACCGAAGAAGGCTACATGCATCAATGTGGTTATCTTGGCCTGCTCGCTCATCGGGCCCAGCATGATGAGTTTCGTGCCAAGGCGCGCGATCTGCGTGAACGGGTCAATGCCGGGGAATTTGTGTTGTCCTTCGAGATTGTTCAGTTTCTCTCCGAATGGCTGCAGAGCCACATCATGGTCTCGGATATGAAATACACCACGCTTTTTGCCGAAAAAGGGTTGCGCTGAACCTATAGGGTGCAGGTCATGTATGAAAGGGTCGGCACTTGAGGTGCCGACCCTTTGTTTATGTGGATCAGTAGGACTTGCGGAAGATCGTCTTGTGACAAGATGGGCAGGGGGGGAT
>JAAXQE010000326.1 GCA_012974425.1 Geopsychrobacter sp.
GTTTGCCATAATTGTGGTTGCGGCTGTTAGCCCATATCGCCATACCTATATTGCACAAAAAGTGGCTAGGTTCAGCATTGAACCTAGCCACTTTTTTTGATTATACTATTTCGGTTTTAGCGAGTAAATGTCAGCTTTCGTTCGAGGTCCATCGAGTGTGAAAGCCTCTTCGCCTGCTCTATACTGATGATATCTTTCTGGCAGAGCTGGATCAGATGCTGATCCAGCGACTGCATGTGATACTGGGCGCGGCCTTTCTCGATATGCTGTTCGATTTCATCGAGCTGCCCTTCCTTGATGCAGTGCTGGATCGTTGTGGTTGAGCGCATAACCTCAATAACCGGCAGTACCCGCTCTCCCTTTTTATCTTTAATCAGCCGCAGTGAGATTGTGGAGACCAGGATGTCTGCCAGGCGTTGGCGAATATTTTCCTGAGACTCTGGTGGATAGTAGCTGATTATCCGGTTAATGGTTGAGGCAGCATTTTGGGTATGCAGGGTTGAGAAGACCAGGTGCCCTGTTTCTGCAGCCTTGATGCAGGCATCAATCGTCTCAAGGTCACGCATTTCCCCGACCATGATGACATCTGGGTCCATCCTGAGGGATGCGCGCAGAGCACTGGTAAAGCTCTCCGTATCGATGCCGACTTCGCGTTGGATGATACAGCTTTTACTCGACGAGAAGAGGAACTCTATCGGGTCCTCAATGGTCAGGATGTTGTAGCTGAAATTCTCATTGATATACTGGATCATCGAAGCAAGGGTCGTTGATTTGCCATTGCCGGTTGGGCCGGTCACCAGCACCAGGCCATTAGGTGCCTTGACGATCTCCCCGAGTACCGCAGGCAGGCAAAGTTCTTTGAAATTACCAATTTCAGGTGGGATGACACGCATGACAATACCAATATGGCCACGCTGCTTAAAAAGGCTAACCCTGAATCTACCGCCGTTGCCAAGCGAGTAGGAGGCATCAAGCTCTGTCAGATCCTCCGGCAGGGTACGGTTGTTCTTCTCCATGATGCTGCGGGCGATAAATTCTGTATCCTCGCTGGTTAAGACGGGTAGTTTGGAGCGGATCAGTTGACCCCGGCCACGAAAGAAAGGGGGGTTGTCCACTTCAAAGTGAACATCTGAAACGCGTTTTTCAAAGGCAATCTGCAGAATTTGGTTAAGGGTTCTTGCGTCCATATATGAATCCTCCAATGAGACAGGGAAAAACTATAACATAAAAAAATACAAATCGTTATTGCCGTGTTCTGATGACTTTATCCAGTGCCAGCCCTGATACCCAGGCCAGGCTCTTTAGGTATTCAGTGTCAAATTTGCTCTCATCTGATTGACCAAAATCAGCGTAGATTACCGCCAATGTCTGACCCGCCGCGACAAGTGGCAATAGCAGTATCTTGGATTTGTGCGGAGCACTAATCTCTCCAAAAATTGACTCGCGAATCGTTTGGTCATCAACTGAAGAATAGAAGAGATTGCCAGTTGCCAGGACCTTGGCAAGCAAACCCTCTTCTGTTACCTGAATCTTGAAACGGAGTGGCCCGGAAGGGCCTTCCGTTTTGTCAGATTCAATACCAAAGGATTTTTCAGCAATAAGTTCATCCTTGCGCAGAACCAAGGTCATGCTACGGTCAAAAAACTGGCTGGTTTGTTCAAGGAGGAAATAGGCAATTTCACCGGCAGATTGCATTTTTCGAAGTTCACAGAGCAGGGTTGTTTTTACCTGTGAACTCTGTCCCTGACGACAGCAAAGACCGTGAATGAAGCTGGGGAAACTCTCCAGGAACTGGATGAAGTCGCTGATGAACGTCTCGTTATGGTTTTCAGCAATAGAGCGTGGCATGACTGTCCCGGCACCCGTCGTAAGCGCTTGCAGCGCAAAGATATAATCGATTGGGGACGCAAGCTGAACCGTTTGTAGTTGCGGGAAAAGTCCAGCCACCTGTTGTCGGACTCCGGTGATTTCTTCCTTTGCGAAACCCTCTGTGGCCGCGGCGGGGCAATCAAATACCAGGATCGGCATCAGGCCACGGTCGAGGCTTTGTCTGATTTTATGTTCAAGCTCCTTTAGGGTCAGGGCGGTAAAAACGATGATCCCCTCGAATTTACACGCACTCATCAGACCATGCTGGACCAGTTCATCGGATCCATAAAATATAATGGTCTGTTTCTCATCGAGGTCGACATTCCCCTGATTGTCAGCAATATTAGTTTTGTCCGTCAGGAAGTTGACCAGTTCCTCGCGCTGAGAGGCCGAAAAATCTGGGAGTATTTCCCGCACCTTTTGTCTGTGGATTTCCGAGGGATCGAATGCTTCAAGGCTGGTGAACGTTTCAGGAACTTGCATTTCCAACTGGTCAATTGAGTCAAGACCAAGCATGTCGGCAGACAGTTCCATGCCTGAGTTAGCCCCGCTTGCTGGAGCATCCTCTTGAGTGGGTTGATCTTGAAATGAATCATCCAGATCAGACATGTCTGAAGGGTCGATGCCCGCCGCACGTTTTTCGTCATAGATCCGCAGCGCGTCCAATAGGACCATTTGGGTATCAAAGCTCAGTTCCTGATGAAGTTTCTCCGGGATATACTGATACTCATCGTTGATTTCGACAACATCGACGTCAAGGGTAAATGTACCCTTTTGCCAGCTGACCATTTCAACTATCGTCATCTCAATCAGGCACTCAAGGCCCTTGTAGGCGATATCCTTATCAATGGCTTGCATCTCAATCAGCATGCCTATTAACGGCCTACGCTGCTCGCCGGCAGCCTGCTGCTCGGCAAGGACAGTTTTTAGAACGTCCTCGCTGATCGATTCCATCTCAACCAGGATTTTCCCGACTCGAACAGTGCTGTTATGATGGTTGGCGCTGACAATAAAACCATTATTAAAAACGATCTGGCTGCGACCCTTAGCGCTTGTGACGCAGAGCGTACCCGATTTACGAGTGGAGTGAAGCAGTTGAATAACGTCAACAATAGCGAGGTCTTCGAGGTTGCCGGCAAAGGACATCGTTTTTCTGTCTCCATTGATCTGTTTGCGAGGGCGGATAGATCCTTCTGATATCTTTAACTATTAGCTTTGACATTAAACTAAATAATCGCTAAGTATTCAAGGATTCTTATGCAGACTGGTTTGATGGCGTTTAATTCATCAAGCTAG
>JAAXQE010000072.1 GCA_012974425.1 Geopsychrobacter sp.
AATGTCAGGAAGCAGCCAAAGGGACCGGCTGTAATATTGTTGGCGTCTGCGGCAAAAAGGAAGACACCGCCAACCTGCAGGATCTGCTGGTTTTCACCCTCAAGGGTCTGGCCGTTGTCGCCGCGGAAGCTAAATCCCAGAACAAACTGGACAACAGCACCGGTCAGTTCATCAGTCAGGCGCTCTTCGCGACCATTACCAATGCCAACTTCGACAACGAGCGCATCAGTGCCCTGATCAAGGCATCGCTCACCAAGCGCGACGCCCTGAAGGCTGAGCTCGGTTTCAGCAGCGACGCAGAGGTCGTAAACTGGAACGGTTCCGAGGCAGAATACGCCGCTAAGGCCGCAAGCGTCGGCGTTCTGTCTCAGCCCAACGAAGATGTGCGCTCCCTGCGCGAGCTGCTGATCTATGGCCTCAAAGGGATGGCCGCCTACACCGATCACGCAATGGTCCTCGGCTTTGAAAAGCCCGAGATCTATGAGTTCATGAGTTCAGCGCTGGTTTCAACCACCCAGGATCTGAGCGTCGATGAGATGGTCGCTTTCGTCCTGAAGTGTGGTGAAGTTGCGGTGACCGCCATGGCGATGCTCGACGAAGCCAACACCTCGACCTACGGCAACCCGGAAATCACCACAGTCAATCTGGGCGTAAGCAACAAGCCCGGCATCCTGATCTCGGGTCACGACCTTAAGGACATGGAAGAGCTGCTCAAGCAGACTCAAGGGACCGGCGTTGACGTCTATACCCACAGTGAAATGCTGCCGGCCAACTACTATCCTGAATTCAAGAAATACGACCATTTTATCGGCAACTACGGCAATGCCTGGTGGAAGCAGGCTGAAGAGTTCACCTCCTTCAACGGCCCGATCCTGATGACCACCAACTGCATCACCCCGGTCAAGGACGCCTACAAGGACCGCTTCTTCACCACCGGCATGGCAGGCTGGCCAGGAGCAGTGCATATCGACGAACGCGCTGAAGGTGGCAGCAAAGACTTCTCTGCAGTCATCGCTAAGGCCAAAACCTGCGCAGCTCCGGTCGAAATTGAAACCGGTACAATCGTCGGTGGTTTCGCGCATGCCCAGGTCATGGCCCTGGCCGACAAGGTTGTAGATGCGGTCAAGACCGGCGCCATCAAGCGCTTCGTGGTCATGGCCGGTTGCGACGGTCGTCAAAACAGCCGCAGCTACTTCACCGAGGTCGCCGAAGAGCTGCCGCAAGATACCGTCATCCTCACCGCAGGCTGCGCCAAGTACCGCTACAACAAGCTGGACCTCGGCGATATCGGCGGTATCCCACGGGTGCTGGATGCCGGTCAGTGTAATGACTCCTACTCCCTGGCCTTCATCGCCCTGCAACTGAAAGAGGTCTTCGGCCTGGAAGATATCAACGACTTGCCGATCTCTTACGATATCGCCTGGTACGAGCAGAAGGCGGTCATCGTCCTGTTGGCCCTGCTCTCCCTCGGCGTCAAGGGGATCCGCCTCGGACCGACCCTGCCGGCCTTCCTCTCGCCGAACGTTGCCAAGGTGCTGGTCGACAATTTCAACATCAAGCCGATTGGCGATGTGCAGTCTGACGTTGCCGCCATCATGGCCGGTAACTAAACAACGGATCTCGCGGGCGGGTTCCGCATGGGACCGGCCCTAAAGACCCGGTAAAATCAGCAACGGCCAACCCGACATTTCGGGTTGGCCGTTGCTTTAGCGCTTAGAGGATCGGTGGCAGAAAGCTTGACGTATTAGCAATGGGAGCGTTGTTTACGGCTCAGTTGCCGCAAGCTTCAAGGCGAGACCGATAAAAACGATGCCTGCGACTCTATTTAACATCTTCTGGGTTCGATCTGAGCGACTGAGCAAGCCTCCGAGGGTGCCGGCAAGCAGAGCAATGCCTCCAAAGACCAGTAGCGTTGCCAGGATAAAGAGCCCGCCGAGGAGAAACAGCTGAAGGGCAACGGGACCGCGCGACGGGTCGGCGAATTGAGGGAGGAATGCCAAAAAAAAGATAGATACCTTGGGGTTTGTAATGTTCATGATGATACCCCGAACATACAACTTCTTGTAATTGGTACTACCGCCGGATTCAGCCTGTAAATTTTCTATGGGTGCCCGCATGGCTTGCCAGGCGAGATAGAGGAGGTAGCCAGAACCTGTGAGCTTGAGGGCAGAAAATGCTATTGCAGATGTCTGGAAGATTATCGCGACACCAAGAGTGACCGCTGTGGTGTGCACAATCAGCCCGGTACATAAACCGAGCATAACGATTAACCCGGGACCCTTCCCGCGCAAGGCCGATTGGGTAAGCACGAATATATTGTCGGGTCCGGGGACTAAACCGAGTAAGATAGCTGCTGCAAAAAAAGTTGTAATTATTTCAACAGGAAGCATTTTGTCCTTCATCTTTACTGATTAAGGCTAGTACCCCGTACCCCATAAACCTGCGCATCTTGCTGGTTATTTGCCGCGCCAACTGCGTTGTGCTTTACAGCCGTATAGCTATGGCTATGCAACTGAAAGAACGCCTTGCTGACACGCCAAATCCCGGCGCAATCCTACGAACTTTTATAAAATACAGAGTACTAGGAGGCTGCGGCCAAGACCCCGTACTAATCTGTGCTGGTTTGAAAATAGTTTTTCATCCAATCGTATAACGTTTTAGCGGTCAGCTCGCTGAACGGGATATGCGTGAATTTCTCATCTGGATCCTTATCTTTAAAGGAAAATTGATAGCTAATAGTATCAGGCTGTTGATCATGCAAGATCAGAATAATGCGTTTACCGTTTTTCAAACAATCGATCGTTACGGCATCAACCGGCACACCCATTTCACGCATTTTTTGATTAACTCCCACCATGGGATTAATATCGTTGAAATCCTGCTGGATGCGGGTATGACTCGTTGTCACCATATCGCATAATATTTCTAGCTTTTTATCGCTCAAAACAGAGTCCTTCCCGTATATATAGACAGCGGGGTCAGCCCCTGACAAATGACATGTCTATTGTCAGGGGCTGACCCCTTTTACTTTTAAGATGTGACCCTGCGGGTATTATGAGCTGTCGGCAGTTTTCTGTAAAGCTGGTTGAGCGTGAGGGGTTGCGAGCGCTGGTGGGCAGAGTGCGGCAACGAATATTTAATATTTAAGATGTGACCCTATGAT
>JAAXQE010000249.1 GCA_012974425.1 Geopsychrobacter sp.
TCTCGACCAGGCCCATGTAGGTTTCGGCCGAGGCGTTGATCGCCGAGGCGTGCAGGGCGTACTCGCAGCCGCCACCCAAGGTCATGCCGAAAGGCGCAACCACTACCGGCACCTTGGCCAGCTTGAGGGACATGGTCGATTTCTGGAACTGTTTGATCATCATGTTGATATCGTCGTAGGCCCCTTCGGCCAGGGCGACGGCCATCAGCATCAGATTGGCACCGACCGAGAAGTTGGTCCCCTGATTACCGATCACCAGGCCGACCCCTTCAGCCTCGGCCCGCTTGACCGCCTTCTGGGTCATGGCGAGGATATCGCCGCTGATCGAGTTCATCTTGGAGTGAAATTCGAGGCCGAAGACCCCGTCACCCAGGTCGTGCAAACTACAGTTGGAATTTTTTTCGACGACGCCCTGGGCTTTTTTGAGGATCTGCAGGTCGATGACACCTGCAGGCTGCTCGATGGCCTGATAGTTGTTCGAGCCCAGATCAAAGTACTCTTTTGTGCCCTGCTCGTTGAAACGGTAGAAGCTGTCGATAGAGCGCAGCACCTCGGGAATAGCGATACCATCCTTGTCGGCGCGGGCCACGAAGTTTTTCACGCCGATGGCATCGAACATCTCGAAGGGGCCGATCTCCCAGTTGAAGCCCCATTTCATGGCGTTATCCACATTGACGATATCGTCGGCGATTTCGGGGATGCGGTTCAGGGTGTAGATCAGGGTGTCGCGCAGTGAGCGCCAGGCAAATTCACTCCCCTTGTCGGCGGCGGCGACCATCATCGCGACTTTTTTGGCCGGATCATCGATCATCTTGACGGCCTGGACCGAAGCAAACTTCGGTTTTTCGGCCGGTTTGTATTCGCCAGAGTTGCAGTCGTAATAGAAGATCTGTTTCTTGCCGCTGCTCTTGTCCATCTTGTAGAAACCCTGACGGGTCTTGTTGCCGAGCAGCCCTTTTTCGACCATCTGCTGCATGAAGGCTGGAATCTTGAAGACCTCACGCTCTTCATCGTTCGGCAGATATTCGTAGGAATTGTTGGCGACATGCACCAGGGTGTCGATGCCGACCAGATCGGCGGTGCGGAAGGCCGCAGACTTGGGGCGGGCGGTGGCAGGGCCAGCGACGCTGTCGGCCTCTTCGACCGTCAGCCCCATCTCGAGCATATGCTCAAGCCCCTTGAAGATGGCGTAAACCCCGATCCGGTTGGCGATGAAGTTGGCGGTGTCCTTGGCGTAGACGACCCCCTTGCCGAGGCGGCGACTGATAAAGTCGGACATCCCCTTAACCACTTCTGGGTCGGTCTTATCGCAGGCGACGATCTCCAGCAGACGCATGTAGCGCGGCGGATTGAAGAAGTGGGTCACCAGGAAGTTTTTCTGCACCTCAAGTGGCAGCACCTCGGCCAGTTCGTTGACCGACAGGCCGCTGGTGTTGGTCGAGAGGATTGCCCCTTTGGCCAGATAGGGGACCAGGCTGGCGAATAGCTCTTTCTTGATATCCATCCGCTCGATGACGACCTCAATCACCCAGTCGCAATCCTTGAGTTTCGCCAGGTCATCGCTGAGATTGCCGATATCGATCTGTTGCAGATACTGCGGCAGATAGAGTGGTGCGGGCTTGAGTTTTTTCAGGGCTGCGTGGCCATTGGCTACGATTCGATTGCGCACCTGCGGGCTTTCGAGGCTCAGTCCGGCAGCCTCCTCGGCAGGGAGCAAGCTGGTGGGTGCAATGTCGAGCAGCAGCACGTCGAGCCCGGCATTAGCCAGGTGGGCGGCGATGGTGGCACCCATCACGCCCGCGCCTAATACGGCAACTTTATTGATCTGCCTCATGATTTTCCTCCGTTGGGGTTTGGTGCCGTGACGCTCTGGTCTTGGTAGAGACCTTCGATCTTGTCACGATATTTTTCATAGATGACTTTACGCTTCATCTTCAGGGTCGGGGTCAGTTCGCCGCCTTCAATCGAAAATTCATGGGGCAGCAGAACGAAATTCTTGATGGTCTCATAGGGGGGAAGATGTTTGTTCACCTCGGCGACCCGCTCGGTATAAAGCTTTAGAGTCCGGCTGCTGCTGACCAGTTCGTTGGTGTCGAGATAAGGAATCTTTTCGGTCTTGGCGTACTCGAGCACGCGATCGATGTTGGGTGTCAAGAGTGCGACCAGGTAGGGTTTGCGATCACCAAAGACGTAAGCCTGCGAGATATACTTATCGAGGCGCAGTTCATTTTCAACCGCCTGGGGCGCGATGTTTTTGCCGCCAGCGGTGACGATGATCTCCTTCTTGCGATCGACAATAAAGATATAACCATCCTCATCAATCTTAGCGATATCGCCGGTCTTGAACCAGCCATCCTCAAACACCTCGGCCGTGGCTTGCGGGTCTTCGAAGTAGCCGCTCATGATCTGCGGCCCCTTCAGCAGCAGTTCGCCGTCCTCGGCCAGCTTGGCCTCGGTCTCTTCGAGCAGGGTGCCAACCGAGCCGAAACGCACATGCCCGGGGGCATTCATGGTGATTGCCGGACTGGTCTCAGTCAGGCCATAACCCTCAAAAGTTGGGATGCCGATGGTCCACATGAACTCGTTGATGGTTTTATCCAACGGGGCGCCGCCCGAAATGAAGTAGCGCAGATTACCACCGAAGCGCGCGCGGATCTTGCTGAAAACCAAACGATCGAGCAGCTTATGCTCGAGTCGGAGCAACAAACTGATCGGTTGCGGCTCGATGAAGCGGCGCATCATGTATTCATGTCCCCGTTTCACCGCGCGGTGAAACAGAAAGCGTTTGAAGGCGCTGGACTGGTGGACGTTGTCGTAGATTCGCGAATAGATTTTTTCGAAGAGGCGCGGCACGCTGACCATGACGCTGGGGCGGAAATCAAGAATGTTCTCGATGACCTTGTCAGCGCTCTCAGCAAAGGCGATATGACAGCCGCAGA
This sequence comes from Geopsychrobacter sp., assembly GCA_012974425.1. Classification (GTDB taxonomy): domain Bacteria; phylum Desulfobacterota; class Desulfuromonadia; order Desulfuromonadales; family Geopsychrobacteraceae; genus Geopsychrobacter. The sequence goes on from JAAXQE010000249.1 coordinate 2,940, forward strand.
GCAGCGCGGCATGGTATCCGGCGGTGCGTTCCAAAACGTGACTGAGGGGTAGAAAGCTAAGAAACACTTCGGTGGGATCGAGCCCTTCGAGCTTCTTCATCCCGGCAGTTGCATTGATCACCATGTTGGACTGACTGAGCATCACCCCTTTGGGGTTGCCGGTTGTGCCCGAGGTGTAGATAACCGTGATCAGATCTTCAGGTTTGATAATGTCGATCCAACCTTCGATCTCCACTTGCTCCTTGTCGGTCAGGGGGTAGGAGACCTCGGAGAGCTGGTAGAGAGAGTAGACCGGCAGATCCCTCAAGCCGATGAAGCGATCGAAAGAGACCACCAGTTCGACATTGGGGATCTGGTCCTTGATAGCGATCAGTTTCTCGTACTGCATCCGGGTTGAAACAAAGACGATCCGGGCGCCGCTGTGGTTGATGACGTAGGCGGCCTGTTCGCCGGTATTTGTTGCGTAGATCGGCACCGTAATGCCGCGAGCGGCCTGTATCCCAATGTCTGCAATTGCCCAGCCGGCACGGTTCTCCGAGAAGATAGCCACACGGTCGCCAGGTGACATGCCGGCCTTGCGCAGACCGCGTGCCGCCATCAGCACGCGCTGGTAAAATTCAGCATAGCTCAGGGTGATGATCTTCCCCTTGTTTTTATAGCTGATTGCCGGGCGTTCGGCATAGCGCTCTGTGCTTGCGCGCAGCATAGCCGGTACTGATTTGTGGGGCAGGTTGCTCATTTTGGAAACCTCATAGTTGAAATACTGTTATACATAACCTTTACGTTCACGTCAATTTCGTTATGCACAACAACAATTCTTACAATTATGCCATGAAAATGTCGAATGTGTAGTTAGCGCGGAGCGATATTCGATTTACCGCTCCGCGCCATGCAAAAGTTGTTTAGAAGAGGTAGCTTAATTGGACGCTGGCGATATCGACCGAGTTTTCGTATTCGCCCTGCACTGTGCCACGACCCTCGTCTTCCGAGCCGAGGGTGGCTGTCTTGCTGAATGAGGAATTTGGCACAAAAAGATGCGCGTAGGCGACATCCAGGTTCAGGTTTTTCGTGAGCCGATAGCCCGCGCCAAGAGAGAGCCAGGTACGATTCTCACCTGGAATACGAGGGGTGCGAAATTCGTCCAGGATCGGTGTTTCGTCATAGGCCAGACCAGTACGCAGTGTTAATACCTCGGTGGCTTTGAAAGAGGCACCGATAGAGTAGCGCCAGGTGTCTTCCCAGTTCTCAGTGGTGGGTGAATTTGGTTTGGTTGCGATTCCTGGGCCTTCAAAATTGATGATTAATTCATCGAAACTGCTCCAGCCGGTCCAGCTGACATCGCCCATCAGGGCAAGGCGGTCATTCATTTGATGATAAAGGCTTATGGATGCAGAGGCTGGCAGGGTGATAGAGCCATTGATAGATTGATCCGCAAACAGGCCTGCGGCATCGAGGAAATCGACGGCCGATGGGACGTCAGAGGTTACGTTACCTTCAACCTTGTGTTTAATCTGTGACCGGTAAGAAAGCCCCGCACGAGTTTTTTCATTGAACTGATAGAGCATCCCCAGATTGAAGCCGAAGCCCCAGTCGTCTGCGGTGTTTTCAACGAAAATATCCTTGTCGGGCGAGCTGGAATAGGTGCCGTCGAACAGCGAACCATCGACCATGCTCGAGAGGGTCACGTCGATGTATTGGACGCTGACACCTGCCGCAAGACTCAGTTGCTCGTTAACCTGATAGGCGACGTTGGGATTGATATTGATGGTTAAGACTGCAGACTCTACGGCATGGTAACGGCCAGCCCAGGTTTTGTCATATTTGGTCGTTAAACCGAAGGGTGCGTTGATGCCGAGGCCCAGGGAGAGTTTGTCGGAGAGTTTATTCGTATAGTAAAAGTTTGGCACCACACCAATTTCACCGGCATTGCTGGCCGAAGCTCCGCTGGCGATTGCTGTTCCGGCCGCATCACGAATCGGAGCCCCAGCAACATTTGTTGGAGCCGCGCTGGTAGTGAACTTTGCCGAGGGGACAATAACGTGTGTCCCGGCTGTAATCTGTTGTCCGTCTAGTCTTGTCATGCCAGCCGGGTTGAAGAACACCGTTGTGGCGTCCTCGGCGACGGCAGCGCCACCGGCAAAGGCATTACCGAGCCCAGACACAGATTGCTCAATTATGGCAAAACCCGAGGCGAAGGTTGCGGTGGCGGGGAGAGATACTAGCCCTAGGATTATTAGCGCTTGAAATAGCTTTCTTTTCATTTTTTCTCCTGTCAGTCGATCACTAAATGGCAAAGAGGTCTTATGCGCCTCAAGGTTTTTTGTTTAGACATCTACTAACCTAACGTTTACGTACGGGTCAAGTAAAAATATAACAACGTTATCAAAATAACCGAAATCTTTAGCTGCGCGCCCACAAAAGGGTACAAAACTCGGGATATGGTAGGTTTTTTAGATGTTTAGGTATTTCATCCTGTTTGGGCGCAGGTCGTTGTCCACCAATAGGGGCTTGTGCCGATTGAAGAGGGTAATATCACCCACTGTTCTTGACAGTCAATCGGGGGCGTGATAACCAAAGTCGGCAATAAATTGTACAGATGCAAAATGCCGGAAGCGACGGCTATTTCACTTGTTTTAAATAGAAAGGGCAGCTCGTTATGAATCGTCAAACCTCACAATCCCTCTTTGCCAAGGCGAAAACCATTATCCCTGGGGGGGTAAACAGTCCGGTCCGGGCCTTTAAGTCGGTTGGCTGTGATCCGATCTTTATCAAGCAGGCTGCAGGCAGCCGCATCACCGATGTCGATGGTAACGAATATATCGATTATGTAGGCTCCTGGGGGCCAATGATCCTTGGTCACTGCCACCCTAAGGTGGTAGAGGCTATTCAGAAGACTGCCGCCAGTGGGGCTTCCTTTGGTGCGCCGACCGAGGGTGAAACCGAACTGGCCGAGATGGTCTGTGGTGCCTATCCCAATATCGAAATGATCCGCATGGTCTCCTCCGGGACCGAGGCGACCATGAGCGCGATCCGTCTGGCGCGTGGCTATACCGGGCGTGACAAGATTCTCAAGTTTGATGGCTGCTATCATGGTCACGCCGACAGTTTGCTGGTTAAGGCGGGGAGCGGTCTGGCCACCTTCGGGGTGCCGACCTCTCCGGGTGTGCCCGCCGATTTCGCCAAGCATACCCTGACCGCAACCTACAACGATCTGGAAGAGGTCAAGCAGGTTGTCGCCGCCAATAAGGGGGAACTGGCCTGCATCATCCTCGAGCCGATCGCGGGCAACATGGGCTGCGTGCCACCGGTCGCTGGTTTTCTTGAGGGCTTGCGGACTATTTGTGATGCCGAAGGGATTGTCCTGATCGTCGATGAGGTCATGACCGGTTTCCGGGTCGCATACGGCGGTGCTCAGGAGCGCTTCAATGTGCGCGGCGACCTGGTCTGTCTCGGCAAGATTATCGGTGGCGGTCTGCCGGTGGGTGCCTTCGGCGGTAAGCGTGAGATCATGCAGGCCCTCTCTCCCGATGGTGGGGTTTACCAGGCGGGAACTCTCTCGGGGAACCCGCTGGCCATGAGCGCCGGGATTGCAACCCTGCAGTTGCTGCAAGAGGAGGGTTTCTACCAGAAAATTGAGGAGAAGAGCCTCTATCTTGAGAAGGGCCTGATGGACGCCGCCGGGAAAGCACCTCTGGCTACCTGTTTCCAGCGGGTTGGCGGCATGTTCTGTACCTTCTTCCAGGACGGGCCGGTTAACTCCTTTGCCGATGCGGTAAAGAGTGACACCGAGGCCTTCGGTCGTTTCTTCCGCAGCATGCTCGATTCCGGAATCAATCTGGCCCCTTCGCAGTTTGAGGCCGGTTTCATGAGTGTTGCCCACAGCCAGGACGATCTCGATCAAACCATCGAGGCCGCCGCCAAGGCGTTTGCCGCACTTTAATTCCTACCTAAGAGAGAGGCTTGGCGGTTGACTTGACGCCCTCGCTGTGCTATCTAGGTGCGGCTTTGCGGCAGATTGTATGCTGTATACAATACTATGGCAGATGACAACAAACAGCTATTTCGGACCCTGGGCTTTCTTTCCAGCGTCGGGATATCGATGGTGGCGGCCACTTTTATCGGCCTGGCCATGGGTTATTATCTCGATCTCTGGCTCGAGACCACGCCCTGGTTCACCTTGATTTTTTTACTGCTGGGGATTGTATCCGGTTTTAGGAATATCTTCATTCTGACCTCCCGCGAATTGCGACGGCAGGAGGCCGATCAGGATCAGGATCAGAAGCAGGAGAACAAAGAGGGTGAGCGATAAGGATGATCAGCTGTTGGCCCAAATGGCCCGACGTAACTGGATTATCCTCGCGGGCTTGATCCTCGCTAGTCTGGCCTGGTGGTCGGTACAGGTCACGCAGGGCGTTATCGCTGGCGGGCTGGTTGCCATTATCGGCTACGGCTGGTTGCAACGCTCACTGGTCAAGGCGCTGTCGCACACGGATAACCGTACACCAAAGCGTTTTCAGTCGGGATATGTTTTCCGGCTGGCGGCACTGGCCGCAGCGCTCTTTCTATTGATTGCCAAGGGTGGCGTCCAACCGATCGCCCTGTCTGTCGGGCTGTCGGTAGTGGTTATAAATATAATCTGGACAACTCTTAAAAGACTTTACTGATCGAGGAGACCCCGAAGAATGATCCATCCTTTTCTAATCCTTGAGTGGCTTGAACAGCAGCTTGGCCTGCATTTCGGTCCGCATGTCACTTACACCTGGCTGGTGATGGTTATCCTGATTGTTGTGGCCTTTCTGGCTTCACGCACCATTACGCTGGTTCCAGGCAAGACCCAGAACTTCATGGAAGTTGTGATCGGCGGCGTTGAAGGCCTGATCACCGAGACTATGGGTAAAGAGGGGAAGGCCTACTTACCGTTGATTGCCAGTCTTGCGCTGTTCATCCTGGTTTCCAACCTGATCGCCCTGGTCCCCGGGTTATATCCGCCGACCGCCAACCTGAACACTAACCTGGCCCTGGCTCTGCTCGTGTTTTCCATGACCCATATTATCGGTTTTAAGAAGCACGGCGTTGCCTATCTGAAGCACTTCATGGGACCAGTTCTGGTTCTGGCGCCACTTATTTTTATCATCGAGATTATCGGCCATCTGGCGCGCCCAATCTCTTTGACACTGCGTCTTTTCGGTAACATGTACGGTCACGAGATCGTGTTGATGATCTTCTTCGCTCTGGTTCCGTTCCTTTTGCCGGTACCGATGATGCTGATGGGGGTTCTGATTGCCTTTATCCAGACCTTCGTGTTTACCCTGCTGTCGATGATCTATATTGCCGGCGCGCTCGAAGAAGCACACTAAGTCGTTATTCTCTTCGCGGGTGCGGAGAGTAGTCCTATACAATATAGGAACAATAAAAAACTGTAGCAAAACAGGAGATTTACAATGGAATTTTTCACATGGTGTATGATCGCTGCTGGTTTCGGTATGGCTATCGGTTCTTTCGGTACTGCTCTTGGTCAGGGTCTGGCTATCAAATCTGCCGTTGAGGGTGTTGCTCGTAACCCAGGCGCTTCCGGTAAGATCCTCACCACCATGATGATCGGTCTGGCTATGATCGAGTCCCTGGCAATCTACGTTTTCGTTGTTGCCATGATCATCCTCTTCGCCAATCCGTTCACCGATCAGGTGGTAGCGTTGCTGTCCAAGTAAGCTGATCTGACAGTTTATGAGAAAAGGGCATCCCAACGGGACGCCCTTTTTTTTGCTTATCTTCCTCATCTTCCCCATCCAAGTAAGTAATCTATTCGCTAGAATCGGCAAGAAGTTCGATTAATTAAAAGTTGCAATCACACCCTGACCTGTTAAATTTTGTATGATCTTTTCCGGTTACAACATATAGATATCAGGAGCTTGAGACGCCTGAATGTGCCGTTTGCATAGGGGTAGCAAATTGGTGAGCGCGGACGACATTTACTTTGTGAAGACTGAACGCTTCGCATGAGGAGCCTTGATGCCCAGCCGCTACCTTAATTTGGACCAGCTGATCTCCCGCAGCCTTGATTCCCAGGGACTGTCAGCGTCTGTCAGCCTCAGTCTTCTCGACAGCATCGCCGATGGCATATTCTCCGTTGATCTGCAGCATAAAATTACCTTCTTCAATCTGGCCGCAGAACGGCTGACTGGCTACTCGCGCGAGGAGGTTGTCGGTCGCCCCTTTTCCGAGGTTTTACGGGCCTCGAGCTGCTCATCTGCTTGTCCCGTCATCGAAGCGCTGTCTACTAGTCAGACGGTCGTGAATCGCGAGCTGGAGATTCTAGATTACCAGGGCCGTAAAATCCCGGTTTCGGTCAGTGCCTCGGCACTGCGGAATGCAGCTGGAGAATTGATTGGTGCGGTAGAGACCCTTCGTGACCTCTCGGCCATTCAGGTTTTGAATCATCAACGTGAAGAGCTGTATTCCTTTCAGGGTATCTTTAGTCGCAGCCCCCTCATGCATGGCCTGTTTGACGTGCTCCCCGACATTGCGGCCAGTGAGGCCACGGTTCTGGTTCAGGGTGAGAGTGGTACTGGCAAGGAACTGTTCGCGCGCGCCATCCACCAACTCAGTCCAAGACGCGATGGGCCCCTGGTGGTGGTCAACTGCGGAGCCCTGCCCGAACAGCTGCTGGAAGCCGAAATTTTCGGCGCCAAGCGCGGAGCCTATACCGGTGCCGTTGAGAGCCGCCCCGGGCGTCTGGAGATGGCACAGGGGGGGACCTTCTTTCTCGACGAGATCGGGGATCTGCCGCTCCCCTTGCAGGTCAAGTTGTTGCGGGTGCTCGAGAATCGCGAATTTCAACCCCTCGGCGCCAAATTTCCGCAGCAGGCAGATGTGCGATTTATCACCGCAACTCACCGCAACATGGCGACCATGGTCGAAGAAGGGACATTCCGGCGTGATCTGTTTTTTCGGGTCAACGTGATCGGCTTCACAATTCCACCGTTACACG
>JAAXQE010000024.1 GCA_012974425.1 Geopsychrobacter sp.
TAGGATTAAAAACACACCCATCATCAAGTGATTCGTCTCAAAACTTCTGCATTACCCGAGAAAAACCGGCAAGAAAGCCAGACGCTGTTCAAAATCAACTTAACTCGCTGACAGAACCAAATAAAAATCCTCGACCTGATTTTGGCCGGCCGGGGCTTAGCTTTTATCGGAGGACCGGCTAGCTAGCTCGCGCTTCCAATCTCTCCAGATCGATATCCTGACCGACCACTCCTGCGGCATCGGCGCGGCACTGCTTGCAATGACGGGCCTGCGAGAGGATCAGCTCGGCCTGGTTGCGGACCATCTCCATGGTCGACTCAGCAGGCATCTCGATATCGGCAAATTTGCCAATCGGGATCACCGGGATGATGTTCATCATCTGTGCCCCCAACTCGCGCACCTTGACGGCCAGATCGAGGGTTTCATGATCGTTCACGCCCGGAATGTAGACATGGTTGATCTTGATCATTAGTCCGGCCGCAGCCGCTGCCTTCAAGCCGGCAAACTGCTTGTCGATGAGAAAACCCGCGGCCTTCTCTCCAGAAAAGCGCTGTCCCTGATAATTGATCCACTCATAGACCTTGGCCCCCGCCTCGGGCGACAGGGCATTGATCGTCACGGTCAAGCTATGCACATCGGCGGCCAGAATCTCCGGCAGCTTCTCTTCCAGCAGCAGGCCGTTGGTCGACAGACAGAGGGTCATCTCCGGGAAGGCCGCGCGTACCAGGCGGAAGCTGTCAAAGGTATGCGGATTGGCCAGCGGATCCCCCGGACCGGCGATGCCGACCACCTTTAACTGAGCGCCGCCTTTGATCTCCATGTGGCGCTTGACCAGCCGGACCCGCGCGACGGCCTGTTCGGGAGTCAGCACCTTGCTCGTCACACCGGGTCGGCTTTCGTTGGCGCAGTCGAACTTGCGCTCACAGAATCCGCATTTGATATTACACCCCGGCGCGACCGGCAGGTGGATGCGCCCCGCTTTGCTGTGGTCACCGCCGAAGCAGGGGTGGTCGGTTTCGGTCTTCGCTTTCATCATCGGGCAGCCGCTAGCCATGGTATCTGCTCCTTTTTAAAAAAAATAAAGCCCTGAAGATCTCTCTTCAGGGCATCGTTGCCATGATTGATTGTCGGCACCACCTTGTACCGTTTTTGGTTGTGTGAAAATGCGGCAGACCGGTCTACAGAACCGGTCTGCCATGCCAATGGCTCATTGCATCCCTGAAATATCAAGCGTGCCGACAACTTCCTGCTGTCCGCTTCCCCCCCTTGCAGCCCCCGCCGCAGACCGAATCGTGGGCCAGCTTCAAGGCCGCAGCAATCGGTCCGGATGTGACAATCGGCGTGATGCCGACTTTTGCTAGCTCCTGTTTCGGCAGCTCCCCGATCATCTGCGTGACAACCGCCTTGCAGCCTTCGAGCGCCGCGACGATTGCGTCGAACTGGGGATGGCGAAACGGATGGACGGGGTCGTAGCTGCAGTATTTATCGACCTTGACCTCCTTGAGCGGTTCCGGGTTGCCGTTTGCGTAGTCATAGATCAGAAAGCGTTCGGCGTGGCCGAAGTGTTGATCGACCTCGGTGCCGGTTTTCGAAGCGACTGCGATAAGCATTTTTTTACTCCCTAGAAAAATGGGCGTTAGGC
>JAAXQE010000025.1 GCA_012974425.1 Geopsychrobacter sp.
GCCAGTGCCTTCGCTTAAATTTCCATCGGTTTAAGGCTGAAGCAACCCTTGGGGCAGGTCGAGGCGCAGGCGACGCAGCCGGTACAGTTATCCGGTTTGACGACCACCATGATCATGCGGGTCGAATCGGTCTCTTCATCGACCAGATCCTCGGGGCCGAGGCACTTGCGCGCACAGGCCTTGAAACAGCGGCCACAACCGATACATTTTTCATCATCGATCGCTTCGATAAAGGCCGGGGTCCAGCTGTTCCCACCCTTGGTGGTTGAGGTTAAATATGCCATTTGAAATCTCCTTCTGATTTGATATTTAGTTTTTGAGCATTGCCTTACGCAGCCACGGCGGCGGATTTCCCTGCAGAACCTCTTGGAGCTTGGCCACCATCTCAGTAATAGGTTCTCGGGTTTTACTTTTCAAGGGATGGATCTTCTTGGCCACCAGTCGCGCCGCCGCCGGACCACCAATCTCTCCGACATAGACGATGGCGCAATCGGCCAACGCCGCGCTACGGGCCTCGATGCGATCATCGGCATCGCCGTCCCCTTCATCGACCTGCAGCAGGCCACTGAATTCGGCATGTTCCGCCCCGATTTCCCACAGGTAGAACTCCTTGGCTTTGCCGAAATGCTCATCGATATGGATCTTGTCCGTGCTGGCGAATGCGACTTTCATGGAATATCCTTCTCGGGCAGTTGTTCGAACCAATTCAAGACGGCGGGTTCTGGACATCTCTTCTCCTCTGGGAGAAGGCGTTTGGCACTAGGCGCTGGTCACTGGGAAAATCGAAACCCAGAGCCTAACGCCCAATGCCTAGCGCCTAGCGCCCGGCCTATCTCATCATCTCAAACCATTGGTCTTCACAGGTCTCGTCCTTGATATCGAGGAACTTGTTGGCGATCATGCTTAGCATGCTGATTGCGCCGTTGTAGCCGACCACCGGGGTGCGGTGCAGATTGACCCGGTCGATGATCGGGAAGCCGATGCGGAACAGCGGGATCTTGGCATCGCGTGCCGCCCACTTGGCGTGGGTATCGCCGATGATGCCGTCGACCGGATCGGTCACCAGCAGAGAACGCATGTGCCAGAGGTCCTTGTTGATGTAGCAGGTGCAGCCTTCGCCGAAGGGCGAGGTTTCAAGCAGCGCGTCCATCTCTTTCTTGAACTTCTTGGTCGAGCGTGAACAGAGGATGTGCCAGGGGCGCGCGCCCATCTCGAGCAGGAAGGTCACGATACCGATCAGATAGTCCGGGTCACCGGCGATGGCGAACTTGCGGCCATGCAGGTACTGATGCGCGTCGGTCATGGCATCGACCGCGCGGGCACGTTCGGCCTTCAGCTCTTCGGGGATCGGCTTGTTGAACAGTTCGGAGAGTTTGAGGATAAATTCGTCGGTCTTCTTGACCCCGAATGGCAGCGGCAGTGTCGCCTTCTCACCCGCATATTCGGACTCGATCCACTTCATGGTAGTGACCGTCGAGTATTTTTGCAGCGAGATGGTCGCCTTGCCATTGATCGACTCGGCCGCGTCTTCCATCTTGGTGCCACCGGGGTAGAGCTTGTACTCACCGTCGCAACCCGAGTCGAAGACGTCGGAGACATCGGCCAGCATGCAGTAGGGGATGTCCATCAGTTCGGCAATGCGTTTGTACTCGCGCAGGTTGCCGACGTTGCCGTCGAAGCCGGGGATGATGTTCAGCTTGCCGGTACACTTGCCTTCAACCTTCTGCCCCTCGGTCAGGGTGACCAGAATGCTCTTGAGCATGGCATCGTAGCCATGGATGTGCGAGCCGTTGAAGCTCGGGGTGTTGGCGTAGGGGGTCGGCAGGTCCTCGGGGATAAAACCCTGCTGCTTGGCGTTCTTGGAGAACGCGTTCAGGTCGTCGCCGATAACCTCGGGCATGCAGGTGGTGAAGATCGGGATCATCTTCGGCTTGTACAGGGCGTAGGCGTTCTCCAGCCCTTCGAACAGGTTGTTCTGGCCGCCGAAGACCGCGCCGTCCTCGGTCATGGCGTCGCAGGTCGCCGCCGCAGGCTCACGGTAATGACGACTGAAGGTACTGCGGAAATAGGAAGCACAACCCTGAGAACCGTGAATGAAGGGCAGGGCGCCTTCGAAGCCGGTCGCAACCATCTGCGCACCCAGGGGTTGACAGGCGTGAGCCGGGTTGACCACCAGCGCGGTGCGCTCAAAGTTTTTCTCTTTATATTCGTCGGTATTGATCCAATTTTTGACCCGTTCAATCTCTTCTGGAGAGTGTTCGGTGACTTGTTTTAATGCTACTGCTGCTTCTGCTGCACTCATAATCATCTCCTATGTTTTCACCACAGAGGGCACAGAGTTCACGGAGAAAGTCGCTTAAACACTAAACCCAAAGCGTTAAGGGTTTAAACCTTTAGACCGCTTGTGCTCTTCCTCTGTGTCCTCCGTGTACTCTGTGGTAAATGCTTCTAAAACGGTGATTTCACCAGGCTCCAAGTCGGCGAATTGATCGCCATGTCGATATCGCGGGCGAATATCTTGAAACCTTCATAGCCGTGATAAGGGCCGGAGTAATCCCAGCTGTGCATCTGACGGAAGGGGATGCCGGCCTTCTGGAAGACATACTTCTCCTTGATACCGCTGCCAACCAGGTCAGGTTTGAGCTCTTCGACGAACTTCTCCAGCTCGAACTCGGAGACGTCGTCATAGATCAGGGTGCCCTTGGCCATCTCCGGCGCGGTGCGGTCATAGTCGTCCTGGTGGGCGAACTCGTAACCGGCGCCGGTGATCTGGATGCCCAGGTCCTCATAGGCACCGATGGTGTGGCGCGGACGCAGACCACCGACGAAGAGCATCGCGGTCTTACCCTCGAGACGCGGCAGGTACTCGTCGGTGACCGCCTTCATCTCCGGCTTGTACTTCTTGATCACCTTCTCGACGTTCTTCTTGATTTTGTCGTCGAACAGCTCACCTATGGCGCGCAGACTCTCTTCGATCTTGGTCGGGCCGAAGAAGTTGTACTCGAGCCATGGAATATTCCATTTCTCTTCCATCACCTTGCACATGTAGTTCATCGAGCGGTAGCAGTGGATCAGGTTGAGCTTGACCGAATGGGTCGCGCCGATCTTCTCGACTTCGCCATCACCGGTCCAGATGCTCTTGACGTTAAGCCCAATCTCTTCAAGGATCGGCTTGGCCGCCCAGACGTCACCGCCGATGTTGTAATCCCCGATCAGGGCGACATCATAAGGACCAGCTGCTTCCTTAAACTCAAACTTGCCGATGATATGGTCGCGGATCGAGTCGTTACTGATGTGGTGACCGAGCGACTGGGAGACGCCGCGGAAACCCTCACAGTTACAGGGCACAACCAGCTTGCCGAGTTCTTTTTCCATCTTCTTGGCGACGGCGTTGATATCGTCACCGATCAGACCGACCGGACATTCTGAGAGGATCGACATCCCCTTATTGAGCGGAAAGAGTTCATCCGCTTCCTTGAGCAGTTTTTCCAGTTTAAGGTCACCGCCGTAGACGATGTCGCGCTCCTGAAAGTCAGAGGTGAAATCCATCGGAAAGGAGGTGACCCCGGGGATGCCCTGCATCAGGTTACGCCGCGTACCCCAGCTGTAAACCCCACAGCCGACCGGGCCGTGGGAAACATGCACCATGTCGCGGATCGGGCCCCAGACCACCCCTTTGGCACCAGCATAGGCACAGCCGCGCTGACTCATGACCCCGGGGACAACCTTCTTGTT
>JAAXQE010000026.1 GCA_012974425.1 Geopsychrobacter sp.
ATCGACTCGTCTTCCGCTTCCATGATGCCGAATTCCATCAACAGGTCTTCCAGGTCTTCCATCTCGAGCGGGGTCGGAACGACGAACATCTTATTGTCGACGATCTTCTGCGCCAGGGTGCGGTACTCGGCAGCCTGCTTGTGGTCCGGGGAGTACTCGATGACCGTCATGCGACGCAGTTCGGCGCGCTGAACCTGATTGTCACGCGGCACGAAGTGGATCATCTGAGTACCGAGACGTGCGGCCAGGGCTTCGATCAGATCGGCTTCACGATCAGTCTCACGGCTGTTACAGATCAGACCGGCGAGGCGCACGCTGCCCGAGGCGGCGTACTTGACGATCCCTTTACAGATATTGTTGGCGGCGTACATCGCCATCATCTCACCGGAGACCACGATGTAGATCTCCTGGGCCTTGTTCTCGCGGATCGGCATGGCGAAACCGCCACAAACGACGTCACCTAAGACGTCATAGAAGACATAGTCGAGGTCCGGAGTGTAAGCGCCTTCTTCTTCCAAAAAGTTGATCGCGGTGATAACCCCACGCCCGGCGCATCCGACACCTGGCTCGGGACCACCCGACTCGACGCACATGACATCGCCGTAACCGCGCTTACACACATCCTCCAGCTCCAGGTCCTCGACGGTCCCCAACTCACGCACCTTGTCCATCACCGTGTCCTGCGCCTTGGCGTGCAGGATCAGACGGGTCGAATCGGCCTTGGGATCACAGCCGATGATCAGGATTCTCTTACCGAGAGAGGCGAGGCCAGCCACCGTGTTCTGGGTGGTGGTCGATTTGCCGATGCCGCCCTTGCCATAGATCGCGATTTGACGAAGTTTTTTCTCAGCCATGATTTTCGTTCTCCTTGAATACCGATGGCGATAGCCATCTTCGGTTAAGGCCTGTTCCGCAGCAGATCTCTGGCGGCATCTGCGTTGATGTTGTCTTTCACTACCTGTGCGGGTATGACCTGACGTATCAATTGATTCTGCAACAAAAAAAGCCCAGCTGCCGCACAGAGATGGGTGCGAAAGATGGGCTTCGTTGCCGGGTGGCGCTAAGCGGTGCGCCAAAAATAAAAGATGCCCAAAGGCCGGTGAGGGTCCTTTGGGCATCTTTGCCATTTTGATTGAGTCACAGCATTGTGATTCGTGTTACGGATCATTACAATAGCAGGGGTTGTGCCAAGTTTTCAGAAGTTAGCTATACCGCTGTTTTTGTTGAGATTAAGGTTTTGCTGCTGTCTTGTCCTCAATTCACGCATGAAGCATGCTGCCCATATTTTTTGCAGCCTGGTGTAAGAGCTAGGCAGTGAGGTGAAATCAGGTCCGTGATTGCCTCCTGTCGCAAAAACGGCATCGCGGTGGGCCCACCGCCTGGCCCACCGCCTGGCGCAGCAGCCCTGCTTAGTCCTGCATGGTCATGTTGAATAGCGTCTCGCTGTAGGAGGGGTAGGGATGAATAACCTTGCCCAGCTCTGAAAACTTCAGCTTAAATGTTTTCACAACCTGCAATTCACAGAGGACTTCACAGGCTCTTTCACCGAGGATACTTGCCCCGACAACGTACCCATCCTCATCACAAATAAGCTTAAACAGACCCTCAGTTTTTTCCTCTACGACCGCGCGGTCTATATCCTTGTAGTCATAGCTGTAGACCTTGATCTTGTCAGCGTAACGTTCACGTGCCTGCGTTTCTGTGAGGCCGGTTCTGGCAAACTCGGGATGGGTAAAGGTACACCAGGCCGCATTGCTATAATCGACCTTCTCATTTTCTGCGCCGAAGGCATTCTTGACCGCCAACCTTCCCTGCACTCCTCCCATATGGGAAAACAGATAAGGGCCGACAATGTCGCCTGCGGCGTAGACGCCTTCCGCCGCTGTTTCCAGATACTCATCGACTTCAATCCATTTTTTACTATACTTGACCCCAATTTTATCCAACCCGAAGCCTGCCAGGTTTGGCGTCCGGCCGGTTGCAATGAGTATTTTTTCAGCGGTTATTACTTTTGTCGCGCCGTTTTGCGCAACGACTAAATGCACACCCTCAGCATCTTTACCGACCTCCATCGCCTTTGCGGAGGTCATTATCTCTACCCCCTCTTGGGCCAGGATACCTTCCAGCTTTAAGGCCAGATCTTTTTCCTCGCGGAAAAGGATGCTGTCGGCCATTTCGACCAATGTCACCTTGACGCCCAACCGGTTCATCGCTTGCGACAGCTCAACCCCGATGGCCCCCGCCCCGAGCACAATCATGCTCGCGGGGAAGCGGTTCAGGGAGAATATATTTTCATTGGTCAGATAGCTTATCTTGTCCAGCCCCTGGATATCCGGAACGGCGGCCGAGGTGCCGGTACAGACAAATATTTTTTCGGCTCGGATTTTGTTCCCATCAACATCCAGAGTGTTTTTGTCGACAAACTTTGCGGTCCCATTCAGATAGTTTAGCCCCGCTTCTTCCAGGGATTCGACCGACTCTGCCTGGTGGGCAGTGGCTCTGAGCTCCCTGACCTTTTTTAAGATGGCTTCGCTGTCGATTTTTATCTCAGCATATTTTTTCGCCGTATTGATTTCATCGGCAATATGGATCAATGCCTTGCTCGGTATGCAGCCTGTCCAGGTGCATTCTCCACCCGGCTTGTTTTTCTCAATCAACAGGACTTTTTTCCCCATTTTTAAAGCGGTAAAAGAAACATTCAAGCCTCCGGCACCGGCTCCAATAACAGCAACATCATATTTTTCCACATGTATCTCCTATTCCTTAACAAGTTATTAATCTTTAAAATCGGATGGTTTTTTCCGGGACATAATTTTCCAAGCAGCAGGCACACAGGTTCTGACGCTGAGCGCCTCAAACCCTTGAGCCGTAAGAAGGGGCTTTGCCCCGCTACGGGGCTGCTCAGGCGTGGGAAAGAGCGAACTGCGCCGAAAAGAACGCCGGCCAGCATGGAGCCTGCCCCCGACGCGGCAAACACCAGCGCCGTATCCCGGTCGCTGCCGCCCAGAAAGTCGCGAACGTAGACCACGCTGTTGACGATGACGAAGGAGCCGGCGGGGATGACGGCTGAAATCACCAACAGGGCCGAAATGACAAAGGCGACGCCGTTGACCGCGAACAGGCCGTGATAGCTGAACAGGGTCAGCGCCAGCGCCGCCAGGGCCGGGCTGAGCAGGTTTTCCAGGTCGTAGGCGAGGCGCGAGAGGGAAAGAGCGCGGGTGTATTCCTGCTCCGTCGGGAGGATCTCGGGAATGACCGCCTGGAAGACGGTCTTGAAACCAGCCGAGCAGGCGCTGATGAGAAAGATCAGCAGATAGATCTGCCAGAGCGCATCCACAAACGGGAAGCAGAAGACGATAGCGGCCCGCAGCAGATCGAGGGCGACCAGCAGCGGTTTGCGCGGCAGCCGGTGGGCGAAGGCTCCGACGACGGGAGAGATGCCAACATAGGCGAGCATTTTTACCGCCAGCGCCGTGCCCAGCACCAGCCCGGCGTCTCCCCCTGCCAGATCGTACGCCAGCAGGGAGAGCGCCAGAGTGGTCAGTCCCGTTCCTATCAAGGCAACCACCTGGGCGGAAAACAGGAGCATGAAGCTGCGATTTGAAAGTAGCTAAACCATTAGGTCCTTCCGCCCGTAAGTCCTGACCCAGAGAGGGCAGCGTCAGCCCGTTATCGGGTCAGGCGCTCTCGGCGCTGAGCATTTATGCTTAGAAGCTGGGAACGAAGCCGTAGCCCTTGTTCTGGTAACCGATAAGCGAGATCCAGCCGTCGGCGACCAGGTCGAGTTGTGGAAGGAGTTTGTCGTTGGGTACCTTGAAGTAGTCGGTGGCAATGGCGCAGACCTCCATCCTGATCCCCAGTTCATTCAGCTCGCGGATCGAGGTGGCGATGGCCTCGATTGCTTCTTTGCTTTCAGCCAATTCGGCGGCAGGCTCAGTGGTCAAAAGTCGGACAGCGGGGCCAATGATGACGACGATGGTCTCTGGTTTGACCTTCTGCTTCGCCATGGACTGGTGGGAGGATTTGACGCCCTCCAGGTAGAAGGCGGCCATCTGCGGGTCCCCAGTCGAAAGCAGGAAGATGCCCTTGCTCTGCTGCAGGCCGCTGAGGGCTGCGGAGTCGTTGGGCTCCATGGACCAGCTAGCAGTCGCCAGGGTCAATAG
Organism: Geopsychrobacter sp.; assembly: GCA_012974425.1. Classification (GTDB taxonomy): domain Bacteria; phylum Desulfobacterota; class Desulfuromonadia; order Desulfuromonadales; family Geopsychrobacteraceae; genus Geopsychrobacter. The sequence goes on from JAAXQE010000026.1 coordinate 4,164, forward strand.
CATAAGCAAAATAGTGGCTGCGCTTTTCATCTGTCGTTTGATCATGATAGCAAAGGTTTCCTTTTTCGGTTTCGCCCAGTCGGGCCTGTTTGGTGTGATGCCGGGCGTTGTGCCCGGCGGGTCAATTGTTCCATCGCGCTAGTGAAAACTATGGGCTTTAGCCCAAGCCTTTTTCGGTG
>JAAXQE010000001.1 GCA_012974425.1 Geopsychrobacter sp.
CCAGGCCAGCAGCATCAACAATCCGCAACCCAGACAGAGTGCTCGATTAAGCCAGACTCCGGGGCGCCCGTAACGCCCCATCAGGTATTCAGCCGCCAGCCCCAAGCCAAAACCACAGATAAAGCCGAACAGGTGGGCCCCCAGGTCGGTGCGTTCGCCTGAGCTGCCGAGCAGGGCCAACAGTGCCAGCGCTGCCGCAATCGGTAGCGGCCAGCGCCGGCGCAGATTGTCGCGGTAGCGGATCAGGCCGATGGCGGCGACCAGCCCGACCGCGCCGAAGACGGCGGTTGAGGCGCCGACGGCACGATGGTCGAATTGCTGCAAAAAAGCATTACACAGATTACCCAGCAGACCGCTCGCCAGGAGCAGACTCCAGCCCAGCCCGGCCCCCAGGTCGCGGCAGAGCCGTACGATGAACAGACCACCGAGGCTCAGGTTGCTGAACAGGTGGATCAAATCGGCGTGCAGGCTGAGGGCGGTCAGCAGGCGCCACCACTGACCCTGGAGGATCTTGCCGGCGTGGGCGTTGCCGAGGCCGATCCAGTCGATGGGCCGGTGGTCGAACAGGTCGATATCGAGTTGGGTCAGATTGTGGAAGCAGGCGACCAGCAGCAGGACCGAAAGGCAAGGCAGCAGGTTGTCGTGCTGGGGGTTCTCTGCGGGGAGGGGTGGCGGCCAGTTGTGGTTCGACTCCTCGTAACGGCGCAACTCTTCACTGGCGCGTTTAAGGTCAGCGGCTGGGACCTTGAGCAGCCAGCCTTTGCCGTGCGCTTCGTTGCGAAAGGGCACCTCGCGCGCCTCTAACACCAGTCCCCAGCGGCGGATCTGTTTCTTGGTGAGGGGGGCTGATGCAGCAGTGGCGCGCAGATCTGCCGCCAGCGCCAGCCACTCGGGTTGTGTCTCTTCAGGCTGTTTCAAATCATTCTCCATAGTTGACAGGATGCCAGATCGCCGCTGCCGCGTCATCTGCAAATTGAGTGGCTCGGGCGCCCGCCTGTTCAGCACGCAAGGGCCGGGTGGGAACGCGCTAGCCGGTCAGTCGGCAACTCTCCATTTCCCATGTATTGCGCCAAGGCGAGGATAATCCCCTTGACTGACCGGTCGTTCCGTAGTATTCAACCATTCAATTGATTACTGTGGAGAGATGAATGACAGCGAGCGAGCGGCGGTTCAAGGACGCCATCTACGAACAGTTTGCGCGGATCGGCAAGGCAGTCTCCAGCCCCAAGCGGCTGGAACTGCTCGACCTGCTCTGCCAGGCCGAGCGCAGCGTCGAAGCCCTGGCCAGCGCAGCGAACCTCAGTACCGCCAATACCTCGCAGCACCTCCAGGTTCTGCGCGGTGCCCGCCTGGTCGAGGCAGAAAAGAACGGGCTGCACGTCATATACCGTGTTGCCGAGCCGGCGGTTGGCGAGTTCTTCCTCGTAATGCGCAGCCTCGGTCAGGCCCGCCTGGCCGAGATCGAGCAGATCAGCCGCGATTTCTTCGGCGGGGAAAAGGATTTCGAGGCGGTCGGTCAGCAAGTTCTCCTCGAGCGCATCCGTGAAGGGGAGGCGACGCTCCTCGATGTGCGGCCTGCGGAGGAATTCCTTGCCGGGCATCTGCCCGGGGCGATCTCCATCCCCCTGCCGGAACTCAGGCGTCGCCTGGAGGAGCTCCCCAGGGACCGCGAGGTTCTCGCCTACTGCCGGGGCCCCTACTGCGTCCTCTCCGCCGAAGCCGTGGAACTGCTCCGTGCGGAGGGTTTCGCGGCGTTGCGCTTCGAGGAGGGGGACCCGGACCGGCAACTGCGCGGCCTGCCGCTGGCCTTCGGTGTCGCGGAAGCAGAGCCGGGCAAGACTGGGACCATTAAGACGCGCTTTTAGTTGAGCACTGCAAACCAGAATGCAGATCGGACCATCCGGCCGATCTGGACCAACCAACCGCTTGATCCAGGGAGAGTCAAAATGACCAGGGTTGTTGTGTATTCGAAGGAAACCTGTCCGTATTGCGTTAAGGCGAAGGAGTTGCTGAAGTCGAAGGGCGCCGAGTTCGAAGAGATCCGCATCGATCTCCAGCCCGAAAAGCGCGACGAGATGATCGCGCGAGCGGGCGGGCGGCTGACCGTGCCGCAGATCTTCATCGGCGACCTTCATGTCGGCGGATACGACGACCTCTTCGCCCTGGAGATGGCTGCTAAGCTGAACGGCCTTTTGGGGCTGGAAAAGGCTGTCGATAAGCGCAGCCACCGCAGGCTGATCATCCTCGGTTCCGGTCCGGCCGGCTACACTGCGGCCATCTATGCCGGGCGCGCCAATCTGGCGCCGCTGGTGATCAGCGGCCCGCAGAAGGGCGGACAACTGATCACTACCACCGAGGTCGAGAATTTCCCCGGCTTCCCCGAAGGGATCGACGGCAGCGAGTTGATGAACCGCCTGGAGGCGCAGGCGAAGAGGTTCGATAGCGAGGTCGAGTTCGGCGAGATCACGGCGGTCGACCTCGCGCAGCGCCCTTTTCGGCTCTTCCAGGGGGATAAGCTCTATACCTGCGACGCCCTCATCATCTCCACCGGCGCCTCGGCAAGATATCTGGGCCTTGAGAGCGAGTCCCGCTTCAAGGGGCGCGGCGTCTCGGCCTGCGCGACCTGCGACGGCTTCTTCTTCAAGGGGCAGAAGGTGGCGGTTGTCGGCGGCGGGGATACGGCCCTCGAGGAGGCGAGCTTTCTGACCAACTTCTGCGAAAAGGTCTTCCTGGTCCACCGCCGCGATGAACTGCGGGCGAGCAAGGCGATGCAGAAGCGGGTCTTGAACAACCCTAAGATCGAGATCCTCTGGAATACCGCAGTCGATGAGGTGCTCGGCGACGAGACCAGGGGGATGACCGACCTGCGGGTCAAATGCCTGAAGAGCGGGGCCCAAAAAGAGCTCGGTGCGACGGGGATGTTCGTCGCCATCGGCCATACGCCGAACACCGCCCTCTTCGGCGACCATCTGGATATCGACGAAAACAGCTATCTGCTGCCGCAGCCCGGATCGACCAAGATGAATATCGAGGGGGTCTTCGCCTGTGGCGACGTCAGAGACAGCGTCTACCGGCAGGGGATCACCGCGGCGGGGACCGGCTGCATGGCGGCGATCGACGCCGAGCGCTGGTTGGCCGAGCAGGCCTAG
>JAAXQE010000100.1 GCA_012974425.1 Geopsychrobacter sp.
CGGTACCGGTTCAATCGCAGTGGTCAAGACCGCCCGCAATCGCGCCGACAGCGGCACCGACAGCGGCGCCGACCACATCGGAGCTGGAATCAGAATCAATAATAATGTCAACCAGCAGAGGGGACCGATCATCCAATAACCTTAGTCTTGAACAGCTTATCCATCCACCACCTTCTGCAGCGAGAAAGAACCTCATTCTCACATACTACCACTTAGTAGACATCTGGCACGGCTTCAGCCTGCTCCATAAAAAAAAGGCCCCACCGGACGATTGTCCGGTGGGGCCTTTCATTCAACATTTGCGGGGAAGCGGTTACATCATGCCGCCCATGCCACCCATGCCACCCATGCCGCCAGGCATGCCACCAGGCATGCCGCCGCCATCGTCAGACGGCTTGTCGGCAACCATCGCCTCGGTGGTCAGCATCAGACCTGCGACCGAAGCAGCGTTCTGCAACGCAAAACGGGTCACCTTGGTCGGATCGAGGATCCCAGACTCAAGCATGTCGCAGTAGATGTCGTTCTGCGCGTCAAAACCGTAAGAGCCCTTGCCCTTGCCAACCATGTCAACCACGATAGCGCCTTCGTGACCGGCGTTGATCGCAATCTGACGCAGAGGCTGCTCGAGGGCACGGAGGATCAGATTGGCACCGAACTGCTGCTCACCATCGAGCTTGAGCGTCTTGACCGCACCAATACAACGGATCAGAGCGACACCGCCTCCAGGGACGATACCTTCTTCAACCGCTGCGCGGGTAGCATGCAGAGCATCCTCGACGCGGGCTTTCTTCTCTTTCATCTCGGTCTCGGTGGCAGCGCCAACCTTGACCACAGCAACGCCGCCGACCAGCTTGGCCAGGCGCTCTTGCAGCTTTTCGCGATCGTAGTCGCTGCTGGTCTCTTCGATCTGGGCACGGATAACCTTGACCCGCCCAGAAATAGCAGCTTCCTCACCGGCACCGTCGATGATGGTTGTGTTGTCCTTGTCGATCACGACGCGCTTGGCGGTGCCGAGCATATCGAGAGTCGCATTTTCGAGACTGAAACCGACCTCTTCAGAGATCAGGGTACCGCCGGTCAGACAGGCGATATCTTCGAGCATCGCCTTGCGACGATCACCGAAACCCGGAGCCTTAACCGCCGAGATATTCAAGGTGCCACGCAGCTTGTTGACGACCAGAGTGGCCAGCGCTTCGCCGTCGATATCTTCGGCGATGATCAGGAGTGGACGACCCTGCTTGGCAACCGGCTCAAGCACCGGGAGCAGATCCTTCATGGTGCTGATCTTCTTGTCATAGATCAGGATCAGCGCGTCTTCCATCACAGATTCCATGCGCTCGGCATCGGTGACGAAGTAAGGGGAGAGGTAACCGCGATCGAACTGCATACCCTCAACAGTCTCGAGGCTGGTATCCATCGACTTGGCCTCTTCAACCGTAATAACGCCTTCTTTACCGACTTTTTCCATCGCCTCGGCGATGATGTTGCCGATGGTCTCGTCGCTGTTGGCCGAGATGGTACCAACCTGAGCAATCTCGGTGTGATCCTTGATCGGCTTGGAGAGCTTGGCCATGGCCTCAACCGCAGCCATAACAGCCTTGTCAATACCGCGCTTGATCTCCATCGGATTGTGACCGGCGGTGACCAGCTTGACACCTTCCTGATAGATCGACTGAGCCAACACGGTCGCGGTGGTGGTACCGTCACCGGCAACGTCCGAAGTCTTGGAAGCGACTTCTTTAACCAACTGGGCGCCCATGTTTTCGAACTTGTCTTCCAGCTCGATCTCTTTGGCGACAGTGACGCCGTCCTTGGTGATCAACGGCGCGCCGAACGACTTGTCGATGACAACGTTACGGCCCTTGGGACCGAGGGTCACCTTGACCGCATCGGCCAGGGCGTTAACGCCGTTAAGGATCTTGGCGCGGGCATCCACAGAAAAGAGAATCTCTTTAGCCATGATATTTTTGTTCCTCCATTTTTATAATGTTTTTTAAACAGACCAGAATTTATTTTTCAACCACACCGAGGATATCATCCTCACGCATGATCAAATACTCAACGCCATCGACCTTGACTTCGCTACCGGCATACTTGCCGAAGAGCACCAGATCACCAACCTTGACGTCCATCGGGATCAGCTTGCCCTCATCATTCATCTTGCCCTTGCCGACGGCAACAATCTTGCCTTCTTGCGGCTTCTCCTTGGAGACGGTATCCGGGATGATGATGCCACCCGCAGTAGTGGTTTCCTCTTCAATCCGCTCAACAATAATACGATCCTGCAAAGGTCTCAGCTTCATTTTGTTGCTCCCTTTCTGTTACTGATTTAATGATTCTGACCACGAAATGGCCAGCTCAAGTCACTTGTCAGCAAACCTGCCCATCAGGACAAAGGCGCTGCTAAAAAAAACGTTAGCACTCCCATAAAGACAGTGCTAAGGACTTGGATAATAATCGCTTCCGGGGAATTGTCAAGGGGTTTATTAGCACTCAATCAAAAAGAGTGCTAAAGGCCGTCAGGCCGGTTGATATCAGCCTCCAGCCAGGGCTTCACTCAGTTTGCGGGCCATAGTGTCGGAAATTTTAACGGCCAGTTTACGCCGGGCGTCCTCAAGGGAAAGATAGTCTTTTTCATAAAAGATCTCGATCGGATAATCGAGCCTTAGAGTCGGCTCGGCCTGCCCGGCTTGAAAGAGGCGGATCCGATTTTTTGCACGGATCGAAGCGGTTGAACTGCCAATCTCTTCAACGTAGGCAAAGATCTCTCCCGTGACATAGTCGTGAGTGCTTAACCATGCGGGGTCGATACCATCAATGCCTTGCTTGAGGATGACATACATCAGGTCTGCCTCTGCCTGAGAGGCATTGAGGCTGTCGATAAAGTGATCGAAGAGTCCCTCGGTAACCTCGTCAGGAACCATAATCGTCGTAAAAGGAGCGACAAAAACGGTCTGCGGTTGAGCCAATGGCGCAAAACCCTCCGCCTGTTGCATTTTAACATCCAGGGAACAGGCGGTCAGTAATAGCAAACAAACACCGGCAAACAGCAGTGACCTCATTGTGCAACTCCCGAATCAAGTATGAGTGTAGAAGTGAAGTTTAGTGGATAGTATCCAACAAAATGTAATCATAGCCGCTAG
>JAAXQE010000298.1 GCA_012974425.1 Geopsychrobacter sp.
GCAGCAACAAGGAGAGCTGACGATAAGCAACAGCCTGCTTGGAGAGATCATCATAGATGATCAGGGCGTGCTTGCCGTTATCACGGAAGTACTCACCCATGGTGACACCGGTGTAGGGGCTGATAAACTGCAGTGGCGCCGGATCGGATGCGGTCGCAGCAACAACAATAGTGTAATCCATCGCACCGTGCTGACGCAGTTTTTCGACAACCTGAGCAACCGTCGAACGCTTCTGGCCGATAGCAACGTAGATACAGGTAACGCCGTTGCCCTTCTGATTGATGATGGTATCGGTGGCAACCGCGGTCTTGCCGGTCTGACGGTCGCCGATGATCAGCTCACGCTGGCCCCGACCGATCGGGACCATGGCATCGATCGCCTTGAGTCCGGTCTGCATCGGCTCGTGAACCGACTTACGTGCGACGATTCCTGGCGCCTTGAGCTCAACCTGGCTGTAGGTGTCGGTTTCGATATCACCCTTGCCATCAATCGGGATGCCGATCCCGTTAACAACCCGCCCAACCAGGGCTTCGCCAACCGGTACGCGCACGATCTGCTCGGTCCGCTTAACCATGTCGCCTTCCTTGATATGCTCCGAATCACCAAGAATAGCGGCACCAACGTTATCGGCCTCAAGGTTAAGGACCATGCCCATGGTGCCACCTGGGAACTCCAGCAACTCACCGGCCATAGCCTTGTCGAGACCATGAATCCGGGCGATACCATCGCCTACGGAAATGATGGTACCGGTTTCGCTGACTTCAACCTCACGGCCGAACCCCTCGATCTGCTTCTTGATAATTGCACTGATTTCTTCTGCTCTGATTTCCATGATATTAGGTCACCCCTTTGCTAAGGTATCTGCGATCTGCTTAAGCTGGGTTTTCACGCTTCCGTCGAAAAGCTTCCCGCCCATCTCGGCTGTGACGCCACCGATCAGTTCCGGATCGACCAAAAGGTTGAGAACAACCTTTTTACCAGTCTGCTTTTCAAGGCCGCTGCGAATCGTCTCATTCGTCTTATCATCAAGACAATGAGCCGAGGTCAGCGTTGCGCGGACAATCCCCGAAATGTCATCTGCGAATTTACGATAATTATCGGCAATCTGCGGGAGCTGAACAACCCGCCCTTTCTCGACCAACAGGCCAAGAAAAGTTTTCATTCCATCACTTAACTTCATTGCCGTACCAACGTCGGACATGATGGCACTCTTCTTTTCGACCGGAAAGGTCGGGCTATCAAGAAGAAGACGCAACATATCATGTTCGCTCATAACTGCAGCAACTGACGAAAGCTCATCGGCATAGGGCTCAACCTGCCCCTGTTCCTTGCCGATTGTGAGCAAAGCCTTGGCATATCTTACTGAAATCGCACCGTTACTCAATGTAACTCTCCCACCTTTTGCATATACTCGTCGATCAGACGGGTATCATCTGCGCTGGTAAAGTTCTTTTTCAACAGGTCTTCAGCCAGCTCAACCGAGAGCCGAACCGCTTCTGCTTGAAGCTCTTTACGTGCCTTGGCAATCTCGAGAGCGGCGGCTTTTTCAGCCTCCTGCTCAATCTTGGTTGCCATGTCACGCGCGCTCGAGATGATCTTCTCTTTCTCCAGCTCGCCTTCACGTTTAATTGCTGCACTGATTTCTAAAATCTCGGCATTTGCGGTTGCGAGCTTCTGATCATACTCGGCAAACTTGGCCTCAGCGGCGAGCTTTACCTGCTCAGCCTCTGCCAATGCCTGTTCAATCTCATCGCGCCGGCCAGACAAGCCCTTTTTAAGTGGCTTGGCCAGAAAATAGATGAGGATGCCAACGACAATGGTAAAGTTAAAGACCCGGTAGACAAAATCTTTAATCAGTACGCCGCTGTCGGCACCCGCCGCAGAGGCCACGCCCGTTATCAGGAGCAGCATTGCCAATGTCAGTAATATTGTTCTTGTTGCACGCATCGATATCCCTTTTTGTATTTATCAGGCCAGTTCCCGGCCAAGTACCTTCGCGGCAATCTGTCCGGCCAGAGCTTTCGCTTCATTATTCAGAGTCTGCCCTGCCTCAACAGCCTCCTTACCAACCTGCTCGCGAATAGTATTGATGCGAGTCACTGCTTTCTCTTGAGCTTCCCTGGTAATGATTGCTTCCTGCTGGTGCCCCGCCTTACGTAAATCAGCACGTTCCAGGGTAGCGGCAGCCTTGGCTGCGTTCAACTGCTCTTGATAACGCTGCATCTTTTCATCAACTGCGCTCTCAACTTCACGAGCACGTGCCTTGCTATCTTCGATTTTTTCGCGGCGCTGATTCATAACCTTGAGCAAGGGACGATAGAGAACCTTGTTCAAGATGAAGAGCAGGACAATAAAATTAAAAAACTGCAGTACCAGAGTCCAGTCGAGACTGATCACTATTTCACCTCTTATCGAATAACAGTGCGTTTTATCTGTCGGTATACTGTATACAAAACAACCATATAAAAAATTTAGCCGTGGCTAAAAACAGGAGATTGCTACCATGTGGTTAGGGGTATGTCAATATTTTTCGCGCAAACCCTGACTTTAGGGCTCGATTTCGTGCATTTTCTCGGGTGCTTTCTGCGGCTAAATCCACAAAACACCCCGCAACCAAGCGACATATTTTAAATGGTCATGCGAATTTCACCATTAAAGAGGACCTTCTCCTCAATCTTAAGCACCGGTGTCTCTATCACACCCTCAACCTTAGCAGGCTCGAGGAGTTCAACTCGCTGAGTGGCAGTTATGTTGCCCTTGAAATTGCCACTCAGCACCAGACAGCCAACATGGATATCGCCTTCTATTTCAGCGGTATCCCCGACCACCAGTGTATCGGTAGAACGAATTTCCCCAATAAAACGGCCATCCAGGCGCACCATTTCATCAAAACTGAGCTTCCCTTCAAACTGACTGCCTGGTCCGAGGAATGCTTTGATATCAGACTTTTCTATGCTTAGGTTCTTTTTTTTCATCATGCTTTCCATTTATATTTAATAAAGAAGAACAAACCAAAACCGGTAAACTAAAGGGAAACACCCAGAATTTCGAGCAGGCGATCAAGATCATCCAGGTTCTGGTAACCGACCTCTATCTTGCCACCCCGTCCCTTTGGCATAACCCGAGTCTTGGCACCGAGGCGTTGCGTAATAGCATTCGCCAGAGTCTCCAGATTAGGATCTAATGCTGCCTTCTCCGCCTTGGGCGGTGTAACCCCAAAGCTCTTTATTTTCTTAACCAGCGCCTCTGTCTCGCGCACTGAAAGTTTCCTACTGATAACCTGCTGTGCTGCCTCGGTCATATCCTCTTCGTTAACCAGAGCCAGGAGAGCCCGCGCCTGGCCCATACTGAGCCGTCCCTCATTCAGATCGCTGCGTAACTTGTCAGGCAGTTTCAACAGGCGCAACGCATTAGCAACCGTGGGTCTCTCTTTGCCAACCCGTTTTGCTACCTCTTCCTGTGACAAATCAAAAGAGTTGATCAGATACTGGTAGGCTTCGGCCTCTTCGAGGGGGTTAAGGTCCTCGCGCTGAACATTTTCGATCAAAGCCATCTCTAGGGCCCAGTCTTCACTGACATCCTGAATAACCACTGGTACCTTATCCAGGCCTGCCTTTTGAGCCGCCCGCCACCGTCTTTCACCGGCAATGATCTGATAAAAATCATCGACCCTGCGTACAACGAGTGGCTGGATAATCCCCTTCTCCTTGACCGACGCTGCCAACTCGATCAACTTAGCGTCGTTGAAGGTTTTGCGTGGCTGGTTGCTGTGGGGACGTAATTCTTCAATCGGGCATTGAAAATACTTCTTACCACCCTCTTGGGCGGCCGTATTCAATAAAGCACCCATGCCTTTACCGAGAGCGGGTCGCTTAGCCATGAAACACTTCCTCCTGTGCCATAATCTCTTTTGCTAGCTCCAGATAAGAGCGGGCACCCGAAGATGCGATATCGTAGCAGATTGCCGGTTGACCGAAACTGGGGGCTTCAGACAGGCGAACATTGCGCGGAATGACCGTTTCAAAAACCTTATCCCCAAAATGATTACGAATCTCGTCACTCACCTGGCGACAGAGGTTGTTACGACCATCATACATCGTCAACAAAATCCCGCCGACCTTCAACTGCGGATTAAGCTCGCCCTGGACCAGACGCACTGTCTGCATCAACTGACCCAGGCCCTCCATCGCATAGAACTCACACTGCAAAGGCACCAGAACGGAATCAGCTGCAGTCAAAGCATTCAGGGTCAACAGAGATAGTGAAGGAGGGCAATCGATAATGATGTAATCATACTCATTGACCAGAGGTGTAATCACCTTCTTTAAGCGCAGCTCGCGCTCAGGATTATCGATCAGCTCGATTTCGGCACCAATCAGATTGGTATTCGATGGGAGGATATTCAGATAGTCAAGGTCACTCCCCACAACGATTGAAGACACATCGGCATCTTCGACCAAAGCGTTGTAGACAGTTGATATCACAGCGGTTTTATCAACACCAAGACCGCTGCATGCATTGGCCTGGGGGTCCATATCAACCAGCAATGTGCGACGTTCTGCTGCGGCAAGTGACGCTGCCAGATTAACTGAGGTCGTGGTTTTACCGACCCCACCCTTCTGATTCGCAACGGCCATGATTCGCGCCATAAAATGCTCCTTGTGGCAGAAAAGAAGCCAAGAATAGCACAGCCCAACCGACAAAAGCATCCCATTTCTGTCTAATCATCCGTTATTGCGAGCATAAAAGGGCTAATATTTTTTAGTTTCGGATTATTTGCAGAACTTGACGCTGTGAACCACTAAAGGGAAGAGAATATGAATGTTGCGCCCTCACCCGAAAGTCGTATTTAGCCATGGCAGATTCGGTCTGTTCCAGAGAAAGTTCGTCCCGGGCTCCACGCAACAGCAATAACTCACCCTCATCACCCAGTAGGGGTTGTACAAGCTCGAGTATTTTATCGATCGGCGCAAAGGCCCGCGCAGTTATTAATGGAAAGCCTTTCTCCTTGGCCAGATCCTCGACCCGACAGTTCAGCGGGGTCAGATTTTTCAGATCAAAACTGCGTCGAATATGCTTTTGAAAATTAACCTTCTTACCCACAGATTCAACGCTGACAACCTGAAGCTCAGAATCTGCTATTGCTAAAGGGATTGAGGGCAGCCCTGCCCCAGTTCCTATATCGAGTAGAGAATTCCCATGACAGTAACCGAGCAGAATCAAGGAATCGATCAGGTGCTTCTCTATCCCCTCATCCTGATCTCGAATCGCGGTCAAATTGATACGCTTGCTCCAGCGAATCATTTCGTCCAGAAAATCGAGTTGACGCAACAAGGTAGCTTCCGTCAAGGAAATATCGAATTTCGCTAGACCTGCTTTTAGTTTTGCTGTTCTTTTTTCCATCGCTTCAAATAAATACTCAATACGGCTATAGCTGCCGGGGTTACACCCTGAATACGACTGGCCTGACCCAAGGTTTCAGGCAAGACTTCGGCCAGCCTCTCTTTAACTTCCTGCGACAACCCAGTGATATGCATATAATCGATAGAAGCGGGCAAGGATTGGCCTTCAAGGCCCCTCATCCGCTCAACCTGCTGATATTGGCGCTCAATATAGCCTTCGTACTTCACGGCAATCTCTAACTGTTCCAGGGCCTCTGCTCCACAGCTAGCGAGTTCATCCACAAAGGGAACTATTTGTTCAATGGCTATCTCGGGACGGCGTAATACCTCCTTCAGGCTCAAGCCCTGACTCAAATCACCCAGTTCTAAAGAATCTAAAATTTCTTTATGGCTTGAGCTGATTCGTCGCTGCTCTATAACTCTAAGTCCCTTACTAAATTCTACCTGCTTTGCCTCATACTTCAGCCAACGACTATCATCGACCAGCCCGACATCCCGTCCCAAAGGGGTCAGCCTCTGGTCGGCATTATCTTCACGCAACAACAAACGATATTCTGAGCGGGAGGTAAACATACGATAAGGCTCACGGGTTGGCTGAGTCGTCAGATCGTCGATCATAACCCCTATATAGGCCTGGTCCCGACCCAACACCAGAGGAGACCTATGCATGGCTCGCCGTGCGGCATTTATCCCGGCCATCAGACCCTGTGCAGCAGCCTCTTCATAACCCGATGTACCATTGATCTGGCCTGCGTTGAATAGCCCATCAATCAATTTTGTTTCCAGGGATTTTCTTATCTGCACCGGTTCTACAAAATCATACTCGATTGCATAGCCAGGGCGCATAATTTCAACTTGCTCAAGACCGACCATCGAACGATAAAACTGCAACTGTACGTCTGGAGGTAGTGAGGTCGACATGCCACTCGGATATATTTCTGAACTGTCGCGACCTTCCGGTTCAAGAAAAGTCTGATGTGAATTTCGTTCAGGAAATCTGACGACTTTATCTTCGATAGAAGGACAATATCTGGGGCCTATTCCTTCAATGGCCCCTGTATATAGAGGTGATTGATGTAGATTGTTACGGATTATTTCATGGGTTCTCTCGTTTGTATTGGCGATATGGCAAGGCAACTGACTTACATCAAGCCCATTATTCAAAAATGAGAAACCACGTATGTGTGTATCACCTGTCTGTTCCTGCAATTTACTAAAATCGATAGAGCGCTGACTCAACCTGGCCGGTGTTCCAGTTTTCAGGCGACCAACAGAAAAACCCAGATCGCGCAAGCAATCTGACAAGCCGAGGGAAGCTGGTTCCCCTGCCCTGCCCCCCGAAAAGTTTTGCAGACCCATATGGATCAAGCCTCGCATAAAGGTGCCGGTTGTCAGCACGACATTCTGACTGGCGAAAAAAAGACCCTCACGAGTGCGCACCCCACGCACACCGCGTTCACCAACCTCGACCGACATAACAGTTGCTTGCTTAAGATCGAGCATCTCTTCAGATTCAATGATTTTTTTCATGCGCGCGCTATAGGTCATTCGGTCAGACTGTGCCCTGCTTGCACGAACAGCTGGCCCCTTACGTGTATTGAGTCGCCTGAACTGAATGGCGGTTGCATCTGCATTCAGGCCCATTTCACCGCCCAAGGCATCTATTTCATGAACAATGTGCCCCTTTGCCAACCCACCAATAGAGGGATTACAGGACATCATAGCGACAACATCGAGACCCATCGTCAAGAGCAAGGTGGAACAACCCATCCGCGCAGCAGCAAGAGCTGCCTCACACCCAGCATGTCCAGCACCAACGACTATTACTTGATATTCTTTTCCGTAACCTACCAACATATAAAAACCCTCATATGTTCCACGTGGAACATATTTATTTACCGATACAGAATCGACTAAAAATATCGTCAAGCACATCGTCGGTCGTTGTCTCACCCGTAATGCCACCAAGGGCATCCAGGGCCTCGCGTAGGTCAGTGGCAAGAAATTCCAAAGAGAGTGAACTATCCAGTGCTTTAATGAATCGTTTTAAACAGTTGACTGCCGAAGTCGCTGCAACCTTGTGCCGTTGGCTGGTGAGTAAGATAGAATTTTCATCCCGAGAACTATCTGCAATGAGTGATAAATATATTTGTTCACGAAGACGGTCTAGTCCCTCATGCTTTCTGGACGAGACGTGAACTACTTTTTCACTAAATTCTACGGGTAAATCTATTTTCTCAGTTAAATCAGATTTAGTAACAACGGTAATATATTTAGAAGAAGAACATATATTCAGGGCCGAGAAATCCTCAGCATCTACCGCCCTAGACCCATCTATAAGCAATAGAATCAGATCGGAGGAATCTATGCGTTTGCGGGCACGCATGACACCCTCGCGCTCAATTGGGTCGCAGCTCTCGCGAATACCCGCAGTGTCAACTAGGCGCACAGGTAAGCCATTAATAACCAAACCCTCCTCCAAGAGGTCGCGGGTCGTACCTTCGATATCGGTTACTATGGCACGCTCTTCACCGAGCAGCGCATTCATCAAAGAACTCTTGCCGACATTGGGTTTACCCAGCAGCAGCAAGGAGACACCCTCGGAATAGAGCCTTCCTGTATTGTAGCTGCAAATCATAGTCTCCAACTGCCTTACCGCAGCAGCAATTCCGTTTCGAATACTACAAATATCCTCGGCAGGTAACTCCTCTTCCGGGAAATCTATCCAGGCTTCGATAAGACAGAGAGAGTCTTTTATTGATTGCTTATGGCTATATAGCGATTGTGAAAGTTGACCATCTAGTTGAGATAATGCAAGGGAATGTGATTTTTCAGAACGTGCATGGATGAGATCTGCAATCGCCTCGGCCTGTGTCAGATCAATGCGACCATTAACAAAGGCGCGATAACTAAATTCGCCGGGTCGGGCAAGGCGAGCACCGGCCTGCAAAAAAACATGTAAAACCATGGAGACTATTTGCTGACCACCATGACAATGAATCTCAACGACATCCTCTGCGGTAAAACTGCGTGGGCCAGCCATAAAGACAAACATGACCTCGTCTACCTGAATACCCTGAGCGTTTTTTAAATAACCATGATAGAGGGTGTGGGAAATTGGATATTCGAACGAACGACTGGGGTAAAAAAACTTTTGGGCCAGATAAACACAACCTTGGCCGGAGAGTCTGATGATAGCTACCCCACCTTCTCCAGGTGGGGTAGCTGGAGCAATTATTATATCTTGCAGATCCACATTAAATCAGTCTGGTTTGCGGTTAATCAAATACTGCTGAGCAATCGTCAGCAGATTGTTTATTAACCAGTAAACAACCAGGCCGGAGGGGAAGCTGAGAAAAATGAAGGTAAAGAAAATTGGCATATAAAGCATTATCTTTGCCTGCATCGGATCCATATTGGTCGGGGTCATCTTCTGTTGTAAAAACATGGTAAAGCCCATGATTACCGGCAATGGACCAAGCGCAAAACCAAGGCCCAGGGCATCGCTGATTAATGTATCCGCTGCAGATAGATCGGTAATCCAGAGCATGAAGGGCGCATGTCGCAACTCAACTCCACCGAGTAGAACCTGGTAAAGCGCGAAGAAGACCGGTATCTGTACCAACATCGGCAAGCAACCGCCGAAGGGATTGACCCTATTATCTTTATATAGAGCCATCATCTCCTGGTTGAGTTTTTGTTTATCCTTGCCATGTTTAGCCCGAAGTTTCTGCATTTGGGGCTGAAGTTTCTGCATATCCTTCATTGAACGGTAACTCTTCTGAGTCAATGGCCAGAAAATGGCCTTGATACAAACCGTTAACAGAACAATAGCAAAACCGTAGTTACCGAGATAACCGTAGAAAAATTTGAGAGCTATTTTTAATGGTCTAGCAATAATATCGAAAAAACCAAGGTCTATAATTCTGTCAAATAGTAAACCAGATTCTTTCAGTAGATCTAAATCTCTTGGTCCTAAATATCCAGTGTATTTGAATACTTCTTTATTAGTATCAAAAGATATAAGTGGTGAAATAATAGTATTAACAACTGAAGTATTCTTATATTCAATATTTAAAGAATTAATTGAATTACCAAATGGTTTTATAATATTGGCAAAGTATTTAGTAGTAAATGATGTCCATAAAGTTTCTTTACCATAAGTTTTACTTGATTCTTTTATATCATCTATTTCTTCATTAATTAGTTCTTCTCCGTTGAACATTGCAGGTCCAACAAAGTTATATTGGTCATCCTCTTTGGAATCATCCCACTTATTAACCTGTCTCTTATACACATCT
>JAAXQE010000245.1 GCA_012974425.1 Geopsychrobacter sp.
CTTATAATCCTTTTCAACTGTTCGCTCACCCACAAATTTGTCGAATTTGCCATATCCAACACAGCAAACCTGCCACCTATTGTCGCTGATGGCATTCCGGCTCACTAAAAAGAACTCGGGAGAGGCTCTTTCTGTTATAGTTCTGCCCTACGCCCTGCTGCTGCTCTGAGGAAACATTTAGATGCTAAGATCTTTAAGTTTACGTTGGAAAATTCTGCTGGCGCTGCTCGGGCTGTCGGTTCTGCCACTGCTGTTGGTCAGCCTGCTCTTCTCCCAGATGACCGACACTCGTTTCAATATTGAGCTGCAGGAAAAATCTCAACGCACCGGCCACCTGATACAACAGACCACCGCCTCACTCCAGCGTGAGCTCGTTAGCGACCTGCAGATACTGCAGGAGAGTGGCGAACTGATCAACGCCGTCTATTTTAACCAGTTGACCGCCGATAGCGCGCGGCTCAAACCCCTGCTGCAGAAAATTTTGCTCAGTTATGACCTCGACCGGGTCGAACTGCAGGCCCAAAACGGTATCCTCTATAGTATTACCCAATTGACCGAGAACCTTGAGCAGGAGATGCTGACTGAAGGGGAAAAAGAGCAGCTTGAGTCTGAGCTGGGTAGCGCAGCTAGCGGCCGACTGCAATTGATCCGCGGCGAACTGACCCTGGCGGCCAGCATCCCGATCCAACTCCAGGGCCAATATATTGCGCGACTGAATGGTTTCAGGATCTTCACTGACCAAAAGGCTCTAACGCTACAGGAGATGGTCGGCACGGAACTGGCCTTCCATAACAACAATAAGATAGTTGCCAGCTCCAACCCGGCCCTGGCAGAGTTGGATTTACGCGCAATCATCAAATCTAAACTGAGTCGAACCACCCTGCACGACACCCCCTATGCCCTCTTCCCATTCAGTCTTAAGAACAATCAAGGTGGCTTCTTTCTCGCGCTGGACCGTACCGCCGCCCAGATAGCACGTAACGAGATGAAAAACACCCTGATGGTCGCCCTGATTACGGTATTCTTTCTCGCCGCCGGTCTGGCCATATTTGTCTCACGCGGGATCACAACACCGCTCCAGGAGGTTGTCGGCAACCTGCACCAAATTTCCGAAGGAGCCGGAGACTTAACCTGCACCCTGTCGGTCTCTTCAAGTGACGAGGTTGGCGCATTGGCCAGCAGCTTCAACCGCCTGATGGCGAGCCTGCGTGAAATGATTTCTGCAATTCGCAAGGCAGCCACCAACATCGGTGACGCAACTCAGCAGATCGGAGTTCGTTCGGCAGGCTTGAGTAAAGAAGCCCTTGAACAGTCACAGGCCCTGGAGAAGAGTCATGCCGGGATCAAGGAGATAAGTGAGAGGGCTGAAGCGATTGCCGACAACGTCTCATCCCTGGTCGCTTCGGTACAACAGAGCGCGGCAGCCACCCATGAATTCGGCTCAACCACCAGTGGCATATCCGAGCAGATGGAACACCTTTTCGAGATCACCACTGAAATCTCCAGTTCGATCCATCAACTCTCTTCATCAAACCAGCAGACCGAAGAGAACATAAGCGCGCTCTCATATAATGCAGAAAAAACCGCTACAGCGATCCGTGAAATGGACGGAGCAACCCACGCAATCGAAGATGGGGCCAATCAAACCCGGACCCTGATTGAACAGGCAGCAGGACATTCCCTTGAAGGGAAATCTGCCGTCATGGATACCATTCGTGGCATCAGCGGCCTGCAGGAGACGATTGAACAAGCCAACCAATCGATCCGCGAACTGGGAAATCGTTCGGACACTATCGGTAATATCGTCAATGTCATTGCTGAAATTGCCGACCAGACCAACCTGCTCGCCCTGAACGCCGCCATTATTGCCGCACAGGCAGGTGACCATGGCAAAGGCTTCGCAGTAGTGGCCAACGAAATCCGGAGTCTGGCAGAGCGCACCTCGACCTCCACCAGTGAAATAGCCAGCATTATTGAAAACCTGCAGGATGGAACACGCCTTGCCGCCAGGGCCATCGAAGCTGGCAGTATCAAGGCGGAACAGGAAGTGGCACGTAGTCAGACCGCGGGTGAGATCCTCGAAAAACTCCACAACAGCTCAATTGCATCCAAAGATCAGGTCGAGAAAATTACCAACCTGACCCGTCGCCAGACGCAAGAAAGCAGCACCATTACCGAATCGGTTCTCAGCTTCACCGAGACCCTGCAACAGATTGCCGCGTCGATCGGGCAACAAACCTCCAGCACTCAGCACCTGGCCGGAGCGGCAGAGCAGATGACCGGCATATCTGCCCGAGTCAAAACCAGCACCAACGAACAAAAACGCGGTGGCCAACAAATTGCTCTGGCAATGGAACTGATTCAACAGACGATTGAAAAAATCCACAGCGCCACCCTGCAGCAGAGCACCCGCAGCCACGAAGCAATCGAGGTCGTCGGCAAGGCCGCTGAAATCGCTGAAAACAATACCGAACTCGCAAACCAGTTTGACCAGATCGTCAGGACACTCACGACTCAAGCCAAGAATCTGCAAAAGAACGTGGGGGCCTTCAAGATCGACGCCTGATCGCTGAGCGATCAATGACTGACAACCACAGCTCGCTTGCCAGCCAGAGAAACGCCTGTTGCGGGCCTTGCTCCTCGACAAAACCGCAGTATGGCAACGGCATAACAATTGACAGTTGAAGCCCCGCTGGGCTACTATTTCCAAACATATCGGGTGTACTGCGTTGCGCCCACGTCTTTATCATGAGTGGTGGAGGGATAGGCCCTTTGAAGCCACGGCAACCGCCCGTTTACACAGCGTAATGGGGTCTGGTGCCAAATCCTTCTCTGCAGTGCAGGGAAAGATAAGGACGGTGCCATTTCAGAGTCAATTTTCTCTAAAAAGGCCCGTTTCCTTATCGGAAACGGGCCTTTTTTTTAACTGCTGTGCGCTTTTTTTGGATAGATGACTTGAACGATTCGGTCGGCATCGTTACTACAGAATACGCCCATTTCGATGCGGAACTGCGCCTTGAGAGTGGCCGACGGCTCGGGCCATTGACCATCGCCTACGAATGCTACGGTGAGCTGAACGCCGACCATTCCAACGCGATTCTGGTGTGCCACGCCTGGACCGGCGACGCCCATGCTGCCGGCCGCCACCACGAAGATGATCGCAAGCCGGGCTGGTGGGACAACATGATCGGTCCCGGCAAGGTCCTCGACACTGATCGCTACTTTGTCATCAGCAGTAATGTCATCGGTTCCTGCAAGGGCTCAACCGGGCCGACCAGCACCAACCCGACGACTGACCGCCCCTACCGGCTCAATTTCCCGGTCATCATGGTGCGTGACATGGTGCGGGCGCAGAAACTCCTGATCGATCGCCTAGGGATTGCTAAACTGCTGTCGGTCGTTGGTGGTTCGATGGGCGCCATGCAGGCGTTGGAATGGGGAATCCATTATCCCGAGAATGTCTATTCGGTGGTCCCAATCGCCGGCTGTGGGCGCACCTCGCCGATGGCGATCTCGCTCAATGCCTTGGCGCGACAGGCGATCTTCAACGATCCACTCTACAAAAAAGGCAACTACCGTCCGGAACACCCGCCCGCAGATGGCTTTGCCCTGGCGCGTGCGGTAGGACACATCAGTTTTCTTTCAGATGCTTCGATGCACCTGAAGTTTTCCCGGCGATTTTCGCGCATGGACGGGATGTTCGATTTTTTCGGTAAGTTTGAAGTGGAGCGCTATCTCGACTACAACGGCAGTTCTTTTGTCGATCGGTTCGATGCCAACAGCTTTCTGTATCTGGCCAAGGCCCTCGATCTCTATGATGTCGCCTGGCGTTTTGACTCTCTCGAGGAGGCGCTGGCGACCCTGACCTGCCCGTCCCTCTGGTTCTCATTCAGCAGCGACTGGCTCTACACTCCGGCGCAAGCCGAAGAGGTAGTTGAAGAGCTGCAGCGCCAGAAAAAGCCGGTCAGCTATCACCTGATAGAATCAGACTACGGGCATGACAGCTTTCTGGTTGAACCTGAAAAATTTATTCCGTTCTTAAGGGAATTTCTCGACCAGCTGTAAAGGATGGGGCGTTCGCTTCAATCTTCGCTGACCGGGTTACCGAACAGATCCAGCTGGGTAAATATCAATTCTTCTGATTTAAAGGGTCGTGGCAGAAAACGCGGGCAATCGAGCAACAGCACAGCCTCCCCCTGGCGACAATTGCGCACACATTTGCAACACAGCTTATTAATTGCACCCTCTGTTGTTTTTTTAGCGCTCATCAGTCTCCCTTGCTAAGCTCCCACCCTCGGAGTCTAATCCCCCCTCAATTCATTTGCAAGCCGAAGTGGCCAGCATTCATTTCTTGCTGATTTGCAACGGCCTTGCGGCAAGAGAAAGCGTGCCTGCATCTCCCTGGAGTTCACCCCGGATGGGCTTCCCCTTCAGTCTCAAAAATCGAGGTTCCAGCCTTGCTGAATCTGCCATGAAGGGATCGCCGCCACTGCCGAAGGACAACTGCCCCAGCTCATGAGGCGCCTCATCCTGCGTAACCAGAGGTCCCAGTTGTCTAGCCCGACGAATCACAAGAAGCTATCTCATATGCTCTCCCGCCGCACCAGCCTTCGCAAGCGGCACGCGTGACTCACAAGGAATCCCAACCTGACAGAGGCCGCAGGGTGTCGCTTGAGTGCCAAACGCCTGCTGGGCATAGGGCGCTGTCGTCTTGCGGATATAGGCATGACACCTATCCTTGTCATGTCCGTCGACACTAATCGCATCAGCCGGGCAACGCCGGGCGCAGACCCCACAGGTCCCCTTGGCATACCACAGGCACCAGGCCTGATGATCTGGATAGGGCAGAGGACTGGTTGGCAATTCGATCCGCGCAACCACCGATCCGAACCGAACCGCCTTACCCTTTTGGGTAATCAAACCATCGCTTAAGCCGAAGGTTCCCAGCCCGGCGGCATGGGCCGTGTGGCGCTCCGACCAGTTGGAAGCAATGCCAAACTCTGCCGAGCGTTGGAAGGCGAACTCAGGCAACCGCTCCGGGGCGACGGCGGGGTACCCGGCAGCGGTCAGTTCAGCGGCGACATATAGACGTAAGGCGCAATTAAAGCGTTCACCGAAATCACGCGACCTGGCCCAGCGCTCTGCCGGCAATTCGTCACACTTTTTCTGATCGGCACGGGTCGCAGCGGTCTGAGGTAGCACCCAGCTGATGATGCTGAGTTCTTCTGCCGCCGGCGATTCATCGGGAAAGCCCAGGGCAAAGGCCTGCTGCGGGGTCCAGTAAAAAGGCGCAAGATCACTGGCATACTTAGCGAACAAAGGATGAGTCGCACTGGCGAAGCCGACCAGTGGCTGGTCCCAGGCCTTTTCTCCGGTGTCATTATCCAGGGTATTCTCCGAACTTTGCGCCCAGAAAGCTTCAACCAACCCGGTTACCCATTCAGCAGTACCGATCCTTGCAGCACCCTTCACTTCCATAATAACCTCTCGCTTGACAGAGCTCTGTTGCTAAACACCCAATCACAGGATAGGGGTTTTGCTCAATCGAGACTACACATTTCGGCTTCCTGCCACATCCCGAAGGCGCTTGCTATATGCGCCGCCAGAGAATCTAGCGCTGGATTATTCTCCTGCGGATTGCGATGTAACAAAATGAGACATCGGGGCAGGGCGGGGAACCCTTCTCTCACCGTCAACGGACGCAGGCCATCGGGGATAATGCTCCGACTCAGGGCAGTCACTGCCAAGCCTGCCGATACCGCGGCCTGCAAGCCCAGGACACTCGGGCTGGCATAGGCCACTCGGTACCTATCAACAGGCAGAACGTTCAGGCAGAAAACCCTGGCATATTGGGTTAATCTGATCAGGATATTTCAGCGCCGCAGCGAATTGGCTTGCCAGCGACAGCAACTGCGAGAAATGGACGACCGCCTGCTCAAGGATATCGGCCTCAGCCGTGCCGATGTGTCGCGCATCGCTGGTCAGCACTGGCTCTGGGATGCCCCCTCAATAAATCCGAAAAACTGGATCAGCGCTATCGGAGCAGTGATCATGAGTAGCAGAGATCTGAAAAAATGAGCGGCTTGACTCGCCAGTCATGCCGGAGCATGTTTGGCTGAACATTCAACAGCTATCCCTTTTGAGCGCCGTTGAGCGCCTTATGAGTTCGACAGTTCTGGCCATATTCGTGCCGACCTTCTTTTCTGTCCCCCTGACTCCAGGGTTGTGCATGGCCCTATTGATGACCATGCGGATGACTGTCGGCATGCGCCGCACCCTGTGGATGATGTATGGCGAACTGCTTGGGGCTGGCCTGGTCGCAGCGGCGTCAGTTATCGGGGTTGCGCCAGTGATGCTGCAATACCCGGCAATCTTCAGCCTGGTCAAGTATCTCGGCGGGTTCTATCTCCGGTATCTGGGGATACAGATGTGGCTGTCCAGGGACCGGATGGCCATAAAACTGAATACGCGGGTAAACAGGCCCTACAGGGATTTGTCACTGCAGTTGCCAATCCCGAGGGTTGGCCTTCCTTATTGCGCTCCTCTCGCCATATATCGATGGGCAACAGCCACTGTTTGGCCAACTCAGCCTTCTGCCCAGCATTATCCTCTCCATTGAGTTTTTCTGCTTAATTCTCTATGCCGAGGGCGGAAAAATCCTGAACCATCTGCTCCAGAAAAAAGGGAAAGTGCAACTCCTCAATCGCATTGCGGGCAACCTGATGGTCGGAGCTGGCACCTGGCTGGCCTTCTATTGACGCAACAATCTCTCCATTAAGTATCTTTTATTGGGATTGGGGTGTAGTATGTGGATTGACCAGTTTCAAACCACTCTTCATTAAATACCACAACGCTCTCAAACCGTACGGAGATGACGTCTCGGTCTGAAGGCATCCACTAAACATGACGGGTTCCAAAGCAGATTAATTATCTAGCCAACCTCGTAGATTCCAGCACTCTCCCTGGTTTCCACTGGTTATTTCGGGCTAGCGAAAAGCAAGGGAGTACCGCATGCAGAACGCTGAACTGGCTACCGGGGATAAGATAGAAGGCCGTTGCACGAAATGTCGTAAAAATAATGAGCATATCATCATCACCCTGCTCAAGGAGAACCCGGCTCAGGTCGAATGCACTATCTGCAAGCGCCAACACAAGTATCGGCCACCAACAGCGGTAAAAACACCTGCCGTGCGCCAATCCAACCTGCTCAAAGACACCGAACGCAAAGAGTGGGAAGCACTGCGACCCGGTATGAACAGCGCCAAGGCGGTCGACTACTCAATGACAGAAACATACAAAGTCAAGACCCTGATAAACCACCCGGCTTTCGGCCTGGGCCTTGTCCAGCGTGTAGCAGGTCCGCAAAAAATCGCGGTCCTCTTTGAGGACGGCCAAAAAACGATGCGCTGTAAATGACCTCATCATCCCGCCTTCTATTGATCGGGTTGGATGAATGCCGTGACGCCCGTTTTACCAGAGACAGAACAGAAAAGAGAGAATAATGAAGATTTGTGATCTGTGCGAAGAGCAATCCAAGAAGACGCGCAGCGGAAAACCGCATGAACAGCTGATGAAAATCGACGAAGTGCGTATTTTCAAGGGGAAGAAGCCACGGGGCTTCGAAGAACAAGACTACCAATGTGTGACCTGCCAGTCCAAGTTCACCCATAGCACTGACAAAAACGATCTGGCGTGGACCCTATGGCAGGGGTAGTTTCTAGCTAGTGTACACACACAGCGATCAGGACCCTTCCCATGCCGGTCCCGATCAATGAATGAATTCCAAACAGGGAACAGGCTGAGCAATACTTGAGTGCTAAAATGGTTTAGCGATCAATCCTCGGCGAGAGTCTCTGGAACTTCCTCGCCAGCATCTTCAAGCTTACGTTTCTTCTTCTCATCCTTCTTGGCTTTCTTAGCGATCTCTTTCTGACGCTTTTCAAAATCATAATTCGGTTTTCTGGCCATCGAGCTCCCCTTTCACTCACCGCCTCAGCAGCGAATTGTTCAGTTAATAAAGTATTGCTAGAAAAAAAGCCCCACGGAATCCCATGGGGCTTTTCTTGCAAACATATGCGAAATCTTATTTAGATTTTGCGAACATTTGACGACTGAGGACCTTTTTGGCCTTGAGTGACCTCAAAGCTTACACGGTCGCCCTCAGCAAGAGATTTGAAACCCTCGCCCTGAACTTCTGAAAAATGAACAAATACGTCTGGTCCATTGTCCTGCTCGATGAAACCAAAACCCTTAGAGTCGTTAAACCACTTCACTGTTCCTTCTGCCATTTTTTTTCTCCATGTTCCCCTGCTGGGAACTTTTTGTTGTGTAACGACCGATTGCTCCAAAAAAAAACACGTAGACCAAACTTCGTCTGCGTGCTTTGACTCATTCTGACACCTTGTCAAACTGACGAGCTACGAAAACTCTTACACAAACTTGCTTAAGTACGCTCACACTAACATGACAGTTTAATGGAAAGCAAGCTCTTTAAATTCTTAAAAATTGCTCCAACTGTGCACAGCATCACTCGCCAGCATTAGCGGCCAACTCGTGCTGCTCGGCGACTTCACGCAGCCGCTTGAAAATTTCGCGATAGGCCCGTTTATCGGCGGTCGTATGCACAGATTTTGACAGGCGCGAGATAACGCCCCGATCCATAGTTGGCCAGATCCCAGCCATCTCGTCTAACGCCGCCGAAAAAGTCTGTTCATCACAGAGGCGATCGCGAAGATCCTCCAGCTTATGGAAACTGCGCTTATCAGTGCGCTTAACCTGGTCGATCCCCTCAATCGCTGCGATCAGCGCTGGCAGTTCATCCGCAGACTTGCGCAACACCCCGGCAAGATGCTTGACTTGCCGCTTGTGGGAGCCACGTCCAACCGTGTTGCGTGCCTCGACAACCTCGGCGGCCAGCTCATCCTTCAGCTTCAAGCGCTTAAACTGAGCCAACGGCAGTTCGACCAGAGAATAGGCGAGATCCTCAACCCCCTTGGCCAACTGCTTTCTTTTCGTTTTACTCAGCGGCAGATTTTCTTCAGCTTCGGTCATCAGACTCCTCCAGAATTCGGGCGCAGCCTGGTACGCCGATACGCTCATTTGCTAGATACGCTGGCAACGATAGCACAAGGTGCGCACAATTCGCTGCTATAATTACCAGTAACTCCAATCAATCCACTCAAGAGCAAAAGGATCTCCCGATGCAAAGAGCCCTGCTGATCATCGACATGCTCAACGATTTTGTCCGCCCCGGTGCCCCGCTCGAGGTAGCGCACAATCGTGAAATTCTACCCGCGCTCCAACAACGACTCCAGAACGCACGGCGAGACGGAACAGCCGTCATCTTCGTCTGCGACGCCCACTCCCCGGACGACCCCGAGTTCAGCCGCATGGGCTGGCCACCCCACGCCGTCCAGGGCACTGCAGGAGCTGCTGTCATTACAGAGCTGGCCCCTCGCCCGGATGAAACCCTGGTGAACAAAACCACCTATTCCGGCTTCAAGGGTACCAATCTCGCGTCGATCCTGAAAAAACTGAACATCGAAGAGCTGGTCCTGACCGGTTGCGTCAGCAATATCTGTATCCTCTATACTGCGGCCGATGCCGTCATGCGGGGCTACAGCGTCATCGTGCCGACCGATTGTGTTGCCCACCTCGAAATAGCCGAAGGGGAATTCGCCTTTAATCAGATGAAGAATATCCTGGGCGTTCAGATTGA
>JAAXQE010000138.1 GCA_012974425.1 Geopsychrobacter sp.
TCTTGCAGGTAGAGGAGCAGGCCGAAGCGCCGGCTGTCGCTGTAGCGCAGCAGTTGGCCATCGTCGAGAGAGATATCGACATGATCATGCTTGGCCGGCGGGATTTGGGAATCGACCAGCCGCAACACCCCGCTCATGCCGAGGTGTAGCAGCAGACAGCCCTTATCCAGATGAAACAGCAGGTATTTGGCGCGGCGCGAGATGCTCTGGATCTGTTGCCCGGCCAGTTGCCGGTCCAGCTGGGGGT
This sequence comes from Geopsychrobacter sp., assembly GCA_012974425.1. GTDB lineage: Bacteria > Desulfobacterota > Desulfuromonadia > Desulfuromonadales > Geopsychrobacteraceae > Geopsychrobacter. The sequence goes on from JAAXQE010000138.1 coordinate 248, forward strand.
CGAGGGGCAGGCGAAGTTTCTCCACCCGGCACAGGACCTTGACGATGCGCCGCCCGCAGACCAGCGGCTCGAGGCCGCGCCTAATAGTTTCTACCTCGGGGAGTTCGGGCATGATTTCATCCTGGTGGGATTAGAATCTGATCTTGGTTGCCTGCTGATCGAAATGGCTGAAATCGAGGGCGGCGAATTCACCCGAATAATCCTCGGCACTCAGCTTCTGCGCCGAATGGTAGCGCCAGCCCTCTTCAGCCTGCATCAGCAGCGCCAGCTCGTAGAGGGTCTGGCTTTCTCCGGCGAGTTCAAAGCTGAGGCCACAGATCAGCTCGATGCCCTCCTCGGTTTCGCGTGCGGCCCCGATCGAGGTTGCGCTGAGTTTAAGTTTGGCCAGGGCCTGAGCAGCGAAATCGAGGTAGGCTTCAAGGCTCGGAAACTGTTCGAGAAAGGGTGACTGCGGATGGTAACTGGCATAGAGTGCAGCAAAGTCCTGTGCCTCAAGCGCGGCAAAACGTTGGCGAACCAACTCTTCGGCTTCTATTTTACTCTGCATCCGACTTAATCCTTGAGGCGTGGGTCGAGGGCGTCACGAATCCCCTCGCCGAGCAGGTTATAACCGAGCACCGTCACCAGAATCGCCAGCCCGGGGAAGACCGACAGCCACCAGGCGTAACCGAGGGTCTGCTTGCCGGCGATCAGCATGTTGCCCCAGGAGGGGGTCGGTGGTTGAACACCGATCCCTAAAAAGGAGAGTGCACTCTCGGTAAGGATAGCTCCGGCGATGCCCAGGGTTGCCGAGACCAGCACCGGTGAGAGGGCATTGGGGAGCATGTGGCGGAAGATCAGACGCAGATCACTGGCCCCTACCGCGCGTGCCGCCAGGACGAATTCACGTTCGCGCAGGCTCAAGAACTCAGCCCGCACCAGGCGCGCCACGCCCATCCAGCTGGTGATGCCGATCACGATCATAATGTTCCAGATCGAGGGTTGCAGGAAGGCGATGACGGCCAGGATCAGGAAGAAGGTCGGGAAGCAGAGCATAATATCGACAAAGCGCATCACCAGGGCATCGACCCAGCCGCCGTAAAATCCGGCCAGGGCGCCGACCAGAATGCCGAGCAGGGTCGAGATGCCGACCGCGACAAAACCGACCAGCAGGGAGATGCGTGCACCGTAGAGCATGCGCAGCAGGACATCACGCCCGAGATCATCGGTGCCGAGCAGATGTGCCCCGCCTGGTGGGAGCAGCGCCTCTTTTATGTTGATTGCCGCCGGATCACCGGGCAGCAGTGCGGCCAGAGCGGCAAGCAGAAACATCAGCAGTACGATCGATCCGCCGAACAACGCCATGCGGTTATGTTTGAGTTGGCCCCAGACGACCTGGATCCAGAATGATCTCTTTTTCACAGACTCTCTTCCTGACTATTTCAAGTAATCGACATCCCGGTCACTTAGAACCCCCTTGCGCAGTAACAGGGCGATCAAGCGATCGAGACGATCTTCGGCACGCTCGGACTTAACGGCCCTTGGGTCGGTGATTGCCGCCAACTCTTCAACGAGGGGATTAGCTCTCGCCTTGGGCAGCGTAGCGCGTGGCCGACCGGCGGGAAAATGCCGGTTCAAGGCTGTTTCAATCTCAAATTCCGGGGCGATGACCGCCTGAATCCGGCTGCCGACCATGAACTGCAGATCGTCGATCAACTTGAGGTTGGTGGGATCGGTCATCGCCACCACCAGTACGCGTGATTTGCCTTGCGCCTGCCACTCAACCGGCACTACCATATTCTCATAGAGCGTGGTAACCGGAATTGCGCTGAGCGCATCCGGCGGAATTTTTAACATTTCCAGATCGACTCTGCTGATATCGTTCTGCTCATCCAGAAACTGCAGGATGGTCTCCTCGGCAATGTAGCCGAGTTTGACCAGGGCACTGCCGATCCGCCCGCCGACATTGCGCTGGAATGAGAGTCCCGAATCGAGTTGAAACTGATCGATCAATCCCGCTTCGAGCAGTAATTCTCCTAATTTTGTCGATTTGCCCATGAATTTCCCTCGATCTGTTACTCGCTATTTCTGATGCGTGGGTCGGCCAGTGCGTACGAAACATCCGCCAGCAGATTCCCCACCAGGGTTAACACCGCGCCGATCACCAGCACCCCCATGATCAACGGATAGTCGCGCATCATCACGCCATCATAAAAAAGCTTGCCCATCCCCGGGATGGCAAAGATCGTCTCGAAAATCACGCTGCCACCGATCAGTCCCGGTACGGAGAGGCCGAGGATGGTGATGACCGGCAGGAGTGCGTTACGCAGTGCATGCTTATAGATGACGACCCGTTCCGACAGACCCTTGGCGCGCGCGGTCATGATGTAGTCCTGGCGGATAACATCGAGCATATTCGAGCGCATATAGCGCGAGAACCCGGCCAGCCCGCCGATCGCGGCGATAAAGACCGGCAGAACCAGGTGGGCGGCGCGATCGAGCAGTTGACCGGAGAGATCCATATATTCATAGCCGAGGGATTTCAGGCCCGAGACCGGCAGCACCCCGAGACGCACCCCCAGCCAGTCCATCATCAGCAGGGCCAACCAGAAGGAGGGCATGGCGAAGCCGACAAAGACCAACACCGTGCTCGCCCGATCGAAAAAGCTGTTGCGCCGCACCGCAGAGATCACCCCCAAGGGCAGCGCCACCGCCATAATCACCACCAGCGAGAGGACATTCAACAGGATCGTCACCGGCAGGCGCTCGGTGATCTTGCCTAAGACCGGACGATTGTCCTGGGCGAAGGATTCGCCAAAATCGAGTCGTACCAGGCGCCCCAGCCAGAGCAGATACTGCTCATGCAGTGGTTTGTCGAGACCGTACTGCTTATGCAGCTTGGCCTGCAGATCAGAACTGGCCTGGGGATTCATCTGGGTCTGCATGTCGGTCGGCTCACCGGGGGCGAGATGAATCACCGTAAAGGAGATCAGGGTAATCCCGATCAACAGCGGAATCATCATCAGCAAACGGCGCAGTAGATAGCGATACATGGGCAATCCGGTGAAAAAAGTTTAGCGACTGAACTTCTGCTGGCCCGCAGGCACATACCATTCGTTGAAATTATAGCGGATTCCGGCAGCAGTAGGTTCTATACCATGAAATCGGCTGGCGACCGCAGGCAAAGCTTCACCAACAAACAAAAAGGTATAGGGCTGATCTTCGGCGAGGATCTGCTGGAAACGATCATAGATCTTCTTGCGCTCCTGCTGGTCGAAGATGCGTCGTCCCTTCTCGAGCAGCATATCGACTTCGGGATTTTTATATCCGATAAAATTCAGCTGGCGTGGCCCGGTCTTGCTGGAGTGCCAGATCTCGAACTGATCCGGCTCCGGACCGCCAGTCCAGCCGAGGATGGTCGCATCAAAATTACCCGGGTTGATAAATTCCTTCAGAAAGGTCGCCCATTCGATGATACGTAACTGTACGTCGATGCCGATCTCACGAAAACGCCGCTGAATAATCTCGCCGGCCTTGCTGCGCAGATCGTTGCCCTGATTGGTGACGATCGTAAAGGAGAAGTCTGCCCCCTGCTTATCGAGGATGCCGTCACCATCGCTATCGGCCCAGCCCGCTTCGGCCAGCAGTTCCCTAGCCTTCTGCGGATTGTAGGCATAGTCCGGGACAGCGGGATTATAGACCCAGGCATCGGGCTTATAGGGGCCGGTCGCGGCCTGGCCATAGCCGAGCAACACCCCATCGATGATCTCCTGCTTATCGATGGCATAGGTCAGGGCCTGACGCACCCGCCGGTCCTGAAACATAGGCCTGTTCAGGTTGTAACCGAGATAGGTATAGCCGAAGGCGAGATAGCGATATTTATTGAACAGGCGCTTAAAGGCAAGGGTATCGGTCTGGCGATCATACTGCAGCGGGGAGAGCGACATAAAGTCGAGCCCGCCGGTTTGCAGTTCGAGAAACTGGGTCGAGGTATCGGGGATGATCCTAAAAACAAAGCGGCGGATGAAGGGACTCCCGTCAAAGTAATCCCGATTTGCCTCCAGCACGATCTTCTCGCCGCCTTGCCATTCGACAAAGCGATAGGGTCCGGTCCCAACCGGATGTCTGGCCAGCTCGCTCTCGGTGATTTTCTTGCCATCAAGCAGATGTTTCGGCAGAACCGAGAAGCCCCAACTCATCAACGCCGGCGCGTAGGGTTCGGCATAGCTTACGCGAAAGGTGTAAGCGTCCGGGGCTTCGGCATTTTCGACCTGCAGATAGGATTCGGCATAAGCGGTTGGTGTATCGGGATCGATATAGAGCTGGTAGGTGAAGAGCACATCTGCCGAAGTAAAGGGCGCGCCGTCATGCCACTTGACCCCCCTGCGCAGATGGAAGGTTATGCTCAGATTGTCCGCAGAGATCTCCCAGCTCTCGGCCAGTTCACCGACAACCTTGAGCTCACCGTCGTAGCGCACCAGGCCGCTGTAGACCAGACCGTTGATCTCACTGGAGGAACTGTCGGAAGCCAGGATCGGCAGCAGCGTCGAGGCGTCACCAATCGAACCCTGGAGAAAGGTATCACCGAAGGCTGGCTCTTTGTCTGCGGGGGGTTCCAGCCCAGTGAGCGGCTCATTCGCCGGACAACCGGTCAACAGCAAGAGGAATAGAAGCAAATAACGCATCATGAGCGCTCCTCGGCGGGGCTCAGAGCTGGCAGGACCAGGGGCACAGCATTCGCCGGCGGGGAGAGGTTAAAACGGCTGTCTGCAGCCGGTTTGTTCAGGCTCACCTCGGAGAAATTAACCGTGAGCTTGGTCTGCGCTACGGGCATCTCGATCTGCACCCGCCGCGGGAACTGATCGGTCTTATCGATCCGATCATAATCGACAATCAGGCTGACCTCTGCACCGCGCAGATAGCGAACTCGGCGGAGCAGTAACTGTTCATCAAACAGGAATTGCTGTTGCCGGTCGCCAAGGGTCAGGCGCAAAAGATAGCGATCCTCGCCCATCTCCACCCCGAGGGTTTGATAATCTGACTGTGGCGGATCATAGAGCAGGAGACGCACCAGTTCGGCAGCACCGAGGGGCAACTGGGTAAAGCGTGAGAGCAAGGCATCACTGGCCGGGCCGCGATAGAACTGCCCGGGGACGGTTGTATTCAGGAAAACCTGCAATTCACCCTGGTCGACAGTCAACTGCAGGGCGAGTTGGTTAAAGATTGAGAGGACATCGACCCTGAGCCGTTCCGGCTTCTCAATCAGCATAAATTGCTGGGTCGAAAGGTACTTCCCCGCACGCTCGAGACCGACCTTGGCTGCGGCATCCAACTGCTGCCAGCGCTGACTGGTTAGGGCGAGTTGCGCCAACAGGATCTGTGGTTCGGGCGCCGGGGGGAGTTGCAGTTTCGGAGCGCTGCAACCAACCAGCAACATCAGCAATATCAGAAGCGAAAAACATGATTTCATCGAATCGATTGATCCTTCAATAATTCTTGCAACTTGGCTGCGATAGCCGTTGAGGTCGCATCGAGTTCAAGCGCCTTACGATAGGTTTCTTCGGCCTCAGCCCAGCGTTGCTGAGCCAGGTAAACATCCCCGAGGTGATCCAGAATCAAGGGGTCGGTCGAATCGAGCAGCACCGCTTTTTCCAGATGAACTCGCGCTTCATCATAGCGTTGCATGCGATAGAATATCCATCCCAGGGTGTCATAGATATAACTTGTCTGCTTCTGTTCCAGGGCCATACGTGCTTGGGCCAGAGCCTGTTCAAGATTTTCACCCAGCTCGGCATAGTGATAGGCTATAAAATTTAGCGCATCAGCATTGGTCGGTTCACTGGTAAGGACCTGCTCCATTTCGAGCAAGGCCTGCGCTCGGTCATCCATTCTTTCGTAGATGATCCCGAGTTGATAGTGAAGACTCGGCTCATCCGGATAAAGTTCCAACCCCTGACGCACAGCCATGCCTGCGGCAGCCAGCTTACCAGTCTCTGCCAGAAATGCCGAGAGATAATAATAGAGATCGACCGTCTGCTTGCCGGTTTCGACTGCCTGTCGCAAGATCTCTACCCCCTGCTCCAGATCCCCCTCCTGGCGATAGAGATAACCTCGTTGCAGCGCGGCCTCGGCATAGACCATCGAATCATGCGGAATTTGCTGAAGGGTCAAAAGCGCTTCGCTATTTCGCTGCTGGCCGATGAGCGCCATCCCCAATGAATAGAGATTGCGGGGTTCATGCGGTTGCAGCATCAGTGCGCGCCTAAAGGTCTCTTCACCACCGAGGTAATCCTCGCGACTAAGCTGAAGAAGTCCAATACGGGTCAGAATCTGCATATCATCTGGTCGTTGGCGCTGCGCCTGCTCCAGCAGAATAAGCGCTTCTTCATAACGCTCTTGCAGAATGAGAATGCGCGCCAGCTGATTATAGATCGCCAGCAACTCCGGGTTATCCTTGATGCTTTCACGGTAGAGGTCGATAGCCTCACCAACCTGCTGCTCCTTTTCGAGCAGTTGGCCTAATTCCAGAATCGTCTGTAATTGACCGGGCCGGCGCAACAACAGGTCACGATAGGTCTTAATCGCTTCAGCCGCCTGCCTGCTGTCGCGTTGCAAGCGCGCCAGAGTCAGGCGACCGGCCAACGAATCGGGATTCAAGCCCAGCAGGGTATTGGTTTCAGCAATGGCTTGCGGCAGGTCATTTTGCTGGTCATACACCGCAATCAGCCTGAGGCGGATGTTTTCATTAGCGGGATTTATCACTAAGGCCTGCGTATAGGCCCTCAGCGCATCGGCATAACGCTCCTGATAAGAGCGTAATTCGCCAAGCAGCTGCCAGCCCTGCGCTTGATTCGGGAAACCCTGCAACAGACGCTCAAGAGTCGCGCCCCCTTTGTCGATCTGCTGGTTGTGAAGATAGGCCTTGGCCAGGGTCAATTGAAGCTTCTCCGATTGGGGGTCGAAGGCCAATGCGCGTTCCAGAGCCTGAATCGCTTCATCCCAGCGCTTGTCGACAATCAGCATCCGGAACTGGGCATAGCCAAAATAGGCCTTAGCCTCCGGCAGCACAATCTCTGAAACGTAGGGAGAGCGCGGCTCCACAACCGCTTCCAGTGCAGAGGGCTTAGGTGACGCACAACCAGCAACCAACATGAGCCCAAGCAAAACAAACAACAAGCGTGGCAGACAAATTCTCAAACGGATTATCCCGCGATATGAGTGTGAAATGAAAACGCTAACACAGCAGTTTTTTCTATGCCTCAGCATTATAGCCGTAATTTCCTAAGCTTTACAGGCCTGATTTTTCTGATAAATTCCAGAGGCACCCCAAATAAGGATATTTGCCAATGAGCGAGCTCCATAAAACCCTGAGCCGCTGTGACGCCTACCCTGCGGAGACCAGCCAGGTTGAGCATATAGAAACCCACATTTCTCACCTCTACCTGACTGACAATCTGGTCTACAAAATCAAAAAAAATGTCGATTTCGGCTTCTGTAACTTTACCAATCTCGATCGGCGGCGCTTCTACTGTGAGGAGGAGGTCAGACTCAACAGGCGCCTGGCGCCGATCAGCTATCTGGGGGTGAGCAAGATTGTCCGTCAGGGTGATCGATTACTCATCGATCAGCCGGGAGAGATTTATGACTACGCGGTGCGCATGCGCCGGCTTCCGCAGAATCTGATGTTATCCAGCCTACTCGCGGACAACAGTCCGCAGATGGACCTGCCCCAGCATATCGAAACCGTTGCCAAAACCCTTGCCCACTTCCATGAGACTGCCCTAAAGATAAAAAAGTCGACCCATAACGCCCACAAATCGATGATCACTTTCTGGCATCAGAACTTCGAACAGACCCGCAACTGTTCTGACAATCTGATCTGGCCGGACAGTTCTGAAACCATAGAACAAATCGTCATGCAGTTTATGGATAAGAATATCGAACTCTTTAACCGGCGGCAGGATCTCGGCTATGTTCGCGATGGTCATGGCGACCTGCACTGTGAACATATCTGCCTGACCAAACCGCTCGAGATATTCGATTGTATCGAATTCAATCCGGATCTGCGCTATGGCGACATCCTGAACGATATTGCCTTCCTCTATATGGATCTTGAATTCCGCCGCCGCAGCGATTTGGCCCTAGGTCTCTGGCAGAGCTATCAAAACAATATTGAGACTGGAGCACAAGCCGAGACTCTGCTCCGTTTTTACTGTCTCTACCGGGCATGGGTACGCGCCAAGGTGCACTTTTTTCAGATTGAGGCAACGGGAGATGCTGCCGAACATCGCTACCAGTCTCGAGAATATTTTCGTCTGGCCAGCAGCTACGCCCTGCCACAGATGCTCCTGGTCTGCTGTGGCCTGATCGGAAGCGGCAAGACAACCCTGGCTCAAGACCTCGGCGCGGCGCTTCGCGCCCCGCTAATCAGCAGCGATCAGACCAGACCGAAGGCCCGGAAGATCTGGGCGAACTCAGCATATGCCCAGGGTCGCTATAGCCAAAAAGCACGCCTTGCTGTCTATCACATGCTGGCCGCGCAGGTTGAAAACAGAATACCGCAAGGCAGAACCCTGATCCTGGATGCAACCTGCGAGACTCAAGCGATGCGCAGGATTTTTGCTGAGCTTGCCACGCGCATGGCTATCCCCTGCTATTTCATTGAAGCCAGTTGCGACCCAGCACTGATCCGCGCACGCCTTCAGAAGCGCTCAACAGACCCGCAAAAAGCCGGTGGTTCCGAAGCCGGACTCGAGCATTTCGAATCTCAGCGCCTCAGATTTGAGCCCTTAAATTCTGAAGCGCGTAGAATACGCGTCGAAACTGGCCAACCCCGCGAATATAATGTAGACTTTCTACTAGATAGGCTTCTACAAACTTGCGGGACGCTGTAATGAAAACGCCTGATTCAACATCAACCCATGAAGCATGGGTGCTCTGCCTGATTCTCGGGATTATCATGCTCAACTTTCCGTTCTTGCAGATTTTCAATACCGATCGTTCTATTTTTGGCATCCCGATTCTCATCTTTTATTTTTTCATCGGCTGGCCGATCTCAATTCTGGTTATCTTCCTTTTTGTAAATCGCATGCAGGCCAAAGAGCCTGACAAATCGCGCGATGAGGGGCATAAATGATCTCTCCGCTCATCGTTACACTGGTCTCAATCGGCTACTTTGCTCTGCTCTTTGGCGTTGCCTATTATGCTGACACAAGGTGTAATTCTGGTCGCAGTCTGATCAACAACCCCTATATCTATTCGCTCAGCCTCGGCGTCTACTGTACCTCATGGACCTTCTATGGCAGCGTTGGGCTCGCGGCAACAAGCGGGCTCGACTTCCTGCCTATCTATCTGGGACCGACCCTGATCGCCTTCACCTGGTGGTTTCTGTTACGCAAGATGGTCCGGGTCAGTAAAGATCAGAACATTGTCAGTATCGCCGACTTTATCTCCAGCCGCTACGACCGTTCCTCCGGACTTGGAGCTCTGGTTACCCTGATCTCAGTCCTGGGGATCATGCCCTATATCGCGCTGCAACTTAAAGCGGTCGCCCGGACATTTGATCTGCTCATCAGCCCGACAACCGTTGCCGAGGTTGGCCTACAAGACCTCTTCCCCGTTCTGCCTGGCTACGTAGATACGGCATTTGTCATGGCGCTGGTCCTCAGCCTGTTTGGGGTCCTGTTTGGAGCGCGCCATCTTGACGCTTCGGAGCGCCATGAGGGACTGGTCGCGGCAATCGCATTTGAATCGATTGTCAAGCTGATCGCCTTTTTAGCCGTTGGCGTGTTTGTGACCTTCGGGCTGTTTGATGGTTTTGGGGATATTTTCAACCGTTTTGCGCAACAGTTTCCAGAACGACTCTCCCTGTTCCGGCTCGATACGGAGGCGATCCCCTATACCAAGTGGTTTACCCTGACCTTCGCCTCAATGATGGCGATCATGTTTCTACCCCGCCAATTTCACATTATGGTTACTGAAAATGCGGATGAAAAGCATATCAAGGAGGCCATGTGGCGCTTCCCGGGCTATATGTTCCTGCTGAATATTTTTGTCATTCCAATCGCACTCGGTGGCTTACTCCTGAACGGTGGTGATACCTCACAGGCCGATTACTTCGTGATTAATCTTCCGCTGGCGGCAGGCCACCCCTGGTTGGCCCTGCTGGTTTTCATCGGCGGATTCTCTGCCTCAGCCGGTATGGTCATGGTCTCTTCGATCACCCTGTCGACCATGATCCTCAACCACTTGATCATGCCGCTGATCCTGCGTCTCAATGTTAACATCAACGATTTTTCAGCGATCTTGATCAACCTCAAACGTTTCGGGATTTTTGCTGTTGTCTTCCTCGGATATTTCTACTACCGGGTGATCGGTGACTCCTATGCGCTGGCCAATATGGGGTTGATCTCCTTCATTGCTGCATCACAGTTTGCGCCAGCAGTCATCGGCGGACTCTACTGGAAGCGAGCCAATAAGAAAGCTGCACTGGTCGGCCTTATCCTCGGGTTTCTCTTCTGGTTCTACACCCTGCTCGTCCCATCCTTTGTCCTGTCGGGCTGGATGGAGAGCAGCATTCTCGATCTGGGACCCTTCGGCATAGGCCTGCTGCGTCCGCTCCAACTCTTTGGTTTGACCGGTTTCGACATCTGGTCCAATTCTCTGTTCTGGACAATGTTCTTCAATCTGGGAGCCTTTCTCGCCTTAAGCTTTTTCTGTAAGCAGAAGTCAGACGAACGTGAGCACGCCTTGCTTTTCGTCGATGCCTATGCAGAGACACAGGTCCCGGGTCAACGGCGTAGAATCAGCAAGGCACCGACTATCATGGAATTTGTCGAGTTGATGTCGAAATTCATTGGTGAGAAACCGGCGAATACTGCAATTACAGCATATCTGCAGGATCAAGAGATCAACAGCAGAGGGAGCATGGCAGACCATGAAGTCCCTGCGCTCAAGGCCTTTACCGAACGAACCCTGGCCGGTTATGTCGGCGCGGCACCCGCTAAAATTATCCTCGACAATTACCTCTCGACTCGCGGCAGTGAGATGGAGGATGTCTTCGATATTTTCGGTTCGGTTACCTTAAGCAGAACCGCGAGTCGTGACCAGTTAAGCGTTCTCTACGAAGCGGCTAAGATTGTTTCGCGGGGCAGCGATCTCGACAAAACCCTGAACGGCCTGCTGAATTTGCTGATGCAACAATTCAGGTTTGATCTCTGTGTTATCCGCTTTCTCGACGAGCAAGCGATGAGCCTTGTGGTCAGGGCCCAGATGGGGATGACCAGTACGCATTTTGGCGAGTCCGAACGCAATCTCGACCGGGATACCTATATCGGAACAACCTTCCTGTCGAATACCGCTACGGTCGTCAACGACACCGAATATCTCGACAAACTGGAATCTGCACAAATTATCCACCGTGAAAAAATTCAATCGTTCGCACATTCTCCGATCATCGTAGAAGGCGAGCCAGTCGGTGTCATCTCGGCATTTTCACGTACGTCCAAGGGAATATTTACCGACGAATTCATTGCCCTGCTCAACAATCTGGCGCGTCAGGTCGGAATCGCCTGGCGGAACCATCAACAACTCGTCAAGCTATTGAGCGCCCGCGAGCAGGAACGCGACCTGGAGATTGCCAAAACAATTCAAAGGAGTCTGCTTCCGGCAGGGATTCCGGAACTCAGTAATGTCGACCTCGCCGGGATCTGCGTCCCGACCCATGCGGTCGGTGGAGACTACTACGATTTTATTCGCCGTCCAAACGGTGCGCTCGATCTGGTTGTGGCCGATGTATCGGGCCACAATATCGGTTCCGCTCTGATCATGGCAGAAACCCGAACATTCATCCAGGCGATGCGTCAGATTGAACACCCCTACGCCATGCTCGATGAGCTAAATCGGTTCTTCTGTGAAGACCTTTCCAGAGCCGATCTTTTTGTCACCATGTTCTACCTGCAATACCACCCCCAAACGGGGCAATTACTCTATGCCAATGCGGGCCACAACAAGCCCGTCCTCTGGCGGAGTCAATCCGGCACCTGTGAGATGCTCGATGGCGACGGCCTGATCCTGGGCATCAAGCCCGATATAGATTTTGAACAACGCGAATGCATCCTCAGCATAGACGACATTCTGGTTCTTTACACCGATGGCGTCACCGAAGCTGAAGACCACAATGAAGAGTTTTTTGGCGAGCTTCGCCTGTGTGCGCTGATTGAGGAGTACCATCATCTTGCGGCAACAGAACTGATCGATCAGATCCTGGAACAGATCCGTATCTTTACCGGCAACCGTCATTTCATCGACGACGTTACACTCGTCGTGATGAAAGTCATCCATCAGAATTCGTTAAACATTGCGGCAAAGCAACAAACCATCAAGTAAATGCGCTACAATTAAACGCACGAACTCAACAACAAGGAGACATTTATATGCAACTTAAAACTGAAGAGATCGGTGATATTGTGCTGATTCAGATCGAGGAAGAACGGATGGATGCCCACAACAGCGGCACCTTCAAAGAGCAGATGTTGGCTCTGTTCGATGAAGGAAAATGCAAGCTGATCATAGACCTTTCGCCAGTCAGATTTGTCGATTCTTCGGGTCTTGGGGCCCTGGTTTCAGGTTTTAAAAACGCCAGCGCACGCGAAGGCAGCCTGAAGCTTTGTGGCTTGCAACCGCAGGTCCGTTCCATGTTTGAATTGACCCGCCTGCATCGCGTTTTTGAAATTTTTGCTTCGGCCGAAGAAGCACAGGAAAGCTTCTAGGGCGGGCTGACTCACCATGGCTGAGAAGGTCGAAGTCGACATCACCATCCCCAATCACACCCGCTACCTGAGCTTAATAGGGCGCATCGGGGAGGATTTGGTTCACTCTCTCGGTCACTATAATGGTGATCGTGAGGAGTTGGCCTATCATCTGAATCTGGTCCTGACGGAAGCGATTACAAACGCAATTTGCCACGCCAACGAGAGCGACCCGAATAAACAGATCCAGATTCAGATATCGACCTCTGATGAAAACTTAATTATCAAAGTATTTGATGAGGGCGATGGCTTCGATTTTGCCAATTTCAAAACCACCGATATGCAGGATACTGATGAATGCGGGCGTGGCATCCACATCATCAATAGACTGATGGATAATGTTAGCTACCACAGAATAAATAAACGTAATGTGCTTGAAATGACTAAAAAACTACATTAAAAACTTAATTCAATCTCACCCGAGAACCTTATTTGCCAGTTCGGTATGCGTATTGACCCGGGCACCCTGTTCGATCCTTTTACCAAAACCAACGAAGGGCATTCCGGCCTCAATTGCCGCCCGTTGATCAAGCTCTGAATCCCCGATAAAGAGGCATTCGCCCGGCGATCTTCCAAGCCGGCTTGCCGCCAAAAGAAGCATGTCGGGAGCCGGTTTCGGATTTTCAACGTCACGGCTGGTTACAACGATCTCAAAGAATTGAGACAGTTCAAAATACTCAAGCACATCCTGCATACTGCTGCCCCGGTTGGTCGCAACAGCTAACGGGAAGCTATCCGTCAGGCGTGCCAACGCAGCCTTAAGTCCAATAGATTCTGTCATTAAGGGCACAAACTCACGATAATCGATTGTCTGAGCATAAGTCATTGCCGCCTCAACATCAGCATCATGCATGATGCTGGAGAGAACGACAGGGCTGCTGGCAGTGTGACAGATATGCGCCTCAATCGAATCAGGATTCTCGATTAAGGGATAATCAAATTCAGAAAAAATTCGGTTGTAATACGCCAGGTTGGCAGGATGACTCTCGAAGAGGACCCCGTCACAATCAAAAATTATCGCTTTTAGCCCGATCATGCCCGCTCACGCTTCCAGAGCCAAAGCAATCCAACCAAACCAAATAGAATCATCGGCAGCGACAACAACTGCCCCATGGTTGCCCCGCCCCACAGATATCCAAGGTGCGCGTCTGGCTCACGTACAAATTCAACCAAAAATCGGAAGAGGCCGTAAAACAGGAAAAAATTGAAGAAAGGCACGCCGTCTTTGGTCTTGAGGCGATGCAAGATCCAAATCCACACAAAAAGAACAACCCCTTCAAGCAACATCTCATACAGTTGGCTTGGATGGCGTGGTAGATCTCCGGCATAGGGGAAAACCATCCCCCAGGGTAGGTCCGTGGTTCGTCCCCAGAGTTCTGCATTTATAAAATTACCAAGGCGCCCCAAGCCCAAGCCGATCGGAGCAGCGGCAACAACAAGGTCACCCAGGGTCAACGGGGGGTATTTAAATTTGCGACAGAAGATCAACATGGCAACAACAACGCCGAGCAGACCACCGTGGAAGCTCATCCCACCTTCCCAGACGGCAAATATTTTCAAGGGGTTATCTAGAAAAAAAGCTCCGTTATAAAAAACAACATAACCGAGACGTCCACCCAGAATCACTCCCAATACTGCATAGAAAATGAGATCCGAAAGACGATCCTTATTCAGATCCAGATTTCGCCCCCTGGCCAGCCGTGAAATCCAGAAAGAACCCAAAAGAAAACCACCCAGATACATCAAGCCGTACCAACGCACAGCGAGCGGCCCGATCTGAAAAAGAATTGGATCAAATTGAGGAAAAGTCAGCATTAGATTCCTAATCGGCGAAAAAGTATCAAATCGAATCAGCGAACAGTTTATCGTTGAGCCTTTGCATATCGGTCGGCATCGGCAAATCAAAAGTTAAGGGTTCGGCAGTAACCGGATGTTTAAATGCAAGATGAAAAGCATGCAACATCGGTCGAGCCAAAGATAACTCCGCATAATTCATCACACCTCCATAGAGACTGTCGCCAAGTAAAGGCGAACCCGATTCCGACATGTGCGCGCGAATCTGGTGAGAACGGCCGGTCAGGAGTTCTATCTCCAACAAGGCTCCTGCGCCGCATGTGATTTTGGTCTGGTAACGCGTGATAGCATCTTTACCGCCATGCTCGACTGATACCATGCGATTATATTTGCGCGATCTGGCCAACATCGAACGAATCTCACCCGTTGCGGGATCGGGTGCATTCTCTACCAGCGCAAGATAACGTTTATCGACCAGATGCTCCAGAAAAATTTTACTTAAGCCCTTGTGGGCGCTTTGATGGATTGAGAATACCATCAGGCCTGAAGTCCCGCGATCCAACCTTTGGACCATACCGAGTTCAGGCTTTTTGCGCCCCGGAACTGGACCAAGCAATGCCAACAGGGCATCGTAGAGGGTCCCTTTGTAGCGAGAAGGTGTGGGTTGCGTGTCAATTCCTGCTGGCTTATTCAGGACCAGAATATATTTATCCCGATACAGAATCTGCTCATCTGCGAGTCGAAAGATATCGAATGGCAGACCGTCCACAAACATTTCGATCTGCATGCCATTCTTAACACTGGTAAAACAGGTTCCAACCCGCCGGCCATCGAGGTGGACTCCGCCAAGGTCGATTATTTTGCGGGCTTCGGTGCGGGAAAGTTCAGGTATTTCATCACAAAGAGCCTGGTCTAGACGCAACCCGGAAGCAGCATTCTGGATTGTTATGCGAAATAACTGTCTGATTCCAAGTTGATAGGTTTTTTGCTTCATATATATGTTCAAATGTTCATATTTCTTTATTTAATTCTCTTAATATATTTATCTTGACTTCTAAATTCCGAGTGATAAGATTTAAATCAAGCACAAGATGATCTTTGAAAACTCTGGGGTGTTCGCATCTATAGCTTTTTTTGGCCAACGTTAAGTCCAACCGTCGATGCGTGAGGTTTTGGTGAGCAAGCCTGCATTCAAGCAGGAAGCCTGAAAAAACCTTCGAAGACAAACCTAGCCATAAGGTCAAATAGGCGCAATAGTACGGCATCCCGGAGCCGAATTAACAATTGATAACTACCCTCAAGCGATGCCCTCCCTGCATTACTGCAGCCTGTGTCTGCTGGAAGGCGACTGACCCGGCCCACAACACTTCGGTCCCGGTCGATGGGTTGGTCACCACCCCGCATGCGGCGCTACAGAGTATGTCAATTGTCTTTATAACAGAAAAGCCCCGGCCATTTATGGCCGAGGCTTTTCTGCGAATTTTACAGTGTATAACCACTCAGCTATCAACCCGTTCCCGCAATTCTTTGCCGGTCTTGAAAAATGGGGTTTTACGATTAGGGATACTGACAAGCTCACCACTTTTCGGATTTCGTGCTTCGCGGGCTTCGCGCTCGCGAACTGAAAAAGATCCGAAACCACGTATTTCAACGCGATCCCCTTGCGAAAGGGCATCACCGATACCATTAAAAATAAGATTAACCACACCCTCAGCATCGCGCTTCTTGAGGTAGTCGTGCTCTACCGACAATCTTTCAATCAATTCACTCTTGGTCATTTTAACCCTCCGCCTTCAGCAGCGACAAATCTTCAAATTCTTACAAACCCGTCCAAAGATATTGTGGACCAACCTTCCAGTACTGGCGCGCATCAAAAGAGATATCCCCCAAGGCGATATTTATTAGCCGTTCAATCAGGTCCGGCTCTTCAACCTCGGGATAGATAAGTTTGGGATCCTCATCCATACCGACAAGTTTTGCCGTGTACTCAACCGCATCCTGGAAGCCACCAAGCTCATCAATCAACCCAACCTGCAACGCCTGCCGTCCGCTAAAGATACGTCCGTCAGAAAGGTCACGAATCTTTTCGGCTGGGATTTCACGGCCCAAACTTACCGCTTCAACAAACTGTGAATGGACATCATCAATTAACGACTGCATCAACTTGCGTTCATCGTTATTAAATGGACGAGCTGCGGAACCAATATCTTTAAAGCGTCCGGATTTCACAACAACCGACGATACACCAACCTTCTCCATCAAACCTTCATAGTTTGGAAAAGACATGATAACACCGATACTACCGGTTATTGTCCCGGGATTGGCAAATAATCGATTCGCCGGAGCAGCAATATAATATCCACCTGATGCTGCGACCGACCCCATGGATACGACAACCGGTTTTTTCTTTTGCAGTTTGATGATTTCGTTATAAATCTCCTGAGAAGGGCCAACCGCCCCGCCAGGTGAATCAACTCTTAATATCACCGCTTTAATCGATTTATTGTCGCGAAAATCGATGATATCCCGATTTAGATCAGTCGAAGACATGATCGGGCCAAAGACCTCAATCACACCAATCTTCTCTCCAAGCGAAACCAGGTCTGGCGATGAACCGCTTCTGCCTAGCAGCAGAGCAAACAGTAGAAATACCAGAAATATTCCGGCAATCGTCAGGGTTGCCAGTAAAATCGGGCGTTTTTTCATCCGCAACATCCCCAAAAAAAGGGGCCCTGCATTTGACAGCAGGGCCCCGGCAGTACAAAACTATCTGACTTAGATGTCCTGATCGTTACGACCCTTAACACCCTGGAGCAAATCACCGAGGTTCGATGTCGCGGTCTTCTGCGCACCGAGGAATTCATTAACCTCAGCTTTTTCCTTCTGTACATCGATGTTCTTGATTGAGAGTGCGATCTTGCGATCGGCAGGGTCAACCTGCAGCACTGTAGCCTCCAGAACATCACCAATCTTGGCGAAATCCTTGGCGTCCTCAATCTTCTCTTTGCTCAGCTCAGAAACATGGATCAGACCCTCGATCCCTTCCTCAAGCTCTAGGAAGACGCCAAAGTCGGTAACCGAAGTCACAGCGCCCTTGATGATAGTTCCTGGAGCATAGCGAGTTGGGACAGACTCCCAAGGGTCACTGTTGAGTTGCTTGAGACCCAGAGAGAAGCGCTCGTTCTCACGGTCGATATTTAACACGACGGCCTTGACAACATCACCCTTTTTGAATGCTTCCGAAGGATGCTTGATGCGTTTGGTCCAGGAAAGGTCTGAGATATGAACCAGACCGTCAATCCCCTCATCAACTCCGACGAACACGCCGAAATCAGTGATGTTCTTGACTTGTCCCTCGATAATGGTACCAATCGGGAACTTCTCGCCAATAACTTCCCAAGGGTTAGGCTCAATCTGTTTGAGGCCCAGGGAGATACGACGATTTTCGGTATCAAGCGCAAGAACGACAGACTCCACATCGTCACCAATGTTCAGAATCTTGTTCGGGTGCTTGATCCGCTTGGTCCAGCTCATCTCGGAAACATGAATCAGACCTTCAACGCCCTCTTCAAGCTCGATAAATGCACCGTAATCGGTCAGGCTGACGACCTTACCGGTCACCCTGTTCTCAACCGGATACTTGGCCTGGACGTCTAACCATGGATCGGGAGCAATCTGCTTGAGACCCAGCGAGACACGCTCCTTCTCACGGTCAAACTTGAGAACCTTGACGTTGATCTTGTCGCCCACAGCGATGATGTCGGAAGGATGCTTGACGCGGCCCCATGACATATCGGTGATGTGCAGCAGACCGTCAATACCGCCGAGGTCGATAAATGCACCGTAATCGGTGAGATTCTTAACGATACCCTCAACAACCTGCTCTTCAGAGAGGTTCTCAAGCGTACCACTGCGCATACTCTCACGCTCTTTTTCAAGCAGAACACGACGCGACAGTACGATGTTACCGCGACGCTTGTTCAGCTTGATAATCTTAAAATCAAAGGACTGGCCAATAACCTTGTCGAGATTGCGGACAGGACGCAGATCGACTTGGGATCCGGGAAGGAACGCCATAACGCCGATATCGACAGACAAGCCACCCTTGATCCGAGTGACGATCCGGCCTTCGACAACAGCATCTTCTTCGAGGGAATTCCAGATCTTCTGACGGTCGGCTTTCTCTTTCGACAGATTGATCATGCCACTGTCGCTTTCGCCACCACCGAACAGAACGTCATAGACATCACCCACATTGACATTGATTTCGCCTTTTTCATCAGCGAACTCACGCAGTGGAATAACACCTTCCGACTTGTAGCCGACATCGACAACAACCGAATCAGGATTCACCTGAACTACGGTTCCTGCTACGACATCGTTGCGCTTGAGCTCAAGGCCACCCTGCTCATACTCATTGAGCATTGCCTCAAAGCTATCTTCTCCTACTTCTTGTTCCATGTCTTCTTCGAACATATCTTTTTCTTCAACCATTGGGATAAAACCCCCTTACGAATTTCCCGACGCCTTTCGACGGCGGACTCTTGCGAGACGCGCAACGTAGCACAGCCTTTAAAAAAAACAAAGTAATATTTTTCAATACGTTAGTAGATAAAACTGGTCGATAGAATAGAAATAACCTTAGCGGAATGCTCGTCAATTCTCTAAAATCGCGCGAGAGTTGCCATGATTTCATCAATCAGAAATTGTGGAGTCGAAGCCCCTGCCGTCAAGCCAACCCGTCCCACACCCTCAAACCAGAGCGGATCGATCTCTCCAGCAGTTTCTACATGATAGGTCAGCGTCCCCTGTTCACGACAGAGGCCAGCCAGGCGTGTCGTATTGGCACTGTTGTAGCCACCAACGACCAGCATCAAATCAACCTGTGCCGCAATACTGACCGCATCTTCCTGGCGTACCGATGTCGCGTCACAGATCGTATTGTAGATTTTCAAATGACGGGTCTTCTCCAGGCAAACGCTGACGATCGTCCGAAAATTATCAATCGACTGGGTCGTCTGGGCAATAATCCCGATCTTGCGATTTTTGGGCAGCTCTTCTGCCTCGGCGGGGCTGGCGACAACCACAACCTCACCACCGGCATAGGAGACAATCCCCTGAACCTCAGGGTGATGCGCCTCGCCGACCAGCACCAGCAGGTAGCCTGCATGACTGAGGTCCGCGGCATACTTCTGAGCCTTGGTCACGAAGGGACAGGTTGCATCCACAATCGCTTTCCCACAGGCATTGAGCGCTTCAAGCTCTTCGGCAGTAACCCCGTGTGAACGGACCACGATTGCATCGCCATCGGCCTCATCGACCTGCGTACAGACCCGGATTCCACGATCTTCGAGCTTCTTGACCATCTGTGGAGAGTGGATCAGCGGACCCAGGGATTGCAATGACTGATAGGTATCAGCTGCATCAAACGCCATCTGGGTCGCACGCTTCACACCGAAACAAAAGCCAGCACTCTTGGCAAGCAGGATCTCCATCACCCAGACTCCCTTTGTAACTTACTCACTTCTCCGCCAGCCTTTCGTTGACCACTCCAAGCATGAAGGCCAGCACCTGGTCAATATTCAAAACGGTTGAATCTATGTCGATCGCATCCTCGGCTCGGCACAGTGGGGCATGCTCACGACTGCTATCTGCGGCATCACGCGCACGCACCTCTTCAATCGTCTGCGCAAGATCGACATTCATCCCCTTGGCCCGCAACTCTTCATAGCGGCGGCGACCGCGCTCTTCTGCCGAAGCCGAAAGAAAGAACTTAATCTCGGCCTGCGGGAAAACCACCGTTCCGATATCACGCCCCTCCAGCACAACCCCGCCCACACGCCCTAACTGCTGCTGCATACGCAGCAGTTCCTCGCGGACAGCCGGGCAGGCGGCAACCTGCGAGGTCAACATACTCACTTCCGGCATGCGGATAGCGGCCGAAATATCCTCGCCATTAACCAAAACCTTTTCATTGTCGCCGTTGCGCTGAAATTCAAGCTGCATATTGCGACAAAGCTGGCTTAAAGCCAGAGCATCATCGAGAGAGATCTGGTTACGGGTGGCAAGCAGGGCGACCGCGCGATACATGGCGCCGGTATCTATATTTGCATAACCGAGCTGGGTAGAGAGGGCCTTGCTCAGAGTACTCTTGCCCGCCCCGGAAGGACCATCAATCGCAATAATCAGTTTAGCCAAGTTCGTTCCTCTAGCAAAAATCAAGCATTAATCCGGGACAGAAGATCCCAGAAGTTCGGAAAGGAGGTTGCGGTACAGCCAGTGTCCTCAATAATAATCTCTGCGGAGGCCACCTGGGCGGCAACCGCCATGCTCATTGCGATGCGGTGGTCGCCAAAGGAGTTAACCCGGCCGCCTTGCAAGTGCCCGGTGCCGATAATCCGCATGCCGTCCTCAAGCGGTTCAATCAGACCGCCAATCTTCCCCAGCGTATCACAGACGGCCGCAATCCGGTCGGTCTCCTTGACCCGCAATTCCTTCGCCTCACGGATAAGGGTCTCCCCTTCGGCAAAGGCCGCCGCAACGCTGACGACCGGGAATTCATCAATCGCGCGTGGCACCAGCTCTCCGCCAATCTCGATGCCACGCAGGGCACTGTGGCGGACCAACAGATCGGCAACCGGCTCACCTGAAAGCTCACGCTGATTCAGCAGCTCGATACTGCCACCCATCTGCTGCAGGATATCTATAATCCCGCTGCGGGTTGGATTAACGCCGACATTTTTCAACAATAGCTCAGAGCCGGGAGTGATCAGGGCGGCGACCAGGAAGAAGGCTGCCGATGAGATATCTCCAGGCACATCAACCTCGCGGCCCTGAAGGTTCGCGGGCCCACAGACTGAGGCCCCACCGGCAAAAGACTGGATGGCGACGCCGAAATAGCGGAGCATCCGCTCACTATGGTCACGCGAAAGATGCGGTTCAAAGACCCGCGTCTCCCCTGCGACCTGCATTCCGGCCAGGAGGATTGCTGATTTCACCTGGGCACTGGCAACCGGAGAATGGTATTCACCAGCGCGTAATTTCCCGCCCTGGATAGCCAGAGGCGCCTTGCGGCCGGCTTCACGCCCGCTAATCTGTGCGCCCATCGCAACCAGTGGTTCGATAATCCGCGCCATCGGCCGCCGCCGCAGATACTTGTCACCGCTCAAGACGGAGAAAAATGGCTGGGCCGCCAGGATTCCACTCATCAGACGCATGGTCGTCCCGGAGTTTCCACAGTCGATCACATCGCCCGGCTCCTGAAGACCGCGGATACCCCGGCCCTCAATCAGCAATTCATCGCCGCGCTCCTCAACCCGCACGCCCATCTGCTGGAAGGCCGCCAGGGTTGAAAGACAATCTTCGCCGCGCAGAAGACCGCGCACTAGACTGGTCCCCTCTGCTAGGGAGGCAAACATGATGGCACGATGCGATATCGACTTGTCGCCAGGAACAATAATTTCGCCCCTTAAGCCGCGACTCGGAGCGATAGTTCTACTCTCTAACTGATGCATAGGCTTAGCTTTCTACTCTTTGGGCTTTAATTCAATCTACTTAAAGGATGGCGTCACGCAGCTGCTTGGAGCGCACAAAAAACTCGAAGAGACGCTCGAGATCACCCTTACGCACGTCCTCTTTAAGTTCTGAAAAGAAGGCTTCAAACTGCTCCATCATCTCAAGCAGGGCGCTCTGATTTGTCATGGCAATATCACGCCACATGGTCGGATCAGATGAGGCGATCCGGGTAAAATCACGAAATCCACCCGCAGAATATTCCAGGATATTCTCCTCATAATGATCGTATGAACCAACCGCATTGACCAATGAGTAAGCAACCATATGCGGCAGATGACTGATCGCGGCCAGGACTCTATCGTGCTTTTCAGCCGGCATGCAGACAACTTCACTGCCCGCGGCCTGCCACATCTCCGTGACCATTTTCAAGGCCTGCGCATCGGTCTCGACGTTGGGGGTCAGGATACAGCGCTTGCCGCGATACAGGCTCGAAAAGGCTGCTTCGGCGCCACTCTTTTCTGTCCCGGCAATCGGGTGTCCGGCAACAAAATGGACCCCAGCGGGCACCAATGGACTGATCGCCCGCAGGACCTCTGCCTTGACACTGCCGCCATCAGTCAGAATGGTGCCGACCTTGAGGGCAGGGGCAATTTCAGCAACCAGCGCGGCCAGGGTGCGGACCGGTGTCGCCAGAAAGACCAGATCGGCTCCTGCTACCGCCTTTTGCGGATCACGTTCATAGCGATCGATGACCCCAAGCTTAAGAGCTGTTTCGAGATTCGGTTTACCGCGGCCACAGCCAACCACTTCACCGACGAAGCCAGCCTCCTTAAGGGCCAGCGCCAGCGAACCACCAATCAAACCGACGCCGAGTATCGTCAGCCGTTCAATCCGGGTTGTGCTCATTCTTTCTCTCCTGGCCCGGCGATCGGATAGGAACCCAGAATCTTCAAGAAATGGCAATGGACGCGCAACTCCTCAATGGCCGCGGTGATCACCTCATCCTCGACATGCCCAACCAGATCGAGGAAGAAGATATACTCCCAGGCCTTCTGCTTCATCGGCCGGCTCTCAATTTTCACCAGGTTGATGTCACGCTTGCTGAAGGGTTCGAGCATGCGGTAGAGAATACCCGGCTCATCACGCACACTGAACATGATGGAGGTCTTATCGCGCCCGCTCGGTTCTGGTGTTTTGCGTCCGATCACCAGAAAACGGGTGAAATTATTGGGATTATCCTCAATCTTGGCCTTCACGACCTGCAGCCCGTACTGGCGCGCTGCGGCCTGACTGGCGATAGCAGCCACCGAATCATCCTCCGCCGCCATCTGTGCTGCCGCTGCAGTACTGGTCAAATCCACCTGGGGCGTATCGGGCAGATTTTCATCCAGCCAGCGACGGCATTGAGCCAGGGCCTGGGGATGAGAAACAACCTTGCCGATCTGCTCCAGCTTGCCGGTTTTAGACAGAAGATCGTGCGAGATTTCAAGCAAGATCTCAGCAATGACCTGCAGCTCCGAACTGATGAACATATCGAGGGTATGATTCACAACCCCTTCAGTCGAATTTTCTACCGGAACCACACCATAATGTGCCCTGCCCCGCTCAACCTCTTCAAAGACCGAAGGGATGCTCTTCTGGGGAACCAGTTGGGCCGACAACCCAAACTGCTCCATTGCCGCCACGTGGGTGAAGGTCGATTGAGGACCCAAAAAAGCAACCTTCATCGGTAGTTCGAGGGACAAGGAGGCACTGATAATCTCGCGAAATACCCGGCAGACCGATTCATTCGGAAAGGGACCCTGGTTGTCGGCCTGGAGTCGTTCAAAAATGGCGCGTTCTCGGCTCGGCACATAAAATTCACGGCTCTCACCGGCCTTGGTTTTACCAACCTCAAGCACCACGCGCGCGCGGTCATTGAGCAGTTCGAGGATTTTATCATCAATCTGATCGATCTGATTCCTGAGCTTTCTTAGATTCGGACTCGACATGCAATACCCCTGATCAAGTGAGAAATCCTGCAAAAAAAATGGCGAAACCAGCCTGTTGCGGGTCTGGAAATGTAGCTTATCTGCGGGTAAAATGCAAATAACTGCTGCTGCTTTAATCGATCAAAGGATTGACAAATCGAGCTATTGACCAGGGTCTTGCAGACCGCTAAACTGCTGGATCGCAACGCACAATACTAACGCTCACACATTACTACGAGGTGCCCGATGTCGATCATCGCCAAGAAGGTTAACGACTGTATTGAAAACGCGTCATGGATCCGCCGCATGTTTGAAGAAGGGACGGCACTAAGGCTAGAGCATGGAGATGACAAGGTTTTCGATTTCACCCTCGGCAACCCAACCACAGAGCCTCCGGCGGCGCTGAAAGAGGAGTTAAAACGCCTGGCCGATTTTCCAGTTCCCGGCATGCATCGTTACATGAACAACGCCGGCTATGAAGAGACTCGATCTGCGGTGGCTGAAGTCATTGCTGAAACCTGCAGCCAGCCAGTCGAGGCAGCCCATGTGGTCATGACATGTGGGGCCGGTGCGGCAATGAACATCTGCCTCAAGACCATTCTGAACCCCGGAGATGAGGTCATTATCCTCACCCCCTTCTTTGTCGAATACAAGTTCTATATCGACAATCAGGGTGGCGTGGCGGTTGCGGTACCAACCGGAGAGAATTTCCAACCAGATCTTGCCGCGATTGAAGGGGCAATCACTCAGAAAACCCGGGCAATCATCATTAATTCGCCGAACAATCCGACCGGGGTCATCTACCCGAAATCGACCCTCATGGAACTCGGAGAATTGTTGCAGCGCATGGAGAAGCAGATCGGTCGGCCACTGACCCTGATATCTGACGAACCCTATGCCCGGATCAGCTTCGAAGAGCCGGTCGCCAATATCTTCGACTGCGTCCAAAACTCGGTGATTGTCACCTCACACTCTAAGGATCTGGCCCTGCCGGGTGAGCGAATCGGTTACCTGGCGGCGAATCCGGCGATGCCAGAGGTTGACCTGTTCATGCAGGGTGCCATCTTCTGCAACCGGGTACTCGGCTTTGTCAACGCTCCGGCACTGATGCAGCGCCTGGTCACCAACCTGCAACGCTGCAGTGTCGATATTGAGGAATACCGCAAAAAACGGGATCGTCTCTACGATCACCTGAGTGGCCTGGGCTTTAAAATGGTCAAGCCCGGCGGTGGCTTCTACCTCTTCCCCGAATCTCCGATAAAAGATGAGATGGAATTTATTCGCATCGCGCAGAAATATCTGATTCTTTTAGTCCCCGGCTCCGGCTTCGGTGCTCCGGGATATTTCAGAATCGCCTATTGCGTCGACGATGAGATGATCGAACGCAGTCTGATCGCCTGGGAGAAACTGGCCGAAGAGGTCGGTCTTAGATAGTTAAAGTCATATCCATAGCACACAGTAGGACAATAGTTATGCATAACTATTGTCCTACTGTGTGCGACTTGCACCATCCCACCACGAGGGTTATATTGTAAGAAACTTCTCGCTCTAGAGACATTACAGCTGCACATACCTACCTCAAGGGTACGCCGTGATTCCTGCTGTTCGCCATATCCCCGAAGTCTACTCAAGGCCTCGACCTGTTGATCTGCAAAGAGCAGAACAGCAGGCACCCCCCCGGCCGGAGCAGAGAATCCGCCCAGAGCAGGTGATCGAAGCCGAATGGCGCGCGGTCAACAAACCAGACTCCAGACTCAATGCCTACCAGGCAGACTCGACAACCTTTACCAAAGATGAATCTACCCTGCGCGAAACCAGCCACCCGGCGCGAGTAACCGCACGCTACCAACAGATGTCACCTCGACTGCGTCAGCAACCTGGAACCCACCTCAACACCGAAGCCTGAGCAGACCCTAGATCTGCTCAGTCCGCCAGAACTAAGACTGACTAGCGAGGACTGGGACGAAAATCAATGACTTGCAGCTGTACCGAATCCCGGCCACGAAAGCTGTTGATCTCGGGGCGAAACAGCAGATCAACCGGGCCAACAAGCTGGTCGAATCGATCCGCCAGGCCGAAAGCGATGCAGCCAAGCTGCCCCCCTTTAGCCGAAACCCTGAAGCGCAGGTGTTTCTCTCCGACAATCTGCGGGGAGACCACGTCGAGCCTACAACAGACAAACGCTGGCTGCGGATTGCCGATGCCGAAGGGAGCCAGTTCGGCCAGTTGTAAAACGGCCGCCATCTGCAGCTCAGGCAATTCGATTTCGCCATCGTGTTCAAGGCGTGGGAGCAGATCCTCGGCCGTTAATGCTTCAGCGGCGACCCGTTCAAAATCAGCTCGGAACTCATCGAGATGCGCAGCCTTCAATGACAGGCCCGCTGCGGCAGCATGCCCACCGAAGCTGTCGAGGCTTGCGCCAGCTCGGCCAAGGGCGGCAAACAGATGAAAGCCATGAACCGAACGCGCAGATCCCTTGCCTACCCCATCGGCCAGAGCAATCATGACCGTCGGGCGATAGTAACGCTCAACCAGTCGGCTGGCGACAATACCGATCACCCCGGGGTGCCATTCTTCGGCAGCCAGCACCAAACTGTGCTTAACGGCAGCACCCTCCTCGACGGCTGCTATCGCCTCATAAAGGGTCTGCTCTTCAAGCTGCTGGCGTTCCCGGTTACAACGATCCAGGTAGGCGGCCTGCTCAGCCAATGGCTCAGCCGCCGTGCCGAGCAGCAGCTGCACCCCGCGGGTTGCATCATCCAGGCGTCCGGCGGCATTCAGACGTGGCGCCAGGCGAAAACCGACTGTGCCACAGGTGACCTTGGTCACTTCAGCAACCTGCTTGAGGGCCGCAATCCCTGGCCGCTTTCCTTCATCGAGTAAGTGCAAACCGAAACGGACCAGAACCCGGTTGACTCCACCCAGCGGAACCATATCGGCGATGGTCCCGAGGGCAACCAGATCGAGGCCCTGGCGCAAATCAGGTTCAGTCCGCTCCTTAAACCAGCCATTCTCACGCAACCTGCGACGCAGACTCAGCAACAGAAAGAACGCGACACCGACTCCGGCCAGATCAGGCCAGGGGAAACGATTATGCGACAGGTGCGGGTTAACCAGCGCGAGACAGCTCGGCAACTTTTCCGGGGCCTGGTGGTGATCGGTAACGATCAGGTCCAGACCAAGCTCTGCAGCCAGATCGGCTTCGAGCAGCGCCGAGACACCACAATCGACCGTGAGCACCAGGGCACAGCCACCCTTGGCGGCACGCCTGATCGCCTCCCCAGAAAGACCGTATCCGTCTGTCATGCGTGACGGAATGTGATATTCAACCTCAGCCCCAAAAGCGCGCAGAGATTCAACCAAAAGGGTCGTGCCGGTAATTCCATCGACGTCATAATCACCATGCACGGCAATCCGCTCCCCCTTGATCAGGGCTTCTTCAAGACGGGCAACAGCAACCGCCATATCGGGAAGCAGGTCGGGATCGGGGAGAGAGCTGAGCTTTGCGTGCAAAAAATCATGGGCACTCTGGGGAGTCTGCTGGCCACGACTAACCAGGGCCCTGGCGGTCAGCGGCATCACCCCGAGTTCAGTGCCCAGAGTCGCAACCTGTACAGCATCAGCCTGCCGCTCTACCCAGCGTTTTTGAGGGATCATTCGACATGCTCCAGACTAACCGGCCGGCTGCGAACCGGCAGGTATGCGATTCTACCAAGCCAGTCATCAGAGCGGCCATCGAAGAAGCGGGCTTCAAGCGCGGACCCGGCAGATTCACTCCAGTGATTGTTGCGCAGATCGACCGCTTGGCGGACCCCCTCACCAAGGCTGACTTGATAGGGAGCATTGTCGATGAAGCCGTTGTTCTCAATCCGGTAATCGCGGGGTTCAGCTGAGATAAAGAGTCCCTTGCGGTTATTCCGGATAAGATTATTGCAGATCACCGGTGAACCGAAATGAAAACGGATGGCCGTCCCATTATTTTCGAACAGATTATTTTCGACCAGCAGACGGGTGTCGTGAAAACGGACCCCGACAAGATTATTACGGAAGCTCGAGTGCTCAACCGTTACCCAGGATTGACGGGAGTGGAGCGCACTGTCGGCCTGTTCGAAACGAGAATAGGTAAAATGAGCCCCAGGAGAGTCTTCAATATTGATACCGCCCCAACTCCCCGCCGCCCCTGCGGGATCAGCAGCCATGAAAATAATTGGCTCTTCAGCAGTACCGCGAGCGATCAAGCGACCGCGCACAATCAGTTCGCTGCCGACAAAATTGGGATGATCGCGATAGATGTCCTCACCCGGGCGGGGAGGCTCGAAGATCACCCTTGTGCCGGGCGCAATGATCAGTTCGGCGCCGGCCTCAAGAATAACATCACCATGCAGGCGAACTTCATCCTGCCAGTAAATTTTCCCACTAAGCACCTGCCCGACAGGTGGGTGCGGCAAACTACAAGAGCTCAGGAGAAAAACAAACGGAAGTAACGGAAGTAAATAGAAGAGACGGGTCAACATGGCAAGAGGCTAGTCCACTTCAAAAGCAGAACGGCCAGCCTGACGAGCAGACTGACCGTTCCGGGAGAAACAATCTATTTAAGGTTGGCTATTGATGAAATTAAGCTCTGCTCGAACCTGATCGGCGCCAGGCCCCGAGGGGTTAATTTTCAGATAACGTTCCCAAGCTTCTTTGGCCTTAGCAAAATCCTGCAGGTCATAACGATAAACAACCCCGAGATTGAAAAGACTTTGGCCATGATTTGAATCGACCCTGTACGCCTGTTCGAAGGCGCTGACCGCCTTAGCGAACCAACCAAGCTTGCGGAACATGATCCCTTGGTCAGTCAAAACATTGGGGTCATTGACGTTGATGGCCAATGCCTTATCATAGGCATCAATCGATTTCATCGGCTGATTCGAATCGAAGTAGGCATTCCCGAGCTGTACCCAGGCATTCCGATTAGACGGCTCCCTGACAACGATTCCTTCGAGCATGGTTATCTGCTGACCGGCATTCACTGCTGGGGCAGAAGAGACCGGAGCAGAGGAGGCATTTCGATCAGTCTTGCGTGCATTGGTGACAATAACAGCAACCAGCACGCCAATGATCATTGCGACGACTGCAAAAAAAATGGTTTCTTTTTTCATTCGGACCTCCCTGCCAAAAACAACATCAGCTCTTTTTCGCCTTACGCTGCTCCAAATAGATCAAAATTGGGCTGGCAACGAAAACCGACGAATAGGTACCGATCAAAACACCGATGAGCATGGCGAAGGCAAAGTTATGAATAACCCCACCACCCAGCACAAAAAGAGCCAGCACGACCAACAGAGTGGTCCCGGAGGTCAACAGGGTGCGCGACAGGGTATCGTTGATGCTGCGGTTGACAATAAAGGAAAAACTCTCCTTGTTATAGCGCGCGACATTCTCACGAATTCGATCATAAACGATGATCGTATCATTCAGGGAATAGCCGATAATCGCCAGGAAGGCCGCGATGATTGGCAGGTCAATCTCCTTGCCGAAAAGGCTGAAAAACCCAAGGGTGATCGCCACATCATGAATCAGCGCGATGATGGCACCGACCGCAAAGCGGAACTCAAAACGCCATGAGATGTAGACCAGGATCCCGATCATCGCGAAGAGGATCGCCTTGATCCCCTTGTTCCGCAGGTCACTGCCGACCTGTGGCCCGACCATCTCGGTGCGCCGCACGTCAACCTTATCGGCGGTATAGGCTGAGGTCAGGTGATTTTTAACCTCAAGAGCAAGGCCTTTAAGTTCGGACGATGAATTTTCCATGCGAATCATAAATTCGTTGGCATCATCCCCAAACTGCTGAACAACCATGCTTCCGGCGTCCATCCCTTCGAGGGCCTTCTTGATTGCCACTGCGTCAGTCGGCTCAGTAAAGCGGACCTGGACCAGGGTTCCGCCAGCAAAATCGATACCGTAATTAGGTCCGCCGTTGGCGATCAGAGAAACAATCCCCACAGCAATCAGCAGCAGCGACACCGCCAAAGCGATGGTCCGCTTGCCGACGAAATCAATATTTGTATCCGGTTTAATTAACTGCATTTCCAGAATCTCCCTTTAAATGCTCAGTCGCCGCACTTGCCGGCGGTTCAGGAAAAAGTCAAAAATTACCCTGGAAACGAAAATCGCGGTAAAGAGCGACGCTACAATACCGATCGACAGGGTTACGGCAAAGCCCTTAACCGGGCCGGTACCGAACTGAAAGAGAACCAAAGCGGCCAACAATGTGGTCAAGTTGGCATCCATAATCGTCACGAAGGCCTTGCCGTAGCCGAGGTCGAGTGCAACCTTGGGGGCCTTGCCCAGACGAAGTTCCTCACGAATACGCTCAAAGATCAGCACGTTGGCATCGACCGCCATACCGACAGTCAGAACGATACCCGCAATACCTGGCAGAGTCAGTGTCGCGCCGAACAGGGCCAACATGGCACCGATGAAGAGAACATTGAGGGTCAACGCCACAACGGCAACCAGGCCCGACAGACTGTAATAGACGATCATCGCACAGACAACCAGAAGGCTGCCGACAATAACCGACTTAATCCCTTTGCTGATCGAGTCATGCCCAAGGGAAGGTCCAACCGTACGATTCTCAAGGATATTAACCGGCGCAGGAAGTGAGCCGGCACGCAGGACAATCGCCAGATCCGTTGCTTCCTGTGAGGTAAAGGAGCCCGAAATCTGGGCACTTCCCCCCGAGATCCGCTCACGAATCACCGGTGCAGAATAGACGGTGTCATCGAGAACGATGGCCATCCGCTTGCCGACACTGGCTGCGGTGATTTGATCGAAGCGCTTGGCACCCACGCGGTTGAAATCGATCGACACATAAGGCTCGTTGTAGCGGGTATCGATACGGACGTTGGCATCCTCAAGCAGGTCACCCGTCAAGGAAGTTTTGGAGTAGACCACAATCGGCGTTTCTGTGACCAGGCCGGTATTCTTATCGGTGTTGCGCTCATAGAGCAATTGAGTTCCGGCGAGCAGGTTCCCATTCTGGGCCGCTGCGACATCTGCAGTCTCAGCAACCATCTTGAACTCGAGACGTGCGGTTTTGCCGATCAGCGAAATAGCCCGCTCGGGATCCTTGACACCCGGCAGCTGAATCAGGATGCGATTATCGCTCTGACGCTGCAGGGTCGGCTCACTCACACCGAACTCATCAACCCGGTTACGCATGGTCTCCAGAGCCTGACGCACGGCGTAATCAGCGATATTGGCCGCTTCCTGTTCACTGAGACGGTAGTGTTTTTCAACATAACCACCGGCAATCGGCAGGGTCTCAACCTCAAGGCTAGGGAAATTCTCCATCATCAGGACATCAACCTGATCACCAGCTTCGCTGTCATAGACCACAACGACCAGGCGGTCACCCTCACGACGCTCAATCCGCTTAAACACCAGATCTTTTTCACGCAACAGGGAATCTGTCTGATCAATGAGTGAATCGATACGACTCTCGACGGCCTTATCTACATCAACGCCAAGGACGAGATGCATCCCCCCCTGTAAGTCGAGACCGCGATGAATTGGGTCAACCGATTCCTGCCACCAACTGGGCAGACTGTCATTCAGGAAGGTCGGAGCCAATGAGAACAGGGCCAGAACCAGGCAAACAAAAACAACCAGGCCCCGTATTTTAAGACTATTCGACATAATCGTCGCCACTCCTTTCGAACACACACCCTCGATATTGAGGCACTACCAAAAAAACTATCAAATTAAGCGGCGCCCTTCACCTCAGTGATAGACGTACGATTCATCTTAACTTTGACACCAGTCGCAATCTCAACAGTGGCCGATGTTTCTTCAACGGAAACAACCTTGCCATGCATGCCGCCAGCAGTCACAATTTGATCTCCGGACTTCAGGGCGCCGACCAGTTCACGATGCTGCTTGGCCCGCTTTTGCTGCGGACGAATCAGCAAAAAATAGAAAATTGCAAACATCAGGACCAGCATAATCAGTCCTTCGTAACCTTGCTGCCCCCCCTTCGAAGCACCTCCTGCCATGGCAAAAGCTTCTGATACCATCTACTTCATCTCCTCTTGTTGGATAAAACGGTTAGTTGAGCTAAATTAAATTTGCTATTTCCAGTCCTGACGCAAACGATAAAATTCATCACGATAAGCCTGAAAACAACCCTGTGAGATTGCCGTTCTGGCACCCTCCATCAGTTGTTGGTAATAGTACAGATTATGATGTGTATTGAGAACCGATGAGAGAATCTCATTACTTTGATACAGGTGGCGCAAGTAAGCCCGCGTATAATTCCGACAGACATAACATTCACACGCGGGATCGATCGGCAAGGGGTCTTCACGAAAACGCGCCTGCTTGATGCTCAACTTGCCGAAACTGGTAAAAAGCACCCCATTTCTGGCATTTCGCGTCGGCATAACACAGTCGAACATATCACAACCGCGAGCCACACCTTCGATCAGGTTTTCGGGAGTACCAACCCCCATCACATAGCGTGGTTTATCTTGCGGCAATACAGGCAAGACATAATCCATCACCCGGTACATCACCTCAGCCTCTTCACCGACCGACAGACCGCCGAGAGCATAACCCTCAAAACCGATATCGATCAATCCCTCGGCACTCTGGCGCCGCAAATCCTCGTGCATTCCCCCCTGAACGATCCCAAACAGGGCCTTTTCACCCCCCGCGGCTAAAACCTCACGACAACGCGCTGCCCAACGTCCCGAGCGCGCGGTTGATGCCGCCACATAGTCACGCTCTGCGGGGTAAGGAATACACTCATCAAAAACCATCACAATGTCTGAGCCGAGCGCCTTCTGAATCTCGATCGAGAATTCAGGTGTCAAGCGATGCTTGCTGCCGTCGAGATGCGACTGGAATGAGACGCCACCCTCATCGATCTTGCACAGGTCACCGAGACTGAAAACCTGAAAACCACCACTGTCGGTCAGAATAGGCTTCGACCAGTGCATAAATCTGTGCAGACCGCCAAGCTGCTGGATCAGATCATGACCCGGGCGCAAATAGAGATGGTAGGTGTTCGCCAGAATAATCTGCGCACCAATCTCATCCAGCGCCTCAGGCAGCAGGCCCTTGACAGTGCCCTGAGTCCCGACCGGCATAAAAACCGGCGTCTCTATGGCACCACGTGCAGTCTGGATGCGCCCGTAGCGCGCCGCACCATCCTGCTTTAAAAGGTCAAATTGAAAAGGGGTCAAGATCTATCCAAAACTGCTAAAGAATCAGCATGCAATCGCCGTAGCTAAAAAAACGATAGCGTTCAGCGATTGCCTGTCGATAGGCTTGCATAATAAATTCGCGCCCGGCCAAAGCACTGACGAGCATCAATAGGGTCGATTTGGGCAGATGAAAGTTAGTCACCAGTCCGTCGACCATGCGAAATTGGTAACCGGGGAAAATAAATATTTCGCTCTCTCCCCGGCCGGAGCGCAACCACCCCTCTTGGTCAACCGCCGTCTCGAGGGTTCGCGCTGCAGTTGTTCCCAGCGCTATGACCCTGCGACCCTGCTTTTTGGCGAGGTTGACTGCAACTGCCGTTGATTCAGGCACCTCATATACCTCAGCATGCATCCGGTGCTCACGAATATTCTCAACCCGAACAGGCAGAAAGGTCCCAATGCCGACATGCAGGGTCAAAGGGACAATCTGAACACCCTTATCACGCAATTGCTGCAAGAGAGGCTCGGTAAAATGGAGACCTGCCGTTGGAGCCGCAACCGCTCCGGTATTGCGCGCGAATACTGTCTGATAGCGTTCTCGGTCAATCCGGGACTCATCACGTCGGACATAGGGTGGAAGCGGCAAATGGCCGATCTCCTCGACCAAGGCCTCGAAATCTCCTCTGTAGCTGAAGCGGGCTATCTTCTGCTGATCGATACCGCCTGGCAGTATCTCTGCCGAGACCCCAGAAGAAAAATTTATCTTGGTTCCCGGTCGTAATGGTCGCGAGCTACGCCCGAGACAACTCCAGTCTTCAGCATCACCCGCTAAACGCTGCAATAATAGCAGCTCGACCTGGCCACCAGACTCCTTGGTTCCCAAGAGGCGGGCTGGTCTGACGCGAGTGTCATTTAAGACGAGAAGATCACCTTCAACAAAGGCGTTGGTAATGTCAGGGAAAAGACCACTGGTAATCTTTCCAACCTGAGGTTCAAGGCGCATCAAACGAGAGGCATCCCTGGTCGCTGCCGGATGCTGAGCAATCAGCTCTTCAGGCAAGCTATAATCAAAGTTTTCCAACAGCATCAGACACCACTTCTCCAGGCCCATTTACAGGGCAGACCAGCGACATAGAAAATCATAATCAGAAGGCAAAGTCAAACCCAATTTCCACAGGAAAAACTCCTAGGCAGCACTGCGACTTATAGGCTATTTTAGATTTTTCCATTTACGTTCCGCCAATTGGCAACAGCGTGGCAGGCAATTTGCAATAATTCGAATTCAGTAAGCAATACCCCAACCAGGCAGAACCCTAAAATTACGAAATTCGTGTAAATATATATTCTTGATATGCAGCGGGGGAACCAAAATTCGGGCTTTTAGCGTGTAGATTTGGCCTTTAGACTGAAAAGTAGCGCTTATCTAATATGAACTCACTTAAAATCAAAATACTCGGCCTAACTATCGGCATTACTATACTCACCGTCTTACTCGGGACCTGGCATAACCTGCGCACCCAGTCAGCGATGATTGAGCGGATCGCCGCGCACGACAGTCGCCTCCTTTCTGACACCATCCGCAGCAGCATCCGCACCTCGATGTCGATCGGCCGCAATGAGGATGTCGCAAGCATCCTCAAGGGGATCTCCGACGAAGTAACTATATCCAGTGTCCGGATTATCGACCAGAACGGTAAAATCTTGCGTTCGGCTGACCATAATGAGATTGGCAAACTGGTTGATGCTACAGACCTCATGACCTATAGACGTCAGCCTGATCAATTTTCATTCATGCCACATGAAAATAACCGTTTCACATCAACGCTGCCTATTTTCAACCAAGAAGATTGTCACCGCTGTCACGGCCCACAGCAAGAAGTCCTGGGTATTCTCAGCGTTCATCTTTCCCTCGATGGCATTGAATACCTGCAATCCAAAGGACGTGAAGCAACGATTATCTCCTCCGCTACTATTATCGTTATCATGATCTTCTCGATCAGTTTTTTCATCCTCTACTATGTAGATGCACCGATCCGCCAAATGGTCGCAGCAATGACCAGACTTGAGAATGGTGAATTCGATAAGGCCGCGACCAACATAACCAGTTCACGCGAAATGTCGACCCTCTCCGACAAATTTAATAGCATGGTAAATCGCCTGCAGTCACTCATCGACTCAACGGTCTCCTATGAACTGGAAACAGCCGTACACCGCGAAAAACTCTCCCACCAGTCAAAGATCGAGGATATGAACGTAACCCTCGAAGATCGTCTGCGCGAGATTGAATATCTGAATATCACCCTTGAAGAACGCATTGAAGAGGTCGAGGAAGCCAACTTCAAAATCGCTGACCTGGCTAGCGACCTCGAGGACCGCAATACCAACCTTGCCAACGCAGTCCACCGGCTGTCATCCCTCTACAAAATGGGGCTGGCGGTCAACTCGACCATGGACTTGCATCAGCTCTTCAACCTGCTTCTGCATAAAGCGATCAGCTCCTTAAATGGCAGCATCGGCTATATCCTGCTTCTCGACAAAAACCGCAACAGCCTGCGTATTGGTGATGTCGTAGGCCTGAATAACCCCGATTTTGACCGCGACATGACAATTGAACTGACGCGGGGTGGTGTCTCCAACTGGGTTATCGAGAATCGTGAACCGATCCTGATTCGCAAGATTGAGGACTCACGTGACTTTTCACGCATGAGCCATCTCGGTTTTGCGCGTGAAACAGTCATCTGCGCCCCCCTGTTTGTACAGGATGAAGTCTTCGGCACCCTGACCATTGCCAATCGCCCCGACGGGGCGACCTTCAAAGACGAAGACATGGAGATGCTCTCAACCATAGCTGCACAGGCCAGCGTTGCGATTAAAAATGCCCGACTCTACGAAGAGCAACAGACGACCTATCTGAATACGGTTCACGCTCTGGTCACTGCGATTGAGGCCAGCGATCCCTATACCCGCGGCCATTCAGAGCGCGTCACACGCTACTCACTGGCACTGGCCCGTCAGCTCCAACTGCCCGAACCCTCACTCAAAGATCTCGAACAGGCGGCGATTCTGCACGATATCGGCAAGATCGGCATCGACGATTCACTGCTACATAAGGTAGATGAACTCTCCCTGAACGACATTGACCGGTTGCGCCAACATCCGATGATCGGCATGCGCATCCTGGAACCAATCCAGTTTATGACCAGAGTGCGTGAGATCATCGGCCAGCACCATGAGCGCTTCGATGGGCAGGGCTACCCCCTCGGTCTGCCTGGTGACAAGTTGCTTTTTGAGTCGCGGATTCTGGCCGTTGCAGACAGCTATGATGCGATGACCTCTGATCGTCCTTATCGCAAGGCCCTCCCTCAGGAAGTTGCCATCAAGGAGCTCGAACAACATAGGGGTACTCAATTCGACCCAAGAGTCGTAGCGGCGTTCACAGAATTGATCAATAGCGGAAGCCTTCCAGGCTAAGAAAGACGAGAGGGCTCATCCATGCCCAAGGTCACAACACTTTCACTCCTCGGGCAGTTGCTCCGCCCGTTCATTATCCTGCTGCTCATTCTGGCCTGCGCCACAGTAATTGGCTCAGGGCTTTTGCTCCACCGTAGCCTGGTGGATTCAGTCGACCAGCAGCTCAAACATGCACAAAAGATGGTCTATCAGGAGTTAAAGCAACGCGAATTAACACTAGCCGATATCCTGACAGTCCTCGCTCAAAAGCCCGCAGAAATCCCGGTCTCAACCCTGGAGAAGGAAGCACGAGCCTATCAGCCCCTGCTGGACATTCACCTTTTTGATGCGCAGAATGAGCTCAGCCCACAACTTCGCGAACTGACAGACTCAGTCATTCAAAGCCAGAAATCCTTAAGCCATATCACTTTTGATAGTCGTAAAAATTTCTACTCCCTGAGTATCTTTCAGCCCGTTGCCGCCCCGCGCAATGCACTTTTAATCCAATTCCCGCTCAACCAAAAGCTCTTAAAGGTTCTGGCTGGCCGCTATAAATGTGATCTCTCTCTGTTTTCTGAGGAGGGTCACCTGATGATTAGCAACAACAATCATCTGAATCAGGCGCAAATGCTCTCTGAAATTCAGCTGGCACAGATCACAGGCAGCAACAACATCTATACTACGATGAGAAACAATGCTGATTCTCGCCGCCTACTGGCTCCACTTCCCCTCGGTAGCGACGGCAATTTCTACCTGGCAGCGAGTAAGTCCCTTGATGAGCTGAACAATCTGCTAATTACCAACAGCTGGAGACTCCTCTTAACCGTTCTCCTAACCCTTGCGCTTGGCGCAACAATTTACTACCGGATGTTACTGCACGCACTGACTCCCTTAAAGAACCTCCTTGAGACCATCCACCAGGTCGCAGGGGGAAACCTTTCGAGCAGAACGGAGACAACATCCGACAACCATCTTCACGCCCTAAGCAGCAGCTTCAATCAGATGTTGGAGCAGCTAGAAAATCTCTACGAAAACCGTCTTGAATCTGAAAAAAACTCCGCCCTCAACCAGGAAACTGCTAAATACAGTATCCACCTGAAGAAAAAAAGCCTCGAGATAGAGCGAGCGAATATTCAGCTCAAGGAGCAATTTAAAGAGCTCACGGCACTCTTCCAGGTTTCACGCAGCCTGACATCGGCCCTGGATCAAAATCTGCTGTTCGAAAAAGTCTTTACAATTTTACGCGATACCCTGCACTGCGACCGCATCGTCTTGCTCCTCTATCACCCTGGATCTGAATCATTGGACGTGGCCAAAACCACCGGGATTGATGCGGTTACCTCCAAAGGGCTCAGCTTTAGCCTTGGCGAGGGGATCAGCGGCCTGGTCGCTGCGAGCATGAAACCGATCTACAGTGTCGATCTCAGCAGCGACGCCCGCAACCTCAACTACAAAGGACGCTGGGCCTCTACGGGGAGCCTGCTTTCGATGCCGATGGTGCTCCAGAATCGCTTGATCGGAGTGCTGAATATCCACCATCAGCAAGTGGATGCCTTTAATCCGGTCGCACAACAAATGGCCCAGGCAATCGCCGACCAGACAGCCATCTCAATCGAAAACTCACGGCTTTATGAAAAAACCCGGACGCTCTCGGCAACCGACGACCTGACCGGCCTGGCCAACCGCCGCCAATTCCAGGATTACCTACAGCGTGAGTGGGCGCAGTCGCGGCGCTATCACGGCAATTTCAGTCTATTGATGCTTGATATCGACTTCTTCAAAGCGTACAACGACACCCATGGTCACCTCAAAGGAGATATCCTGCTCAAGAAATTTTCGGCTTTGCTCCTACAGAATACACGCGGAATTGACCTGGTGGCACGCTTTGGTGGCGAGGAGTTTGTGATACTGCTACCGAAAGCGGATAAGGAAGGGAGTCTCGCGGTCGCTAAAAAACTCTGCAATTGCATTGAGGCGGAACAGTTCAACGGAATGGAAAGGAGCCAGCCACAGAAGAAGATAACCGCATCTATCGGAACCGCAACCTTTCCGACTGACAGTACCGATATCTATGAACTCTTGAATATGGCAGATGAAGCTCTATATCAGGTCAAACGGAATGGACGGAATAATGCGGCTGTCTGGACCCGCGAAACGGCCCAAGCCAGAGAAGAACAGTCCCCCCGCTGAATAATCCTAGCTCGCGTTATTTGCCTTCATACAGAATTTTCCAGCTGCTATCCTCATCCACCAGATAGAGTTTTTTCTGCATGTCACCACTAAAATTATTCGATTGATATTTTTGCATAAAGGTGGCGACAACCATGTTGCGCCCCTCACTCCCCTGGCGCGGATAACCGAACAGAGAGATCTCTCGCAGGGCAATATTCTGTCTTTTCTTGCTGCGCAAAACCCGGGTTTTATAGGCCTTCCAGCTTTTCAAATCATGTTTGTCACTCCAAAAATCACTGGCGTAGGATTGCAGATAATCTGTCAGCCTTACATTTTCCCAGTTACTCCGCCAATCTTCCAGCATCGACTGAAGTTCAATATTTCGATCCAGCCATTGCTGGCCAGCGATCCACTCTACTTCGCCACTGATAACGACAGGCGTTACGCCCGGCTCGATATATCTGTCAATCCGCAGCAACTCCTCGTTTGTCAGCGCTACACAACCCTCAGTATCACGTGGCGGGCGGCTATAGAGGCTTTTGTGGGTGCCGTGCAACCAAATACCGTAACCTGTTTTATTCAGATGCTGATCATAAGCGTTAGGGTAATCGACCGGGAATGCACCAGTTCCATACTTGATAGGCAATTCTTCATCACCGATATGCCCTGTCACAAAATAGAGCCCACTGGGGGTTTTCAGATCGCCCTTGCGGTATTTATTACCCGGTTCCTGCCCGAGGACAACATAGTAGTCATCAACCAGTTCTGGCGGCAAACCAGGTCCAACATTACGAAAGACATAAAGTCGGTTGCTTGATTTATCGACGAGCAGAGCATATTTTATGGATGGGCCAAGAGTCAGGAATGCTGCAGGAATCTTTTGCCCCTGTAGCAAGCGAAGATAGCCCTGCAAGCGCGCATGAACTTCCCGACGTAGACCTTCGATCTGTTCATCATCCTGCCCAGAGGCAATATTCGCCAAAAGATCAGATCCGCCGAACTGCTCAAGTCGAGCAAAACGAGCCACCAGAAGATCCCCATAAACCAGGTGAGCCAATTGAAACTTAGGTGCCTTAAGCGTCAGATCACGTAAAATTGAGACGGCATCATCCAATCGATCAATCTGGAAAAACAACAAGGCCGTAAGCAACTGTGCCTCATAGTCATCCGGATTAACCTGCTGTCTCTGCTGGAGGCGTTGATAGAGCGCCTGCTGCTGTGGCGACAGCTCGCTCTTCATTTCTTGCTTCAGGAGCAGCGTGCCTTGCTCAGACGGGCGGAGATTTTCACCAAAAGGCTGGTTGCGCCACAGAGCCCAAACACTCACAACGGTTGCAATCAGCAGTGAGCAAACAACAATTATGAACAATCCACGTTTCAACATCAGGGAATCCGGCCCAAAGACCTTTCTTCAACAATCGCCCAAGACTGTCCACTGCGCTGCAAGACAAAAAACTTGCGGGTACGATCCATATAGCGATCACTACGATAGGCTTGAATGACTTGGACCCTTGATTCCCCAGCAGATTCACTGACAGACTCAAACTTGTCCAGCCTGATCTCGATACTCTTCGGCGCGGTTATGCGCTTACGGCGGCTTTTCTGCCAGGCCGCTCTTGTCTGCTCTCCATCTGGCACAAATTCGCTAGCGTAGCTCTGTAAATAGTGATCGACATTCTGTGCGGACCAAGCCTGCGCCCACTGCTCTAAAAACTGCTGAGGCGAAACATGGGCCGACGGATCGGATAGAGGCGAATCCAGAGGAATCCCGTCTGGCG
>JAAXQE010000147.1 GCA_012974425.1 Geopsychrobacter sp.
CCGCTCCAACTGTGCCAGCGCTCTGCAATATGTGCCGGAGTTGACCTGGATTCTGTTTCTGCGGATTCTGGATGATCACGAAACCAGGTCGCGTGAAGAGGCCGAAGCGGTGGGTGCGGAATTCACGTCAGCCTTGCGCAGCCCTTAGCGTTGGCAGGATTGGGCCGCGCCGTTTTCAGACAAGGCTGATCACCCCCAAACGCTGGAAGGGAAACCCTTTGGCTGGAAGCGGCAAGAGCTGTTTGCTGCCGGTGATGGCACTTTGTTCGATTTTATCAATAACGACCTGCTGGCTCATCTGCACGGCCTCGACATCGACCCGCTGACCAAGCTCCCCAATCAGAGTGCCATCCGCAAGCAGCGCATTATCGGCCGCATCATGACCGCCGTCGAGCGGGTGCGGGTGGATAGCGAAACCAACCTGCGCGACATTCTCGACAAGGTGCATGAGATCAACACCGACCATGTCGACGACACCCACTTTTTCACCCTGTCGCAGGTCTATGAAGATCTGCTGCTGAAAATGGGCGAGAAGAACTCCGATGGCGGACAGTTCTTCACCCCGCGCGAGGTGATCCGCGCCATGGTGCATACGGTTGCGCCATCCCCGCTCAAACGATCTATGACCCCTGTTGCGGGACCGGCGGTTTTCTGGCGGTCGCCTATGCACATATCGCGCGTAATCTGGGCAACAGCCCGGCCAGCACCGATATTGATACCCTCAAACCCGACACCTTTTTCGGTCGCGAAAAGGAGAATCTGGTTCTCCCGATTGCCCTGGCTAACCTGGTGCTGCACGGCATCGACCAGCCGAACCTGTGGCATGGTAATACCCTGACCCGCCGCGCCACTTATGGCGCACTGTTTGATCAAGCGCCCAAGACTTTCGACGTGATCCTGCCCCCCCCCTTCGGCGGCAAAGAGGGGAAGCACGCGCAGAAAAACTTCGCCTTCGAGACCAGTTCAACCCAGGTCCTGTTTGTTCAGGATATCCTCACGGAATTAGCCAAAAAAGCTACCTGTGCCATCGTGCTGGACGAGGGTCTGTTGTTCCGCACCAACGAAAGTTCCTTCGTTGAAACCAAGCGCAAGTTGGTTGATGAATGTGATCTCTGGGCGATTGTCAGTTTGCCGGGCGGCGTGTTTTCACACCCGCCCCGGCGGGCCAAGGCGCGTGAAAAGATACAACCGTTGTTGGCAGAAGCGGCGCAGATCAAGGCGGCGGTCGTCGATCTGAAAGAGCAACTTAAACGCCTGAAAAAGGATAAAGTTGATAAAAAGAACTTCGATCTACTGGATGCGGAAATCAAAGCCAAGGACGCCCGCGATCTTGAGGCCAAGGCGGCCGATATCGACGCGGCAGTTTTCGATCTGAAGGCCGTCAACCCCAACGCTGTGACCAAGGTAGATGAGCGTACATCGGCAGAGATCATTGAGAATATTGAAACGCAAGGCCGAATAGTCGCGGCGGCGCTGGGGCGGTTGAAGGTTCTGTTGGACTATGCCGATTGAGTCTCCTCTGCGCAGCTGAGATCGATCCCTGTGGTTTCCTGCAGGTAATCCTGCCCCCAGGTGCACATCAGCTCGAGCATGGGCACAACGGAAAGCCCGTTGTCGGTCAGGGAGTATTCGACTCGTGGCGGGACCTCGGCGTAGACCTGACGATGGACCAGACCATCGGCCTCGAGTTCGCGTAGTTGCTGGGTCAGCATCTTCTGGGTCACGGACTGCAAGCGCCGTTGGAGTTGACTGAAGCGCAGGGTCTTGAGGCGCAGATGCCAAAGGATCAGGCCCTTCCATTTGCCGCCGATAATCGCCAGTGTGACCTCAACGCCACAACGATAAGTTGAGTCATCCATGTAAATTATCCTTTATTTTCAGCATAGTATCTTTTTGGGTACTACATGACTTCTGGGTAGGTACTTGTGTTTTTTATAGTAGTCGCTTAGTATCTCTGAATCAATAGATAAATAATTCAAGGGAGATAATTATGTCCGCAACATTCAAGACCCTGCTGGTCGAGCAACTGGAGAAGAAGGTTTTTACGCGCAGTATTGTCGAACGCAGTATCAACGACCTGCCTGAAGGCGAACTGCTGGTGCGGGTCCATTATTCATCGCTTAATTTCAAGGATGCTCTTTCGGCGACCGGTAATCCCGGTGTCACCCGCAACTTTCCACATACGCCGGGGATCGATGCCGCCGGTGAGGTAGTCAGTTGTTCGGATGGCAGCTTTGCGGTCGGCGATCAGGTGATTGTCACCAGTTACGATCTGGGGATGGAGACCGATGGCGGTTTCGGCCAGATGATCCGCGTGCCGAGCAAATGGGCGCTGAGGCTCCCGGCCGGTCTGAGCCTCAAAGAGTCGATGATGCTGGGGACCGCCGGTCTGACCGCCGCCCTTTCGGTCTACGAGCTGGTGCAGGGCGGGGTCAAGCCGGAAGATGGTCCGATACTGGTGACCGGGGCAACCGGCGGGGTCGGCAGCCTGGCGGTGGCGATTCTGGCCAAGGCCGGCTATCAAGTGACCGCCGCGACCGGCAAGGCGTCCGAGACCGAATACCTGAAGTCGATCGGTGCAAGCGAGGTGATCGAACGTGCAGCGGTAACCGAAGGGAATGAACGTCCGATGATGAAGACCCTCTGGGCCGGAGTGGTCGATTGTGTCGGTGGCGAAACCTTGGCGGCGGCCATCAAGTCGACCAAATACGGCGGAGTTGTCACCTGTTGCGGCCTGGTCGGCTCCATCGACCTGCCCCTCAATGTCTTCCCCTTCATCCTGCGCGGCGTGCGTCTGATCGGGATCGATTCGGCGGAATGTCCCATGTCCCATCGTACTGCAGTCTGGCAGAAGCTGGCGACGGATTGGAAAATCGCCGGACTGGAGGCAATGGTCGACGAGGTCGGCCTGGATGGCCTGGAGGAGAAGATTCAGGCCATCCTCAAGGGTGGACTCAAGCGCCGCGGCCTGGTGAATCTGCAGTAGCGCTGACAAGAGTCACATTCATTTGAACAAAAACAGACGGCCGGGGATACCCGGCCGTCTGTTTTTG
>JAAXQE010000195.1 GCA_012974425.1 Geopsychrobacter sp.
CTTCCCCGAAAAATATCTGGTTCGGGTGCAAAGTTTAGCATCTCACTCCCCATGGCTCCTGCTGGACTATCGCAAGTTTTTCAACCCGGGTAGGCAGCGTGCACGGCAGCGAGTAGATCCTCCACACCACGATCTTCCAGTATCGTGTAACGCTCCGGTT
Source organism: Geopsychrobacter sp. (assembly GCA_012974425.1). GTDB lineage: Bacteria > Desulfobacterota > Desulfuromonadia > Desulfuromonadales > Geopsychrobacteraceae > Geopsychrobacter. The sequence continues at coordinate 161 of JAAXQE010000195.1, forward strand.
TAACCTTTGTTGCTGCCGAAATTGACCTGAGCAGAAACTCTCGATCTATGCCGCAGTCGTTCAAGTCTTTACTGCTCACTGGCAGCCCCGCATTCGTGTAGGCCTGGCGCAAGATGTCCTGATACTTTCCATGCGCATAGCTCGAACAGAGGGCTCCCACCGCTACGAGTTCACCATGAGTCGCCTTGGGTTGAAAGTCAGTCAATTCATTATAGGCGTGATAGAGCTTATGTTCAAATCCACTGGCTGGGCGACTGGACCCATAGCGGCTCATTGACTCAGCACTTGCAATCAGGGAACAGGCCAAAATTTCCAGAAAATGATCATCGTAAAATAGATCTCTATCTGTTTGTAATTCATTTATGACCAGTTGTGCGCCACAGATTGCCTGGAATCCCGAGAAGCTTTCATAGCGCTCCTTGTTTTTCTGGTCAGCCAACTGCCAGTCAAGCACCGCAGTAAGATTGGAAAGCAGGTCCCCTATTCCACTGCGAATACGGCGGCGGTAGCCTGGATCCTCAGACTTCACCAGATCAATATCAACAACAACCGCCAGTGGTGTGTTGGCACAGAGAGTCATGGTGCCGTCCTGACCCAGATTGATGACCGAAAAGGGGGAGGCGAAGCCGTCATTGGCAAGTGACGTCGGGATAGAGACAAAGGGCAGGTTCAGTTTGTATGCAACATATTTGGCAACATCGATAACACTCCCCCCGCCGACACCGTAGACAATGTCATAGCGTTTTTCGCCACATTTTACTGCGCCATATTTCTGATCAAAATGGGATGACGAAATTTCACAGTCAAATTCGAGACCGGCAAAACGTTTAAGGGATGTTTCTAATATCCCTTCTATCTCACTGAATTTATTGCTTGAGACAACCTGTGAGGTCGGCTCTGCACCCATTTCTTTAAATTGAGCGGCAATTTTCTCACCGGCTATGCCGCGGGTTATCTCGCCAGAGATGATCAGGGGCTTTTCAAAACTCAAACCCGGGATGTCGCGTTTTAGACGGCGGTCAATAAAACCGGGGATAGACTCAATTCGATTATTGACTTCCTCTATGATCGGAATGGTGAACTGCTTGGGAATTTTAGGCGAGAGATAGCCCTTGTAGGCTCCACCACTGCGGTTGAGACATTGATCTATGGTTTTATTGATCAGTTTCATACAAGACAGTTCTGAATGATGAGTTAGTAGAGTGGCTGTTGTAAATAATATACGAAATATTTAGAGGAATGGGGAGAAAAGTTTAGCTGTTGCATCGACCAGTTTAACCGGCAACGCGCGTTCCTGAATTTCGGCCAGAGTCAATTCACGCGAATTTTCCCGGGCAATGACAAAGTGCTGGCTGAGATTTTCGATCAAAACACGATCATAGATTTCGAGATTAAATTCAAAATTCAAACGAAAACTACGCGGATCGAGATTGGTCGACCCGACTAATGCATAAGCATCGTCGATGACAAGAAGTTTGCTGTGCACAAAGGGTGGCGGTTGATAGAAAACCTTGACATCGTATTGCAGTATCTCGGCCAGGTAGGCGCGGGTCGCCCAGGCCACGTACGGCAGGTTATTTTTACTCGGCAGGAAAAGTTCTACTTCGACACCACGCAACGCCGCCGTATTAATCGCGTAAACCAGTGGCCGCTCCGGGATGAAATAGGGGGTCATGATCTGAATCTTTTTGCGGGCGCAGCCAATCGCGCCATTGATAATCCAGCGTAGTTTTTCAAAGTCTTCATTCGGACCGGCACTGATTCCGCGGCAAAAGGCATTCCCCTGCGATTTCAGCAGTTGCGGGGATAGGGTCGCCGGCAAACGCTCACCGGTGGCAAATCGCCAATCCTCGGCGAAGGCATCCTCCAGGTGGTTGACCGTAGGACCTTCAAGCCTGAAGTGAACATCGATAACCCTTTTTCTAGATTTTAGATTCTCGGCCAGGTGGCGATCACCAATGTTCATCCCACCGGTGTAGCCGATATGTCCATCAATAGTCAGGATCTTGCGATGACCACGCAAATTAAGATGAAACCCACGCGCCAGTAATGAAAATGGCAAGAACCTCGCTACCGAAATCCCTTTACGCCGCATATGCCAGCGTGCAACCGGGAAACTATAGCGTTCTCCCAGGGCATCAACTAAAACCCGGACCCGAACCCCCCGTTCTCTGGCCTGTGCCAGCGCCGTGATAAATTTCATGCCGGTTATATTTGATTCAAAAATATAGGTCGATAGGTAGATCGATTCCTTGGCGTTGTTTATCGAATCAAGCATATCAGGGTAGGCTTGCTCCCCGTTGTAGAGCGGGGTAACCTTGTTGCCGGGCAGCAGGGGACGGCGGGTGACACGATCAGACAGGTTGAGGAGAGATTTGAAATTTTCTTGCTTGAATGGACTTGTGTCGGAAAGGGCTTGGGACCACTCGCAGATCGCTGCTGATGGCCAGTTGCTTTCGCGGCCGTGAATTTTCCAATTGCGGGTTCTGATACGGTTTACCCCGAAGACCCAGTAGATCAATGGGCCGGCCCCGGGGATGGTAATGCAGACCATGATCCAGCCGAATGTCGAGCGGGGGTCGCGTTTATGCAGCATGGCATGTCCTGCCGCAAGTAGGGCTGCGATTGCCAGCAGGCTGGTGAGGAACAACTCATTCATAATTATCAGTCATCTAGTTGTGGTTGATTAATCTAATACTAATGATACCTTTTACGTATTAATTGTAAAGACAGATTAACTTAAATAGGTATTGACCTCGGGTAGAAAGCTGTTTTATAACGTTTACGAGAGCGTCAACGCTGTTTGGAATCTGACTTACCCCTTCTCGATACGGGACATGCAGGGAATGGTGCCATTGTGTAGTGACGTCATTTGTGAGGTAGAGGTGCTCGGCCCTTTCATTATGGCCTCCTCCCGGAGTCGATAGAACGCTATTATATTACTTGCTGGTGCGGCTAGTGACAGTGTAGAGTAGTTTGATATTATTGCTAATTTCATTGATTATGCGAACTCTCGTGGTTACGGTGAGCAGGTCGTAAATTGAATTTATCTACAATGGCATGGGCTTGACCCCAATTTTGGTGGTCGGGCGCCATCACCGAATGTTTGTTTCTTTTTTTTAAAGGAGGCGTGTTCTATGTACAGGGTATTCTGGTTACTGGCTCTCTCTACACTACTTATACTGACGGCCTGCAGTAGTGACAACGAGAATGTAGCAGATGAACTTAATCTGGACAGGGGTGGTTTCACCGCCTACTTCGATCTGACTCCTGGAGTAAACGTCATTCCATTCCCGAACAATCTGCTTTATAGCGGTTCTCTGGATGGAACCCTCAATATCCCGGTCGTTGATGAAACAGACATCTCAGACCCCAAGGTCGCCATGAATGCTCAAGACGGTTTTTCAACCGTCGCGCCGATCAGCACGACTTTCAGCAGCGCTATCGATTCAGCGACCTTGACACCAGCAACTGTCAGGGTGTTTGAGGCCACACTAAATACTTTTGGTGGCGCATTGCCGGTCGGCGGTCCGCTCAGTGGTATCGTAGCTGAACTGACCTTTGACGTCGATTTCGTTGCTACCCTTTCTTCGGTCGATTCCAGCGACTCAACTTTGGTAATATTGCCACTCAAGCCATTAAACCCTTCTTCACACTATCTAGTCGTTTTGTCCGATGGCATCAAGAGCGCAGCAGGAAGCGATCCCCAGACCTCTGCCCATTATCTGATCGCCAAGAGCGGCAAGCCCTTGGTCGACGAGGTAGGGGTAAGCCAGCATCCGGCTATGGATAATGCCACCGCAGCCACATTTGAATCGGTCAGGCAGTTGGTGAATGCTCAGGAGGCGTTCTTGGGCCTATCCGGGGTTGATACCAGTACGGTTATCCTCAGTTGGACATTCAGCACCCAGTCTGTCGGGAATGTGCTGGGGACTGTAAATGCAGTTGTGAAGAGCTTGCCTGCGCCGGTTTCGGCACTTGTGGACACTTTAGCCGATTCTCCTCTCGGGGCCGCTGATCTCTACGCGGGGACACTCGATATCCCCTACTATCTGACGGCGGCAGCAGACAATCATGATGCTGCCCCGCTAGGAACTTGGTGGCAGGCACTAAATCCGGCATTTGCTGGTGATCTTGAGAAAAACCTATCCTTTCTTAATCCTTTGCCCGTTGCAACCGGCACCGAGACAATTCCGCTCTTGGCTTCCGTGCCGAAAGGAATTAAACCGGTAACGGGTTGGCCTGTGGTCATCTTTCAGCATGGCATTACCCAGAACCGCGCTAACCTGCTGGCCGTTGCCGACAGTTTAGCGAATGCCGGTTTTGCAGCGGTGTCCATCGATATGCCTCTACATGGACTGACCGGCAATGAGACGGATGGTTCGGCCGCTTTCCGGATCCTAGGTCTGGAACGCACCTTCGATCTTGACCTCGCAGATAATAGTACGGGCGCTCCTGGCCCAGACGCCGTTATTGATGCCTCAGGAACCCATTTCATCAATCTTTCGAGCCTGTTGACCACACGTGATAATGTGCGGCAGGCAGTCTCCGATCTCTTCACCCTTAACGCGGCCCTGGCGACCATGGATTTTGATACCGGTGGCCCAGATTTCGACACCAACAATACTTACTTTGTTGGACATTCCCTTGGCGGCATAGTCGGCTCGGTCTTCCTGGCTCTGGAGCCTGGTGTGAAAGACGCGACCCTCGCCATGCCAGGCGGCGGTATCGCAAAATTGCTCGACGGTTCTGCCTCTTTCGGTCCTAAAATTGAGGCAGGCCTGGCGGCGAAAGGCGTGGTCAAAGGATCGGCTGACTACGAAAGCTTCATGGGAGCGGCTCAGACGCTCATTGACTCGGCTGATCCCATCAATTATGCAGCAGATATCGGAGCTGGTCGCGGGGTTCTATTATTCGAAGTGCTGGGAGATGCGGTTGTCCCAAACAATGTCTTGACGGATGCGCCAGCGGGGACTGTACCCTCTCCACTTGCCGGTACTGACCCGTTGGCATTCTTTATGGGTCTGCAGGCTGTTAACGTAACGACGACAGGGACCGATCTTCAGACGCAATTACGCTTTACCGCTGGTGATCACAGTTCTATTCTCGATCCGACATCTAGTCTTGCCGTAACACAAGCCATGCAGAAAGCTATGGCGACCTTCCTGGCGACGGATGGTGGGGTGGTTGATGTAGACGGGGCGTCGTCGGTTCTTGAGTAAGGTGGATGCTCTAGTGGACATATCGATATTTCAATTTAATTGTTGCCCAAAGGGGTGGATATGACTAATCAAACAATCAAAGCTTTCATGGGACGCGGCTACCGTGCCAGCGGAGTGATTCTCGCTGCTTTTATTCTGTCAACTCTTCTCGTTTCTCCGCTTCTGGCGTTCCAGTTCGGCTCTGGAGACGTATCGGGCAGTCTGGATTCGACCCTGTCCTACGGTGCGACCTGGCGGGTGCAAGATCAGGATTCAGAGCTGATCGGCACCGCAGCGCCATTTTCTGGCGGTACCGCACGCTCGGTCAACTATGACGATGGGAATCTCAATTACGACAAAGGGCTGATCAGTAATGTTTTCAAGCTCACCTCTGAGCTGGAGGTGAACTATCGTGATGTCGGTTTCTTCCTGCGCGGCACCACCTTCTACGATATCGAGAACGAAGATGGTGATCGGGATAAGGCACCATTGACCAGTGAAGCCAAAGATTTGGTCGGGAGAGACACGAAGTTGCTGGATGCTTACGTGCATGCCTCCTATGACCTCGGCGAGATGCCGCTACAGATCCGTATCGGTGAGCAGGTGGTCAGTTGGGGAGAGAGCACCTTCATTCAGAACAGCATCAATACCATCAACCCGGTCAACGTCAGTGCAATCCGCCTGCCGGGTGCCGAGCTGAAAGAGGCCCTGACTCCTGAAGGGATGGTCTGGGCCTCCATCAGCCCCACCGATAACACGACCATCGAAGGCTTCTACCTGTATGACTGGGAAGAGACGATCATCGACCCGCCCGGTTCCTACTGGAGTACCAATGATTTTGCCGGTGACGGCGGCAGCCGGATCATGCTCGGCTGGGGTGCTGTGCCGGATACTGCTCCGCTTTCGTCAGGTGCCGTTGTCGGTCGTTCAGCGACCAGGGAAGCTTCGGATGACGGCCAGTACGGTTTGGCGTTTCGAGTCTTCGCTCCCGAGCTGAACGACACCGAATTCGGCTTTTACTACATCAACTATCACAGCCGGCTGCCGATCATCAATGCGCGCACCGGAACCGCGGCCGCGGCCGCCGGAGTCGACCCAGATGGGCTGACCTATGCTGAAACCGCAGGCTACTTTATCAGCTACCCCGAAGACATTCAGCTCTACGGTGCCAGTTTCAATACCCAACTGATTAAGTCCGGCATCGCCCTGCAGGGGGAGGTCTCCTATCGCCAGGATGCGCCATTGCAGATCGACGACATCGAAATCCTCTTTGCCGCTCTCGGCGCCCAGGACAACCTCAGCCCGGGGAATACCGGTGCGGCAGGTCTGGCGGCCTTCGGTCAACTGGGCCTGATACCCTTTGAGAGTGACGTCATCGGCTTCATCGAGCGGGATGTGGTGCAGGTGCAGACGACAGCGACCAAATTGTTCGGTCCGACCTTCGGTGCCAATCAGTTTGTCCTGCTCGGTGAGGTCGGCGTCACCCATGTCAGGGATATGCC
>JAAXQE010000196.1 GCA_012974425.1 Geopsychrobacter sp.
AACGCCATCGGCGCCGTCACCCTGTCGCCGCGGATCGCCTGGCAACATGATGCCGGTGGTACCAGCCCGGGACCAGGCGGCAACTTCGTCGAAGGTCGCAAGGCGGTGACCCTGGGCCTCAGCGCCAACTACCTGAACAGCTGGACCGCCGACCTGAGTTACACCAATTTCTTCGGTGCCGGGCGTTATAACCTGATCAATGACCGCGATATCGTGGCCGCCAACATCAAGTATTCATTCTAGAGGATAGGGGAAGTCATATGTACCTGAAAACATCCATTGCCATCGGTGCCACCCTGCTGCTCGGCATCTCGTCGCTTAGCTTTGCGCAGCTGACTCCTGAAGGGATTGCCCGGCTGGGCAAGGACCTCACTCCGGTCGGAGCGGAAATGGCCGGCAACGCCGAGGGCACGATTCCCGCCTGGCAGGGCGGTATTACCGAGCCTCCGGCTGGCTACAAAAAAGGCGATCACCATCTGGACCCGTTCGCCGCCGACCAGCCCCTGGCTAAGATCACCGCCGAGAATATGGCGCAATACGCCGACAAGCTGTCTGTCGGTCACCAGGCTATGCTCAAGACCTATCCGAGCTTCTCCATGAACATCTATCCGACCCGTCGCAGCGCGTCATCCCCACAACGGATCTATGACGCCACCCTTAAGTCCGCCGCGAGTGCGGAACTGGTCAACGAAGGCGATGGGGTCAAAGGCACGGTCAACGGTATCCCTTTCCCGATTCCCGAAACTGGGATCGAGGTGATCTGGAACCACCTGCTGCGTTACCGGGGTGAGATGGCCTCCCGGCAGATCGCCCAGGCCGCCCTGACCCGAGGCGGTAATTACACCCTGGTCAAGTTTGACGATGAGTTCAACCTGCTCTACAGCGCAGAAGGGATGACCGAGGAGAAGCTGGAGAACAAGATCCTTCTTTTCAAGCAGGTCGTTACCTCGCCGGCCCGTCTGGCCGGTAATATCCTGCTGGTCCACGAAACGCTGGATCAGATCAAGGAACCGAGAGCCGCCTGGGTCTATAATCCCGGTCAGCGAAGGGTCAGAAGGGCGCCGAACGTCTCCTACGACAATCCCGGCACCGCCTCGGACGGCATCCGGACCAATGACCAGTTCGACATGTTTAACGGCGCCACCGATCGTTACGACTGGAAGCTGGTGGGGAAGAAGGAGATCTACGTACCCTACAATTCCTACAAGCTGCACAGCGATGCGCTCAAGTACAAGGATCTCCTGACTCCGCTGCACCTCAATCCGGAACATCTGCGCTATGAGCTGCATCGGGTCTGGGTTGTCGACGCCACTCTGAAGGACGGCGCGCGCCATCTCTACAAGCGGCGCACCTTCTATATCGATGAGGACAGCTGGCAGATCCTCGCGGTCGATATCTACGACAACCGCGATCAGCTGTGGCGCGTCTCGGAAGGGCATCCGATCAACTATTATGAGGTGCCGACCTTCTGGACGACCCTCGAGGTTCACACCGACCTCCAATCTGGTCGCTATATCGCAATTGGACTGGACAACGAAAGCAGTATGTACGATTTCGGCATCGAGCGGACCTTGAAGGATTATTCACCGGGTGATCTGCGTCGTGCCGGTCGCCGTTAATATCCTGTAACTGTTCAACTCAACGGCCGGGCCGGGCCGGCATCGGCTCGGCCGTTTTTCATGCCTGAAAATAGTGAGATCGCTGAAGATGAATGTCTATTTCGCCCAATATTTCCGCTGCAAACTGATCATTTTAATGACGCTATTGGGCCTTTCCTGTTTTTCTGCCCCGGCAATAGGCGGTGAAAACTCGGTCATCGCCCCCCTTGCTACGCGGTCCTTACTCCTTGCTGCACAGCGCGTGGAGAATGTACTTGTCGTTGTTGGAGAGCGCGGACATCTCCTGATCAGTGAGGATAGCGGCAACAGTTGGAAGCAAGTTCAGGTCCCGACAAGGGCAACTCTGACCGGAGTTTACTTCATCGACCGACAGAATGGTTGGGTGGTTGGCCATGACCAGATTATTCTGCGCACCCAGAATGGGGGAGAGAGCTGGGAGCTTGTCTATGAAAATGCTGCCGCTGAGAGTCCACTGTTGGATGTTTATTTTCACGATGGTCAGCACGGCTTTGCGATCGGTGCATATGGTCAGTTCCTGGAAACCTTCGATGGCGGAAGCAGCTGGAAGGGACGTTGGATAAGCGAGGATGATTTTCATCTGAACCAGATCCAGGCTATTGGTGATCAACTGTTTATCGCCGCAGAGGCGGGCCTTGCCTACCGTTCTGATGACGGTGGGAAGAACTGGATCGCCTTGACTCCTGATTATAGAGGCTCATTTTTCGGTCTCCTGCCCCTGGCAGAGGACGGTCGACTGCTGCTGTTCGGCTTACGCGGCAACCTATTCCGTTCAGACGATGCCGGTGAAAGCTGGACGCAGATTGTAACAGCAACCGAGGCTAGCCTGACCTATGGGTTGCGCTTGAGTGACGGGACCCTGGTGATCGCCGGGATGGCCGGTGCTCTTTTGGTCAGTCATGATGGTGGATACAGTTTCGACCTGCAACAAGATCCTGATCGCCTAGGCTTCAGTAGCTTGGTGCAAACCACTGGCGGCGAGATCCTTGCTGTGGGTGACTTCGGTGTCACAAAACTTTCTATAACCAGTCTGAATACAGGACAGTAGGGCGGCAGGAGAT
>JAAXQE010000023.1 GCA_012974425.1 Geopsychrobacter sp.
CATAGATTTCCATGCTTCTTTGCGTCTAGTATCTCTTCATGCCCAGAATCGCTCGCATCATCGCACCCGGCTACGCTCATCATGTCACTCAGCGCGGCAACAACCGTGCACAGGTCTTTTTTAACGATGAGGATCGGCAGACCTACCTGAAGCTGCTGTCGGGTTATGCCGAAAAATACCAATTGCAGATCTGCGCCTGGTGTCTGATGGATAATCATTTGCACCTGCTGGTTGTCCCGAAAGAGGAAATTTCGTTGGCGCGCGGCATCGGCCTGACCAATATGGTCTACACCCAATACCTCAACCGCCAGCGCGGCCAGTCGGGGCGTATCTGGCAAAATCGGTTCTTCTCATGCGTGGTGGAAGACAACGAATATCTGTGGGCCGTGGCCCGCTATATTGAACGCAACCCGCTGAAACCAGGGCTTGCGGAGCATCCAACGGATTATCCTTGGTCAAGCGCCCGGGCGCATCTTGGCGTAGATGCTGATGAATTTTTGCAGCTCAGGGACTGGCTAGATCCGTCAGAACGTGAGGCCTACGCAGCCTACGTGCTGACCGACGACACCGAGAGAAACAACACCATCCGCAAAGCCACCCGCACGGGAAGACCCTTTGGCACGGAGAGCTTTGTCGATACTCTTGAGTACGAGTTGCATCGGACCGTCAGGGCCAAAAGGGCGGGGCGGCCAAGAAAGCAACCTTGAAATACGTGATGTCTCTTGTTTTTGACTGTTTAGCGTCCCGTAGGCGGGGGCTTGTTTGCAATGAGTTGCGGCTGCAGGTTGTAACAAATTGGCTGGCCCTTTCCTGCGCGAGGTTTCCATGATGACGAAAATATTCGGGATGGGTGATGGTTTGATTCGGGGAATGTTCCTGTGGGAGCTGATAGTTACCTGTCGTGAATGGTGATTCTCATAGAGTGTGCCGCATGAGCATGTTATATTCATGAGGTGTTTATACCTTAGGTCTGTGGGCAGGTCTCACGCTGGAAAATCTTGAAAACAAAACAGGGATCGGGTATGGCAGTGGAAAAAAACCAGGATGTGCGCTGGCAGCAGCGTCTGCAGAATTTTAGCAAGGCGTTTAACCAGCTCAAAAAATTTATCGATAAGGGTGAGCTTTCTGAGCTGGAATCCCAGGGTCTGGTAAAAGCTTTTGAATACACCTACGAATTGGCCTGGACAACCCTGAAGGATTTTCTTGAGTATAGTGGTCAAACCGGAATCTACGGTTCAAGGGACGCGATTCGCAAGGCGTTTCAGTTGGGCTTGATTGCTAATGGTGAGCTTTGGATGGACATGCTGAGAAGCCGTAATCTGACTTCGCACACCTATAATCTGGAGACGGCCCAGCAAATCTGTCAGGCTGTCAAAGACGACTACTTTTCACTTTTTGCTGCTGTTCTGACTAAACTGGAGACCTTGAAAGAGGGCGGCAATGATTGAAGGGCAGAAATTTGGTCTCCCTGAGGATGTCATCGGAAAAATAAAAATAGTCCTGTCCCATTACGAGACCATCGAAAAAGTTGTCATTTATGGCTCCCGGGCAAAAGGGAACTATCACCCCGGTTCCGATATAGACTTGACATTGTTTGGCAAAGGGATTGACTTGGGCCTATTAAATCGGCTTGCCAACGAACTGGACGACTTACTTCTCCCCTACTGTTTTGATCTTTCTATCTATCAGCAGATTGATAACCCAGATTTGTGCAGTCATATTCAACGCGTTGGAATCCCTTTTTATTTATAGGTACGCATCCTGATGTTTTGCCTGTTGCTCCTGCAAGCCCACAAGGAGATATGGATTGGTGGGTATTGCCTCCTGAAAATGGAGAATTGCCCCTGTTGAGTTAATCAAGGAGGAAGGAACGTTCCCCGTTTCATAAGAATAGGTTTGCATTTAGAGCCAGTTGTTTCTAAAGAAAGTTGATGAGGTCCTCGGTTCTATATTTGCCAGGATTTTGCCGTGCCCGAAGCTGATAGGGGGGACAATCTCTCCAGTGTCTTATCTATTGTTGATCCGCCCCGGCGGCATCGGTGATGCCATATTGCTGATCCCGACACTTCAATATTTGCGAAAAATATTCCCTGCTTCAAGCATTGATGTTTTAGCCGAGAAACGTAACGCTGGCTCTTATGACCTGTGTCCCGAGGTCGATCAAGTTTTTTGCTACGACAAGGCTCGTGATTTTGCCACCGTACTACGCCGGCGCTATGACGTTATAATCGACATGGAACAGTGGCATCGCCTCTCCGCTATTGTCGCTCGCACTATTCGTTCACCCATGAAAATAGGATTTGGAACGAATGATCGCAGCCGTTTGTTTACCCATTCTGTAGATTATAGCCATGAGCGTTATGAGTTGAACAGTTTCTTGGATTTGTTGGCTTCTATGGAAATCGAGCCGCCCGCCGTCATTGCCCCGCCATTTTTAACAGTTCCTCCTGCCGAACAGGAATCAGCTGATTTCAAAGAATCCCCCGGGGTCTACCATCGAATTCTGTCGATGCTGGTCCCGAATGTTTGGAAAGCGAGGGCTGCTTATGATTCTTTTAACGCTGACGGATTGGGGGAGGGGTGGCGAGATGATTTCCACAGTGGGACTTGCGAGGGACGGCTACTCGGGGACGACGATTTCGTCGACGAAGTGCTCGGGAAGGTTAACCAGCGGCGGCAGACAACGACCGTGGCTGACATTCTTGACGCAGTTTCTTGCATGTACGGTAAATCACTTGAAGAGTTACAGGCGCCGGGGAAGAGCAGACCGTACACGGAAGCACGGGCGATGGCTTCGCTATTGGTTCAGGAAATGCCACATCTTTCCCTTACCGAATTAGCGAAGTCGCTGCGCCGAGATATCGCCTCCTTGGGGCGGGTTGGTCGACGGCTTCGTGACCAGGGGATGAATGATGAGAGCATTGGCCGCCATGTAGAAAAATTGCGAAAAGAGCTGTCGAAATAGCAGAAAGGTAAGCCCCACTTTCTCATTGGTGACAACTTGAATGCTGGGG
>JAAXQE010000110.1 GCA_012974425.1 Geopsychrobacter sp.
TGAATCTGCTCAAGTTTTCTCAACAGGGTGCGGTAGGATATTCCGAGCCGACCAGCGGCGGAGGTTTTATTCTGCTGACACTCCTCAAGCATTTTCAAAATTACGGTGCGTTCGACCTGCGCGGTCATTTTTTTCATGAGTTCCGGAAGAGTATTCTCTTCCGCGAGTAAATCGTTGAGGAAGTCCATTGCCTCCGTTTTCAGATTCTCTGATCCCCTATGTGGCGACTCTTCACCCGGCCCGGTGAATTTACCCAGAAGCACCATCTGCTTGATGTTATTTTCCAGTTCTCGAATATTCCCCGGCCAGGAATAATTTTTCAAGATTTCAACTTCGTCGTCACTCAACATTCGAAATGGGTTGCTGAACTTTTCGCAATAAAACATAAGAAAATAATGGGCCAATAGTGCCACATCCTCTTTGCGCTCTCTCAACGACGGCAGTTGGATGGGTATTTCGCAAAGACGGTAGTACAGATCCCGCCGGAAACTTCCTTCGGCCACAGCTTTTTCTAGATCAAGGTTTGAAGTGGCAATAATGTTTGCCCGGACCGGAATGAGTTTATGCCCTCCGACGGGGATAAACTCTTTATCTTCAATGACACTCAGTAACTTTGCTTGAAGATGAGGTTGGATTTCCGAGACCTCATCGAGCAAAATGGTGCCCTCAGCAGCCAAGCGGAAATATCCCGGCGTGGAACACGTAGCATCGGTGAAGGCCCCTTTTTCGTGTCCAAAAAGCTCACTCTCGAACAGAGAATCCGGGATACTGGGACAGTTAACCCTGATGAAAGGGTATTGCGCCCCTCGACGCACGCTATGGATCAGTTTGGCCAGAACATTTTTCCCAGTCCCGGTTTCGCCTCTGATCAGGATGTTGAGCCCGGAAGAGTTGATTTTCGGCAGGAGCGATTTAATTTCGAGCAATTGGGAGGAGATGCTCAACAGCCCCACCTCGGTTAAAAATGGCGTGTGTTCTTTTAGCTCGATCCTCAGAACCGTACAATGCTCCCGGATAGCCACATGATGAATAATCCCGACTCCGAGTGCATGACTGCTGCTTTCGCTTAGCGAGAGGCGCAAATCTACATGCTCATCAGGACAGAGTTTCAGCTCCCCGGGTAAGGTTAGTGACAGGCCTGTTGGACTTGCGTCGAGCATCCGCGCGGAGACCCACAGCCCCTGCGTCTGTTCACAGCGTATCTCCAGCGGCAGCAGTAAATCTTCTCGCTGCCGACAGCGTCGCTCATCATCTGCAACCATCTGAACTCCACCCGGCAAGAAGTACATATTCAACCCCTTAAACATGTCTGAGATAGAGGTTCTTGCTATACTTTTAATTTCCTTGCATCAAAAATATAAGTCAGGTCTTTGTATGGCTCTTTCCATCAAATGCAATATCAGCGCAATCAGACCGTACTACGATTACAGGCACAACCTCTTTGTCTGTGATAAAACCTTTCAATCATTCCCTTTGCCAACTTCCCCCTGGGTCAGATTTTCTCCAGATAGAAGCTGTAGTTGCAAGCGATCATATATTTGTAACCCGTCTTCAGATGGACTCGCAGTTTTGCGACGTTTCACGCAAAAAAAAGATTTATTTATAAGAGATGAGTGAGCTTCACATTTACAGAGATAACAACTGCATGATCTCAGAATGAGACAGAACGCTTGGGTGGGATAAGAACCAATTCCGTTAGCAGGTAGTTGCAGATGAACAGTGCCATTTCAGCCCAGCCCCACTCTGGACTAAAACCCCTTGTTTGCAAGCCTCCAAATCTCATCAGCAAACGACATGACTCAGCAAGCCTTAATGCCGATTACTGCTAAAAACCATTTTTACAACCATAACAGACACTATATGTATTTCAATGAGGATGGTAGCCATGGGACCTCTCTTGAAAAATATCGCTTTCATGAATAAGTTCTACAGAGAGTGGGGAACTGACCGACCAGTGATGGCCCCGATTGTGTGGACAGGTCGGGAGATTGTTCTGAAAGCAAATCGGGGTGTAGTTTTCAAGTTTCTAAGCAAGAGCGATCAATGGTTGAAAGTACTGCATGAATCAGGTGAAAATGGTTGGGTTCATGGTGACCTGGTTGGGAGGGGCTGAACATCTCGATAACCCTTTGCTTTTGACCTTAGATTTGATATGTATCTGTCCGTGAATATCATATGGAAGATCCATGGCTAGGGTGGTATAAGAATACCTATTTCAACTATTCAGCAAGATCTTGTTATCTATGAAAAAGCCCTATAGAATCGTTCTTAAGCCAATGCGTTAAGCTGATTTATTGAGTGAGTTTGGTGTTCGCTGATAAGGCATGGATGAGGGCTGTTGCCCTATTCATAAGCTGAAAATCGCGGGTTGTAATTTCGTTTCTCGCTCTAGTAAATATCCGCTCCGGACCGGTAAGGCTTCGGGGCTTTATATTTTTTAGCTTTTAGGATTATGATGGAGACTGTGGAAAGAATTATACGCTGCCCAAGGTGTGGCAAAATGGCTGTCTGGCAGGATAATCCGTCCCGCCCTTTTTGCTCGGACAAATGTCGGCAGATCGACCTAGGCCGTTGGGCCAGCGAAGATTACGCGATCGCCGGTAAACCAGCGCCGCTCGCTGAGGATGAATCGTCAGAGTTTTAAACCAGGAGACTTGTTAATATGTATCATCTTAAAATTATAAGTAACTTTGCCGCAGCACATAGCCTGCTTAATTATCAGGGTGATTGCGAGAATCTGCATGGTCACAACTGGAAGATTGAGGTTGTAGTGGCCACTAAAGATCTTGACTCCGCCGGGTTGGGGATCGATTTTAAAATTCTCAAACGGCACACCAATGCGATTCTGGATCGCCTTGACCACAAACATCTGAATGATCTGGATTTCTTCCGTGAGCTCAGCCCGTCTTCGGAGAATATCAGCCGTTATATCTTTGAATCTCTTGAAGAAGAGCTCAAGGCCCCGGGGGTTGAGATCGATGCAGTGACCGTCTGGGAATCGGACAATGCCTGCGCGACCTACACCCGTGACTAGGGCCGACCTGATAGAAATATTCTCCTCCATTCAGGGAGAAGGCCCCCTTATCGGTTTCAGGCAGCTGTTTATCCGTTTTGCGCGCTGCAATCTGGCCTGCGATTACTGCGACACCCCCTTTAAGACGGTGCCAGAGTGTACGGTTGAGACCGCACCTGGCAGTGAGACCTTCGTCGACTGGCAGAACCCGGTGTCGGATCGCCGCATTGAAGCTCTGGTCAGAGATTGGACCAGCAGTCAACCCGGTTTGCATCACTCAATCAGCCTGACCGGTGGCGAGCCACTGCTGCACGCTCAAGTATTGAGCGATTGGCTGCCGAAGCTGCGCAATTTCCTGCCGATCTACCTTGAGACCAATGGCACCCTGCCAGATCAGCTCTCTGCTCTGTTACCCCTGATCGATTTTATTTCAATGGATATCAAGCTGCCGTCGCTAGCAGGGCAGGGGGACCTTTGGGATGTTCATCGTGAATTTCTGCAGATTGCCCGACAGAAGCAATGCTTCGTCAAGGTTGTGCTCGACCCGCAGACCCCGCGCGAAGAGGTTCTGCAAGCCGCAAAACTGGTAGCCGAAACGGCCCCGGAAAGCGAATTCATTCTGCAACCCTACACCGGCCCAGAGGGGATCAATCTCTCTACCCAGAATCTACTTGAAACTCAGCAGGCGGTAGCGACACTTCTTCCCCGCGTCCGAGTTATTCCGCAAACCCATAATTTTCTGGGAGTTCTGTGATGCTCTATATGCCAGAGATGACCATGGATGAGTTTTCGGCGGGTTTGCAGAAAACCCGCAGTGTGTTGATCCCCTTCGGCTCAACCGAGGAGCATGGTTCACATCTGCCCCTCGATACAGATACGCTGCATGCGATTGAGGTCGGCAAGAAGCTCAGTCACAAGCGTGATATCTTCATCGCTGCGCCTGTCCACTACGGGGTCTGCCGCTCCAGTTCCGAACACCCCGGCACGGTGTCGATCCGCAGCGAAACCCTCAAGGCTCTCTGCATAGATATCGTCTCTTCGCTCTATCAAAAAGGTCTGCGTAACTTCGTGCTGCTCAGCGGCCATGCCGGTGGCACACACATGGCGACCCTGACCGATGCCGGTGAATTTCTGCTGAATCAGTTTGCCGATCTGCGGATTGCGGTGTTGACTGAGTATATGCTGGCTGCCAGGGAGGGGCGTCATCTGATCGAAACCGAGGGGGATTCTCATGCCGGTGAGATCGAAACCTCACGTATCCTGCATTCCCACCCGCACCTGGTAAAAGGACGTGCAGCGCGTGAATTTCCCGATTTCCCGGTTGGGATTCTGGTTCGGAACAAACAGAAGTATTGGCCGGGAGGTGTCTGGGGCGACCCTGGCAAGGCCAGCGCCGAAAAAGGGGCCGCCCTCGAAGAATTGGTGGTGAATGCCCTCGCGCGGATGGTCGACCAACTGGAGCAGTTTGTGGAGCGGACCTGAGCCTATTTCTCAATAATCGGCTGTGTCACGCAAACTTCTTACGTAGCTCCTCTGCGACAATCGGAGGCACGAACTTGTCGATATCCCCACAATGGGAGGCCACCTCTTTTATGATCGAAGAACTTAAGTAGGCATTCTGGGGTGAAGTCATCATGAACAGGGTTTCGACCTGCTGACTGATCGAACGATTCATCTGGGCCAGCTGAAACTCATATTCAAAGTCCGAAACAGCCCTTAATCCGCGTAATATGACACTTGCTTCGCGCTCAACAACATAATCGACCAGCAAACCATCAAAGGTATCCACTTCAAGCTGCTGATTGTCATCGACCAACTTGTTAATCAGTGCGAGCCTCTCCTGCACAGTAAACAGGCTGTTTTTCTCAGAATTCCGTGCAACCGCGATAATGACGCGATCAAATATTTCGAGACCACGGTGGATGATATCCATGTGACCGTTGGTGATCGGATCGAAGGAACCGGGGTAGATAGCGATACGGCTTTTCATACGGGCCTCACAGTTACTCATTATTGTCGGCTTTGTTCCATAGCAGATGGATCTTTGAACTGCCGTAGGTCCGTGTTTCGATCAGCTCGAGTGATTCCGGCAGTTCAAATGTTTCATCGACTCCCGATTCGGCAACGATTATTCCATTTTGTCGCAAGAGTTGCAAGGACGCTACCTGAGCCAGAATTTGCGGGATATGATCCTGATTGTAGGGCGGATCCATGAAGATCAGGTCAAATGGCCCCTTGTGCGCCGCTAGAGACAAGGCCGCTAAGGCGGGTTGTTTTATCAGCGTTGCACAACTCTCCATCTTGCAGCGTGCTATGTTGTCGTGAATCAGGCGTGCGGCTTGCGGGCTTGAATCGACCAGCAGGGCGTATTTTGCCCCGCGACTCAAGGCTTCAAGACTCATGGCTCCGCTCCCGGCGAAGAGTTCAAGGACCTGTTTCTCCTGCAGGCTGGCAAACCGGCTGATCAGGATACTGAAGATAGCCTCACGGGCCCGGTCAGAGGTTGGCCTGATGCCGCTCCCGCTAAAATCTGCAAGTTTACGCCCGCGGGCGCTGCCACTGATGATTCTCATTTCTGCCTCGTTCGTGTCTTATTTTGTCACAGCTCTTCTTTAACATAGCGGTATGCAGCTAGTTACAGCAAAATTAACAGATTTCATCTAAAGATTGGAGCCCGCATGCGTCAATCCGAACTTGCCAGTTATGCCGCCCGTAGTGCCGAGAGTCGCGGCCGGGTCTATGCCGAACCTTATAAGGACAAGCGACTCGCCTTTGAGCGTGATCGTGATCGCATTATCCATTGTGCCGCATTTCGACGCCTGGAGTATAAGACCCAGGTTTTCGTTAATCACGAGGGTGATTACTACCGTACCAGGTTGACTCACTCCCTCGAAGTCGCTCAGATCGCGCGTGGCATCGCCCGCGCCCTGCATCTAAATCAGGATCTGGTTGAGACTTTGGCCCTGGCACATGATCTCGGCCATACCCCCTTCGGTCATACCGGGGAAGATGTCTTGAATCGACTGATGCAGGGGCATGGCGGCTTTGAGCATAACCGGCAGTCGCTGCGGATTGTCGACCTGCTCGAGGAGCGTTACCCCGAATTCAATGGTCTGAACCTCAGCTGGGAGGTCAGGGAGGGGATCATCAAGCACTCCTCCGATTACGATCAGGCCGGTTCTGATGCCGCGGCCGATTTTGAGCCGAGACAGCGGGCGACCCTGGAGGCTCAGGTTATCGATCTGGCTGATGAAATTGCCTACAACAACCACGATATCGATGATGGCTTGAAGGCGGGCTATATCAGCCTTCAGGCCCTCTCAAAAGTCGAACTCTGGCAGGCTACTTTTCGCAGAATAGGCGAGAAATATCCCCTCATAGACGAAAAGCGCCAGACCTTGCAGACTATCAGCTATCTGATTCATGATTTGATTCAGGATCTGGTCGATACGACAAGCAGCAATATCGCTAGCGCTGCGATCGGGTCGCTTGATGATTTACGTCGTCAACCTCAGAATCTGGCGTCTTTCAGCCCGGAGATGCGTCAGCTGAACCGGGAACTGAAGAAATTTCTCTATAAGAACCTTTATCGTCATCACAAGGTTGAGTTGATGCGGGTCAAGGCCGAGCGTTTTCTGACCCTGTTGTTCGAAAACTACACGAAAAATCCGACCTTGCTCCCGCTCGATCACCAGATCAGCTTCGACGAACATGGCGCAGAACGGGTCATCTGCGATTATATCGCCAGTATGACCGATCGCTATGCTCAGGATGAATATAAACGACTCTATGAGCCTTTTGAGCGCGCCTAACCTAATGTAAGTGGGTTAGCTCTTGGGTAGTTTGATTTGAGGCTCTTGAGCGGGGCGATAAAGCAAGAAGGTGTGCCCCAGGATCTGGGCAACCGCTGAGCCTGTCCGCGCGGAGAGTTCGGCTGCAACCGATTTACGGTCCGACAGGCAGCCCTCCTGTAACCTGACTTTGATCAACTCATGCTGTTCAAGGGCCTCGTCGGTGGCATTGATCAGTTTCTGATTTACTTCTTCCTTACCGACCATAACGACCGGGTTCAGGTGGTGACCCAGCCCGCGTAAAAAACGTTTCTGCTTGCCTGTGATTTCCATTTTTATCTCCTGCATCCGGTTACTTAAGATGCTTATGGGTAAATTATGCGTTAGAACTTGAATCAGCAGGCAGGGGGACTGCTGACACAGGGGGAGTCTTTATAGAACATAACCGGCCAGCCAGTAAAGGGCCATGCCGAGTAAAACTGTGCCGCCTAGACTTTTGGTTTTAAGGGCGAAGGCCAGAGTGGGGATGGCGACCAGAAATTCTGGCTTGCCGAGCTGTAATGTGCGGCCAGTAGAATCACAGAAGAGCAGGGGGGCGAGCAGGGCACTCAATATTGACACTGGAATCAGGCTCAGCCAGTCAACCAACCCTTGCGGCAGTTTCTTGTGGGCCAGATAGGCCAGAGGCAGAGCCCGTGGCAGGTAGGTTACGGCGCCCATCCCACAGAACAGGAAGAGATAATCACTGAAAATCAATGTTTCCTCCTGCTGTGCCGTACCAGGTAGCCCAGAGTAGCAGCCGTGATAGAGGCCCCGACGATGTAAGAATCTCCCGGAATTAAAAGATACCAGCCGACCGCTATTGAGGCCGCCAGGACTCCGGTCAGGATATATATCGAACCTTGCAGTTGGAAAACCAGCAGGCAGATAAACATACCGGTCAGGGCATAGTCGATACCGAATGCTCCGGGCGGAACAAACTGGCCAAGCAGGGCTCCCGTTAGCGTTGCCAGAATCCAGACCGCATTCGCCAGGTGATTGGTCGCCAGGGCGCTCCAGCGACTCCAGGTCCCACTCCGAAAGCGGGTCATGTTGACGGCAAAGCTTTCGTCGGTGATGCCATAGGCGAAGATGGCAAGAAACCTGCGACTGACACCAGCGAGGTGAACAGCAAGGGCTGAACTCATCAAAGCATGGCGCAGGTTGACGACAAAGGTGGTGAAGATGATGGCCGGTAACGATGCGCCGGCGGCTAGCATCGCCACACAAATGAACTGAGCGCTACCGGCAAAGACCAGAACCGACATCATCGCTACTGCCCACCAGGGGATTCCAGCTTTTTGGGCCAGAACGCCTAATGCCAGGCCGATGGGGAAGTAGCCGATGCAGATCGGCCAAGCGGCACTGGCACCCTCGCTGAGTGGTTTTGGCGTGTTTTGGGGCATAGTTTTCATAGGAACTCAGCATATGGATTTGAGATAAAAAAACAAGCGGAAAAGGGCATTCTTTTTCGCAGTTCATTAATTGACAAAGCACCAATCGTGCGCAAGAATCTTAGGGCGTAGTTCCTGTTTATTAATTCATTGAAGGCAGGTTATGACTTTGAGTCAAGGGGACAATCTGCAGACGATACTTCTGGTGGATGATAATCCGCTAAATCTGGATCTCCTCAAGGAGACCCTTGATGGAGCTGGCTATCGTTTACTGGAAGCTATCAATGGTCCTACGGCCCTGGAGCTGGCTCGCAACGAAGTCCCTGATCTCATTCTGCTTGATATCATGATGCCCGACATGAATGGCTTTGAGGTTTGCCGCAGGTTGCGTGCAGAGCCTTTGAGCTCTGATATCCCGGTTATCTTTCTCTCCGGTCTGGGCGACATGAAGGACAAGGTCCGGGGTTTTGAACTTGGAGCCGTCGATTATATTGCCAAGCCGTTTGACCTTGAAGAGGTGATTGCCAGAGTTAATACCCATTTAACCATAAACCAGCTGAAGAAGAAGGTGCAGAAACAGCGAGATGAGCTGGAGAGGGAACTGCAACAGGTCGCCGATGCTCAGCGTTCCCTCTTGTTAAAAGACTTACCCGATATCAGTGGTTTCCGCCTTGCGGTCATCTATGAGACCAGTCGCTATGCCGGCGGTGACCTGTTCGATGTGTTGCCATTGGGGGATGATTGTTGGGGAATTCTTGTTGCTGATGTCGAGGGGCACAGTAGTCGGGCGGCAGTGCTGATGGCAATGAGTTGTGCGTTGATGCGTTCTTTCTCCGGTGAAGCTACTGACCCTGCAGAGGTGTTGCACTATTTGAATTCTCAATTGTGCAAGGTGTCTAGTTCGCGCATGGTGACTGCAGTCTATGCGGTTTATGATGCGGAAAATATGACCTTGAAGCTGTCTCGAGCTGGCCATCTGCACCCGTTGCTCTATCGCCCTGCAACAGGAGTAAGCGAAATAATCAGCGAGGGGATCTTCCCGATGGGAATGAAATCCTATGCAGGGGAAAAGATTCCAGTCGAAGAAATTAAATTGCAGTCTGGTGATCATCTGCTTTTTTATACCGATGGAATTATTGAACGTCGAAATGCCGAAGATCAGATGTACGGCCTTGACCGCTTGAAGGAGCAATTATCCAGGGCAGCGCTTGAACCCCCCAGGAGAAGTTTATGTAATATCCGTGATGATGTTGAAACTTTTGCCGGGGATCGGCCAGCGGATGACGATCAAACGCTATTATTGGCGATTGTCGATTAGTCAACTTATTGGGCCGCTTTGTTAAGTTAGTTTTGTCTGGTTCAGGACGCGACATCGTTTTTTTTATCGCGCATAACCGATCTTGAGCCTTAATCCCGATTATTTATCAGCGTGCCCGTGGATTTGCTCTGTTTCACAATTCCCCTCTTAACCGAAAAGCATTGCCTGTATCTGATAATCAGTGATATAGATTCTACGCGTGACGACCACGGGGTTTGGCCCCGTGGTTTTTTGTTTTGGAACGAGCTGTTTTAAAGGAACTTAATACCCCATGATCAGTGCATCAAATATCTGTCTAGCCTATGGCAAACGGACTATTTTTAAAAACGTCAATATCAAGTTCACCCCTGGTAATTGCTACGGCCTTATTGGGGCCAATGGCGCCGGGAAAACGACATTTCTGAAGATTCTGGCGGGGGATATTGATGCAGACAAGGGGGAAGTGACGATTGGTAAGGGGCTGCGTCTGGCCGTGTTGCGCCAGGATCAGTTCGCTTTCGATGAAGAGACCGTGTTCAATACCGTCATCATGGGTCATGCGCGTCTCTACGAGGTGATGGCTGAGCGCGAGGCGATCTACACCAAGAGCGACTTTACTGACGAGGATGGGGTTCGTTCTGGTGAACTTGAAGCCGAATTTGCCGAAATGAACGGCTACGAAGCTGAATCTGAAGCGGCAGTTTTGTTGAACGGCCTGGGGATTGCCGAAGAACTGCGTCAGAAAAAACTAAAAGAGCTGGAAGGCGGCGAGAAGGTTCGCGTGTTGCTCGCCCAGGCGCTGTTCGGTAACCCCGAAGTGCTGCTGCTGGATGAGCCGACCAACCACCTGGACCTCAGGTCGATTCAATGGCTCGAAGAGTTTCTCGGCCGCTTCCAGAATACGGTCATTGTTGTTTCTCATGACCGTCATTTCCTCAACCAGGCCTGCACCCATATCGCCGATATCGATTTTGGGACCATTCGTACCTATGTCGGTAACTACGATTTTTGGTATGAGGCCAGCGAACTGGTATTGAAGCAGAAACAGGACGCCAACAAGAAGACCAGTGATAAGGCGAATGAGCTCAAAGATTTTATCGCCCGTTTCAGTTCAAACGCCAGTAAGGCCAAACAGGCGACCTCGCGCAAGAAATTGCTCGATAAGCTCGACATTGAAGAGTTGCCGATCTCATCACGTAAATATCCTTTTGTGATGTTCCAGCCCGAGCGACCCTGTGGCGATATCATCCTCGAAGTGAAGGACCTGACGGTTACTGTCGACGGCATCAAGGTTGTGGATAAGCTGAACCTGAATGTCAACAAGGGTGATAAAATCGCATTTGTTGGCAACAGTCTGGCCAAGTCGACACTGCTGCAGGTTCTAACTGAAGAAATAAAGCCCGATAGCGGCAGTTTTCGCTGGGGGGTGACCATTACCAACTCCTATTTTCCCAAGGAGAACAGTTCTTATTTCGCCAAGGATCTGAGCCTTATTGAATGGCTTTGCCAGTATCCACCCCATGAAGGGGAGAACTTCGCCCGTGGTTTCCTGGGCCGCATGCTCTTCTCGGGTGATGAGGCGACCAAGATGACCAGCGTGCTCAGTGGTGGGGAGAAGGTGCGTTGCATGCTGTCGCGGATGATGCTGACCAATGCCAATGTGCTGATATTCGATGAGCCGACCAACCACCTCGACCTGGAATCGATCACTGCACTCAATAACAGTTTGATCAGTTTTAACGAGGTAGTTCTGTTTACCTCGCACGATCACAAGTTTGTCTCTACTCTGGCGAATCGGATTATCGAACTCACTCCTGGCGGAGTAATTGACCGCGTGATGAGCTTTGACGAATATCTTGATAATGACTCTATTAATGCATTGCGTGAAGAGTTGTGCGCGGCTGATCTAAATCTTTAGGCCTGTGGTACGCTGGGTACCGATGTTTCGTCGGCGCAGACTGCGTCAGAGACTTCAGTGCCCCTCACTTCAGTCGTGCAGTTAATTCCTCTACCCGGCACGGATAAACGCCAATATCTGTGCCGGGTGCTTTGACCTGTTTGCCAACTACTCACAGATTCTATTTCAAGAAACTGCATCATCGATTTATTCTCTTCTTGCCCCTCCATACCCTTCTGTTAAGCTTTCGTTGTGGCAGGATATTTAGTTGTTAATTAGGGTTCTTCCGCAGAATCTGTGGGTAAAATTCAGGGCAAGGGCGCCTGAGCCGAAGGGAAAAGTCACCTGACCACCACCTACGCTTGGTTTCTTGCCAAATGGGCGAGACGACTCTCGTGGAAAGAGACGGCCGAGGTCTTCCAGACCAAATGGGACAACGTTTACCGCTCTGTCAAGATAGCCGTTGCCTGGGGGCTGGCCAACCGCAACCTCGACAATATAGGCGCAATCGGCATCGACGAAATCTGTTGGCGGAAGAAAGGTTCCAAGTTTCTGACGTTGGTCTACCAGATCGACAACAACTGTAAGAGACTCCTCTTGGTCGGTAAAGATCGTACGAAGAAAACCTTGATTGATTTCTTCGATGAGTTTGGCCCCGAGCGTTCGTCTTTGTTACGTTTCGTCTGCACCGACATGTGGAAACCGTATTTGCTGGCCTGGACATCATCGCTGAGGGGGTTGAGACTGAAGGCCAACTTGATTTTTTGTAAAAAGAGGGGTGTCCACAGGTTCAAGGTTTTTTGTTCGGCAAACCGATGCCACCCGATAATTTCATGCTCTGGTTTCAGGAGCGCCAGAAAACAGATTTAAGGCCCTGCTTATCCAATTGTGGATTTGCGTCCTGTTCTGCCATTGATTTGTAGAATAAGTTTATTTTGTTAATCTCTCTGGATTCAATTTGTAAGTGCAAAGTTTCGGAAGTTGCAATTTTACTCTCCATGGACCATATTTAAATGAAGATAAATATTTCATCCTTGGGTACGCCAAAGCTGAGTTGATTTGCAATATGAAACTTCTGCATAACCTTCCTTACCAGCCATTGCTAATCATTGCGATTATGCTCGGATTGGCACCATTTACACCCGCACCGCATGTGGTAGATAAACTCAAAATGCTGTTCGCTGGTACATTGACCCGCCCAATAGATATATTCGATCTTTTTTTTCATCTCGCTCCGGCGATTCTATTATTGGTCAAGTGGCTCTCTGGGGCTAAGGGGTCCGCTAGGGTAAGTTCCTGAGTATATGCCATTCTAGCAGACTGAAAATGGAAGTATCACTTAATGCCGTTCATTTCACATAAATTGGAGATATTGATGGATCAATTGATTTTAGTATGGGTTGTTTTTGCCGCTGCGGCTGCCTCGATGGCCAAGAGCAAGGGGCGTAACATTTATCTGTGGATTGCTATCAGCTTGATGATTGGCCCCTTTGCTGTATTAATCGTTGCCTTGCTGAAAACTACGCCACGCGGCGATTCAGAGTATTTTTGATAAATGAAACCTGTCAAGCCAGAACAGTCTGTTTTTGCTGAAGCCCGGCAGAATATGTCTGCCGATATGGAGAAATTCCTGCCAGAGAAGCTGCGCGGAGGTAAGGGGAGGTGGAAATTCGCCCTTTTGCTTGCAGCGTTCGAGCTGATTGTCCTCGGAGTGGTCGGGAAGTTTCTTTATGACTGGTTGACAGGCTAAAGCAACTATGTAGTGTGCAATTGTCGGAGATATCATTGATTCACGTTTTAAATTTCACCCGCCCAAAAGCTACGATCTCAATCTCCACCCTCCCGGATTTTGCGTCACTGACAATATAGATATTGACTCTGGCGATAGCCAGCGCGTTGCTAGGACAATCTTCTTTCGGTGATGACTGTAGGCTGCCAGCGCTCGGTGCCTGTGGCCCTCTGTTACTTTCTGGAGAAAAGCGATTTCGTTTCAGCTATCCGCCTCGCGGTTTCACTGGGGGGGATGCGGATACCCTGGCTGCGATTGCTGACAGTGTTGCTGAGGCTTTCTATGGCGGAGTCCTTGCCAATATGCGAGATACCGCTTTTGGATATATCGATCCCTTTTTGCTGCAAATCGGGCGAGATTTTTCGACAAATTTCTACGCGCAACAGAATAAGATAGCGCAGCCCTAGCAGTCTTTAATGCCGCTGGCGGAACTCATTTTTTTCTGTTAATATCCGTTATCTCTTTCATCTCTTTCATTAGTTTCGAGGCTTAGATGCAAAATCGCCAGTTCATGTATTTACAGATTCTGACCGCATCGCGCATCTTTATCGCTGCAATTCTGGCTGCTGTCTTTGCCGCTTACGGTGTCAGCGCCTGGACTATTCTTGTGGCTGCAATCCTAGGCGGCATGGCTGAATTAACTGATCTGTTTGATGGCATGATGGCACGTAAGTATGATCTGACCAGTGATTTCGGTAAGTTTTTCGATCCCTACACCGATTCTATCGCCCGTTTGATCATGTTCTTTGCGTTGGCCCATGTAGGACTTGTGCCGCTTTGGTTGCCGGTTTTTATGGCATTGCGCGATGTATCGGTTAGCTATATTCGCCTCTTTGCGATGAAATCCAATGTCGTAATGGCGTCACGCCTGTCTGGCAAAGTCAAGGCCTGGGCCCAGGCCGTTGGATTCTTCCTGCTGCTGCTGATTGGTCTACTTGGTCGTTTTGATTTCGATGTCGCTATGCTGGTGCCATATGTTGCCATGATTATTTTGCTGGTAACCCTCTGGTCGCTGGTCGATTATGCTGGTTATCTATTTGTTCTGGTGAAAAAGAACAAGAGCTGAAAAAGGCTTTTTGTCTTTTTTCGATTGTTATGGAGGAAGCTATGAATCATGTCCTCTATGGACTGATTGCCGGACATCGTCAGCGCCTTGTGCTCGGCCGCCTGTTGTTGGAGGCTGCTGACGTTGCTACGGTTGACGTGGATCTCGCTAAGTTACATGCAGGGGGCCTTCGTGCACTTGTTTTTGATTTTGACGGTGTCCTTGCTCCCCATGCCGCCGCTGAGCCTTCAGTTGAAACACAGTCGGTCTTGTCACAGGCCCTACAGCTTTTTGGCCCCGGGCATATATACATCCTCAGCAATAAGCCCTCAGTCGAACGACTCGCATACTTTAAGCAGTATTTCCCGGGCATTGTATTCATTGGCGGGGTTCGTAAGAAACCTTATCCCGATGGCTTAAAGAAGGTTGCTGCTCTCGGCGGTTATGCTTCAGACCAGATAGCCCTGCTTGATGATCGACTCATGACCGGCGGCCTTGCATGTATCCATGCGGGGAGTAAATTTGTCTATATTTCAAAGCCTTTGTCAGATTTCTCTCGACACCCTATTAAGGAATCCTTCTTTGCCTTATTGCGTCTGTTGGAGGTGTCACTGACGCGATTTGCATCCCTGAAGGGTTAGATTTTTTTATCATATTTATGATGTGACCTGCATTGAGATTCACTGTTTCTCTTTGTAGAGATATGACGGAGGACGCGTTGTGTTTGACTGCAGCATAGAGGAATTTCGAAAGTTTGTTCTAGGGACCGCGAATCTCTGTGGCGACGGCATGGTCACCTCAGAGTATTGCCGTTTTTTCAAAATTGATTTCAACTCCAGTCGCAGCCAACTGCTTGAATCATACGCCGATTTCTCCGCATGTTGTAGCTGGCTCTCCGGTTGCCGCTTCGATGATTATGCGACTCACTATTCCCCCGGTTCTGACCGTCTACTCTCTCAGTTGAATAAGGCTCTTGGACGTCCTGTCCCGCATGGTGCTTTGATTGCCGCAGTTCTCTATCTCGAACTCCCTCATGTGATCCCAGGGACCTCCCCTGGAATCGCAGTAGGAGTTTCACGCTTCTGTTCGCGTTTGCAGGGGCAGGCTCTGAACCCAGTATGCTAGCCCTTTGATTCTGCTTAAGCCAAACTCCTTTCGTTTGATGCCTTAACACGAAATATTTGAGCGTTCCACACCTTGACTTTGTTCGGTCATCTGAATAATATTCTCAAATGATGAATGAAGAGCGAACATTCGACGAGATTGACCTTAATATTCTGGAGATCCTTCAGGGAAAGGCGCGAATCCCCAACGCTGAAGTCGCCCGCCAGGTTGGTATGGCCCCCTCGGCTATTCTGGAGCGGATCCGTAAGCTTGAGCAGCAGGGGGTAATTCAGGGCTACGAAGTTAGACTCAATCCGGCCAACTTTGGTCAGGGGTTGGTTGCTTTTGTTCAACTCCAGGTAACTGGTGCGGTGGATGTCGGTCAGCAGCTTATGGATATTCCTGGTGCGCAGGAAGTTTTCCAGATCAGTGGTGACAACAGTTATCTGGTCAAGCTACGCGTCACTTCGCTCAAGGAGTTGGGGCGTTGCTTGCGTGAGGATTTTGCCGCGATCGATAGCGTTTCGAATGTCAGTGCCCAGATAGTCCTCGATATTCTTAAAGAAACCCGAAAAATAAACTTGAATCAATAATTTCCTAAGGAGCTACTCACCATGCCAATGTCTCAAGATTTTAAATCCCGCCTGCAACCAGTCATCGAAGAGATCGCTACCCACTACGGGACCCCTTTTCATATCTATGATGAGGTCGGTATCCGCCAGACGGGCGAAGATTTGAAGGCCGCCTTTAGCGGTATCGAAGGCTTTCAGGAGTATTATGCAGTCAAGGCGTTGCCGAATAAAAAGATCCTGCAGCTCATGCAGGATATGGGTTTCGGCTTCGACTGCAGCTCAATCCCAGAGCTGATTCTCAGCCGTGAGGTTGGGGCGACGGGTGAGCAGATCATGTTCACTTCGAATAACACCACCGTAGATGAGTTCAATTTTGCCGCCCAGGATGGCGGCTGCATCCTCAACCTGGATGATATCTCACTGCTCGACAAGGTACCGCAACTGCCAGAGTTGGTTTGCTTCCGTTACAACCCTGGTCCGCGCCGTACCGGCAACGTGATCATCGGCAACCCGGTTGAAGCCAAGTATGGTGTGACTCATGATCAGGTCGTAGAGGCATACGCAAAAGCGCGCGAGAAGGGTGCGACACGTTTCGGCCTGCATACCATGGTCGCCTCGAATGAACTCGATTACAGCTACATGGTTGAAACCTCGCGCATGCTGTTAGAGATTTCCGCAGTGGTTGAGAAAGAGCTCGGTATCCGCTTCGAATTCCTGAATATCGGTGGTGGTTTCGGTATTCCGTACCGCCCTGAGCAGCAGGCCCTCAATCTTCAGGCGATGGCGCAGGAGATCACGGCGCTGTTCGACCAGTTCAAGGCCAGCCATGGCTATGCGCCAAAGATGGTGATGGAGAGCGGCCGTTACATGACCGGTCCCCACGGGGCCCTGGTGACGCGTGCGATCAACCATAAACAGACCTATCGCAATTATGTCGGCGTTGACAGCTGCATGTCTGCCCTGATGCGCCCGGCACTCTATGAGGCCTATCACCATATCGACGTGATCGGCAAGTCTGACCAACCGCAGGATCAGATCTATGATGTGGTCGGATCTCTGTGTGAGAATAATGACAAATTTGCCGTGCAACGCGAACTGCCCAGGATAGAAGAGGGCGATCTGTTGATGATCCATGATACCGGTGCTCATGGTCAGGCCATGGGCTTTCAGTACAATGGTCGTCTGCGTCCCAAGGAGCTGCTCTTGTGTGAAGATGGGAGTGTTGAGCTGATTCGGCGAGCTGAGACCAATGAGGATTACTTCGCGACCATGAATTTTGTGGCAGATAAATTCAGCCCGCTAGACAAAGGTTAATTGATGTCTGATGGGCTGGTCGGTCCACTAGAGATCAAATCACTCGCCTTTGGCGGTAGCGGGGTCGGGCGTTTCGATGGCCGCGTCATCTTCGTCCCGGGCACTGTGCCTGGTGATCTTGTCTGGGTGCGCCTGACGCGCGCCAAGAAGCGCTATGCCGAAGCCGAAGTCGTTCGTTTTGAGCAGGAATCGCCACAACGTTGTCAGCCAGCTTGCCCGGTGTTTGGAGACTGTGGCGGTTGCCAATGGCAGATGCTGCCCTATGCAGAGCAGTTACGCCACAAGGAACAGATCTTTCGCGACAGCCTGCAACGTCAGGCTGGTGTGAGTGAGGAGTTGATTACTCCCATCCTGGAGTCACCCGTAGAATGGCATTACCGCAGTCGGGTACAGTTTAAGGTCCATCTGCGCGCCGATGGTCGGCTGACGATCGGGTTTTTTCGACCAGGCAGTCATTTCGTGGTTGACGTTCAGGCGTGCCCTGTCGCTGCCCCGGTCTTTAATCGTATATTGCCTGCCATCCGTGAACTTCTGCAACAGAGCACTTTTGCTGCCCAGATCTCGCGGATCGACATGGAGGTCGGGGTGCATGAGCAGCTCCGCCTGGTCATGCACTATTCGGGGCGAGACAGCGCCGGGCTGATCGAATGTTTAGGGCCACTGCAGCAGACGCAGGCGCATGCTCTTTTCCTCCAATCCGGATCAAAATCGAGCCTGCGGCATATCCTGGGACCACGCGAGCTGCAGATCGAAGTCGATTCGCCGCCACTGCAACTCGCTTATGGCGCCGGTGGATTTGCCCAGATCAATCTAGTTCAGAATCTTCGGATGGTTGAAGAAGCCTTGCGTCTGGCCGCACCGCAGAAAGGCTGGCGCATCCTTGACCTTTACTGCGGGATGGGTAATTTCAGTCTGCCTTTTGCGCGCCGGGTAGAGTCTCTGGTTGCGGTTGAAGAACATGCCGGTTCAATTGCCCAAGGTAAACTCAACGCCCAGGCCAATAACATAACCAACGTCGACTTTATCGCCCGCCCCGCCCAAGGGGCCTGCGCCGCATACTCTGGCGAGAGAGGATTCGATCTGGTCCTGCTCGACCCGCCACGCTGTGGGGCAAGAGAGGTCGTAGCCGATCTGCTCAAGCAACGGGTCAGGCGGATCCTCTATGTCTCCTGTGACCCGATGACTCTGGCGCGTGATCTGAAAATATTGTTGGACGCTGGTTACCGTTTAATTGAGAGTCGCCCGCTCGATATGTTTCCACAGTCTTATCACCTGGAAAGCCTCTCGTTGCTGGAATTACCGGTTGAGTAAGGTTCACGCCTGGGGTGGGAATCTAGCGAAAACGGGAGGAGTTCGCTGGACTGCAACACGCGGTTTGTCGACCGCTCCCCTTGACGGTGATATCGGTTTATTTAACCGCGCTGGGACTTGCTGATTATTAAATATTTGGACTAGTTTGATTTTTACCTAAAACGTCTTCGCTCGCAGGTTTAATTAAAGGAGTATTAAATGTTGCAGTTAAATACAGAGATTGAGACCCCAGGTCTGCTTGAGGTCGCCCGTCAGGTTTGTCTGGCCGCACGCACCGCCCCAAAGGGTCGTGGTAAGGACCTCTTGACAACCGCAATCGTTACTGGTGATGAAAAAAACTCGATAGCTGCGCGCATGCGTGAAATTGGTAAACGTTGTGAACTGCCATTTTTTATGCGTGATGCCGAAAATATTGATAATGTAGAGTTGCTTATTTTGATTGGTACGCGGAAGGAGCCACTCGGGCTTCCTGATTGTGGCTTTTGTGGATTCACGGATTGTCGGTCCATGCTGGCTGCTGGTGGCTTTTGTAGCTTCAATGTCGGTGATTTAGGGATTGCGCTCGGTTCTGCGGTGAGTCGTGCGGCTGATATGCGCATTGATAATCGTATCATGTATACTGTCGGCAAGGCTGTGCTTGAGTTAGGTCTGCTCGATGAGTCGATCCGACTGGTTTACGGGATCCCCTTGTCGGCAACAGCAAAGAGCCCGTTTTTTGATCGCGGATAGTTATTGCTGGGCTCGAAGTGATTAAAATATGCACAATGGACTGAATGTTGCTGCTGATAATTTGTGCAGAACCTCTTGGGGCTTCAAGCCAGATCCGCACCTAGGTTTTGATCAAATCATTCGTTTTGGTCCAGAGTTAGCCCGTTTCGATTGTTGATAGATAAATTTTCTATCCGTGGGCATATATACTGCATTTGGTGCCACATGCGTTTCGGGTTGAGTTTTGGCTCAAGCCGAATGAGGCTGGAGATATACTTAATAGTTTAAGCAGGGAGGTAAGTGTTATATGCGTAAGGTTGAAGCTATTATCAAGCCGTTTAAGCTCGATGAGGTCAAAGAGGCGCTTAACGAGGTAGGGATTCAGGGCATCACGGTCAGTGAAGTCAAGGGCTTTGGTCGGCAAAAAGGTCATACCGAGCTCTATCGTGGCGCTGAATATGTGGTCGATTTTATTCCCAAAATCAAAATGGAAATTATCGTTGCTGACGAGCAGGTCGAAACAGTTGTTAATACGATTGAGGAAGCAGCCAAAACCGGTCGCATCGGCGACGGTAAAATCTTTGTCACGCCGATCGACGAAGTTGTGCGGATCCGGACTGGTGAGCGTGGCGAAGACGCGCTTTAATCTTAGTTCACGACTGATTTTTTAAGTTTAATCACACAGGAGAATTAACAATGACAGCACAAGAGGCATTGCAGTTTAGCGAAGACAACGGCTGCAAGATGGTCGATTACAAATTTCTCGATTTCGTTGGCGTTTGGCAACATTTTTCGACCCCGACAACCGAGCTTAGCGAAGATACTTTTGAAGAGGGCATCGGTTTCGATGGTTCTTCAATTCGCGGCTGGCAGCCGATTCACCAGTCTGATATGTTGCTCATCCCGCAGCCTGAAACAGCAATGGTCGACCCTTTTATCCAGGTCCCGACTTTGAGCCTGATCTGTAACATTGTTGATCCGATCACCCGTGAAGGTTACAGCCGTGACCCACGCTTCATTGCTCAAAAAGCTGAAGCCTATCTGAAGTCGTCCGGCACGGGTGACACCGTCTATGTTGGCCCTGAGCCTGAGTTCTTCGTTTTTGACGATGTGCGCTTCGCTTCTAGTGCCAATGAGTCTTTCTATAGTGTCGATTCGGTCGAAGGTATCTGGAACAGCGGTCGTGAAGAATTCCCTAACCTCGGTTATAAACCGCGTCACAAGGAAGGTTACTTCCCTTGCGCTCCGACCGACAGTATGGTCGATTTGCGGAATGAAATGGTTGAAGTACTGCAGAGCGTAGGAATGCGCATTGAGGCCGTTCACCACGAGGTCGCCTCGGGTGGTCAAAACGAAATTGATATGCGCTTCGATTCACTGCTCGCCATGGGCGACACCCTGCAGTGGTTTAAATACATCGTCAAGAATGTGGCTTTCCGAAATGGCAAGTCGGCGACCTTCATGCCGAAACCAATTTACGGTGATAACGGCTCGGGAATGCACTGTAATATGTCGATCTGGAAAGATGGTAAGAACCTCTTTGCTGGCGATGGTTACGGTGGCCTGTCGAAGATGGCTCTCTACTTCATCGGCGGGATTATCAAGCACGCTAAATCACTCAATGCCTTCACCAACCCGAGCACTAACAGCTACAAGCGTCTGGTTGCGGGCTACGAGGCTCCGGTCAATCTGGCTTATTCAAATCGTAACCGCTCTGCGGCACTGAGGATTCCGAACACCACGAACGAAAATGCGACCCGTGTTGAGTGCCGTTTCCCTGATCCGGCAGCCAACGGCTATCTCTGCTTTTCAGCTTTGATGATGGCTGGTCTTGATGGTATCGAGAATAAGATCGATCCGGGTCAGCCGATCGACAAGGATCTCTACGGTCTGTCGCCTGAAGAGTTGAGCGATATCCCACATGTTGCGGGGACCTTGGCCGAGGCGTTGAATGCTCTTGAGGTCGACCATGACTACCTGCTCAAGGGTGATGTTTTCACTAAGGATGTTATCGACATGTGGATCAGCTACAAGCGCGAGGCTGAAGTTGATCCAGTCCGCATGCGTCCTTGTCCTGAAGAGTTCGCACTCTATTACGACTGCTAATATTTTCCAGCAGTCAGTTAAAAAAGCCTTCGACAGTATGTCGGAGGCTTTTTTTTTGATACAGGTCAATGACTGCCACGGATTTAAAGGTTATTCTCTCTGGAAAACAATCAATAACTAATTGGAGGATAGAAAATGGCTTTACGTGAGATGGTCGTAATCGACGAAGAAAAATGTGACGGTTGCGCACTCTGTGTCCCATCCTGTGCCGAGGGCGCAATTCAGATCATTGATGGCAAGGCCCGGCTGGTTTCAGACAACCTCTGTGATGGTCTGGGGGCCTGTCTTGGGGACTGCCCGCAGGGAGCAATCACCATTGAAAAACGCGAAGCGGATGAATTTGACGAAGAGGCGGTCGAGATGCGTCTGAAGGAGATCGGTCGCGTGGCGGAGGCTCATCACCCAGCGCCTGCACCTGTTGCGGCTGGCGGTTGCCCTTCAACCCGTATCCAGACCTTTTCCGGTTGCCCTTCTGCGCAGGCTCAGTCTGTTGCTCCGCAGAAAACTTCCACAGATGATGTCGCCGGACAGCGCCCTTCTGAGCTGCGGCAATGGCCGGTTCAGCTGCATCTGGTCCCGCCGACAGCTCCTTTTTTGCAGGGAGCCGACCTTTTGCTGGCCGCAGATTGTGTCGCCTTTGCCTATGCCGATTTTCACAAGGACATGCTTAAGGACAAGGCCTTGCTCATCGCTTGTCCCAAACTGGATGACGGGCAGGCATATATTGAAAAATTGAGTCAGATGTTTGCCAATGGTGGAATTAAGTCATTGACCGTCGCGATTATGGAGGTACCCTGTTGTGGTGGCCTTACCGCCATTGTACGTCAGGCATTGGCCAAGAGTGGCGCAAATATCCCCCTGGAAATCGTAACCGTAGGGGTTGGTGGAGAACTTAAATAACCATTGTTAGAAGAGTACGCGAAGGAGGAGAGTTTTTGAATCACTCCTGCCGCTGTGAATCGTGTGAATATAGTTTTTATTTAAGCTGCGGAGTCAAATTTTGTGCTTTAATCGGAACATGCTGAAAATTCTTTTGAGCCTATCTCTTGTTCTTATGGTCGGCTGTACCAGTAGTATCCTGCCGCTGGAGATTAGCGGAAGTAATCTCCAGGTTCGTCCAATCGCGCGCGTCTCTGCTGCTGGTCCTATGGCTATCTCTGCCGATGGCCGAATGGTTGCTTGGGGCGGCAAGGTACTGACTCTCGTCGATCTAGAGACGAATCAGCGATTTGAGCCACTTTCTCTGGCCCCAGATTCTCTGTGCTGGTCTCCCGATGGGTCGTTGCTGGCTGCTGCTCTTTATCACGATGGTCAGGCGCAGCTTCAAGTCTTGGATCGCAATGGCAGGCTGGTTTTCGAGCAGACACTCCCCGGTCGGGTCTTCCGCTTGCGTTGGTCGCAGGCGGGAGGCTTGATGGCCGGCGCCCTTCAGGCGGACAGCTATAAATTCGGAACCCATGTCACTGAGCACTTGCTTCGTTGGGATGATCTCTGGCAGGTCACAGATATACCCCTGTACGAAACTACGCTCATGCCGATTACTATGGCACGATTGGGTGAGCATCTATATCAAACCTTTGATTTCGACCTTTCACCCTTGGGGGATGAGGTGCTTTATACGAGAGTTCACGCCCCGCCAGCATTTTCCTCAACCCGTCACTTAATCCTGCATAACCTTCGGTCTGGTGAAGAAAGGCAGGTAGCGAATTTACCTCTGCTCGGTGGCACTGGTCGACTGGCTGCAGATGCTGAGTCTGTCTTGGTTGTTGATGGTCAGGGGACGATCAAGAAACAGGATCTATGGAGTGGTGCCCTTCGGCAGCAGTGGCCAGGAAGCCGTTTTGACTACTCGGCCGCTACCGATTTGTTGATTGCGGATGGCCGCCTCTTTCTGGATCAGCTTGAATTCTTCGACCTGCCCGAGGCGAGTTCGGCACAATTTTCATTAGGTGGGAAGTTCATACTGATTGCATGGCATAAGAGCCTCTACCGGCTAGAAGGTTATTCGGTTGCTGCGGTGCCAGAGCTAGAGCCTGAAATTTTGGAGCGGTTATTGAAACTGCGGTATCTGCGTAGTCGCGGCTTGATTGAACCGAATGAATACCTGGATGCCAAGGAGAAATTAGCGCGATGATAAGAATTCTTTGTTTTCTTTTTGTGCTTATTTCCACCCCGGTCTTTGCCGAAGAGCGCGGAAGTGACTGCCTCTCCTGTCACCAGCAAGATTCCGCCAATCGTCAGCTTCTCGCCAGCAGCCATGCTGGCAAATTGCTTTGTGCCGATTGCCATGGCGAAGATCATGCTGCGATCGATCGGGGAGAGAGCTTTGTCGGAGCTGATGTCTGTGGCCGATGTCATGCCCTGCAACTCAAGGAACATCGCAACAGTCGTCATGGTATGGCCTTACATACGGGCTGGGGTTGTACCCGGAATGAGCCGGAGCGGGACAAGCAGGAGTGTGCCTTCTGTCACCAGCAGGGCAGCAGTCTACCCATATCAACAGTCCAGTGTGCGCGTTTTATCAAGCAGAGCAGTGAAATGGGGCAGATCGGTTGCAATCGCTGTCATATGGTCGAGAATTCCTGTGGCAGTTGCCATGGTAATCATATGACCGATGCTAAAATTGTGCGTGACCCGGCGGTTTGTGCCAAATGCCACATGGGACCTGATCACCCCCAATGGGAGGCGTGGCAGACCTCGCAGCATGGCACGCTTTACGGCAGCATTGGTGAGCCGGATGCCCCCGCTTGTCAAACCTGCCATATGCCTCTCGGCACGCACGATGTCTCGGGCGGGTTAACGGCTCCGCCCAGTGGCAAGCCCTATGCGCAACAAAAAGCTGCTGCACAACGTAATGAGATGCTCGACCTCTGTCAGAGCTGTCATGCCCGCAGCTTTGCCGCGCGTGATCTGCAAATGGCTGATGCCGTTCGCCTGCAGACGCTGAAGCTGGTTGCTGAAGCGCGCACAATCATCCGGGACCTGGATGATCGGGGTCTACTCGATCCACAACCAAAAAACAGAATCGAGCATCCGCAGCGTGGTCAGGAGCTTGTCCTGGATGGGGCGATGCTCTACGAAGACATTTCACATATTGAGAGCCTCTTCTTTCGGCTGAATAAATATGCTGCGGCCAAGACATTCAAGGGGGCCTATCATCAGAATCCTGCTTATACCCACTGGTATGGTAACGCCGAAGTGAAACTGCTGCTTAACGATATCAAGGGGGAGGCCCGGCGTCTGCGCGAGCGCGTCAGTCAGCCAGGGATGACTGTGGATGAACCCCAGGATGAGAAGGCCCTTGAGGTGCTGCAGAAAAGGTACCAGCGGGGTGAACTGAGTGACGCAGATTATGCCGAAAAGAAGCGCCAGGTTCTTGAGCAGATTCTTCAGTAGAGATTGTTGACGATGGATAAGGAGACCAAGGATCTGGGGGTGCTTGCGCTGTTCACCAGTGTTTACTGCGCGGCTCATCATTCAGAACAAAAACGGGAGACCGTTGATCTGGGGCTGCCAGACTCTGGGAAGTACCGTTATTGCCCGGCCTGTTCCGAGTTGCTGCGCTATGCAATTGAGCGCCGCAAGCGCTGTCCGCTCGACCCAAAGCCGACCTGCAAGCATTGTCAGGTCCACTGTTATCGGGCTGGACATCGTGAAAAGGTTCGCGCCATCATGCGCTATTCTGGCAAGACCTTGATCCTGCGCGGCCGTCTCGATCTGCTCTGGCACTATCTCTTCTGATTATTTAACATGATGGACGCTGTGTACGATGCGTGATTTGTCCTGCGCACAGATACTTGTCCCAGGACAATGACCTGCGGTGCAGGGTTCGATATGGATAGTGACATCGGCACCTAATATCGCTCGTTCGATCCCTTCTTCAAGTTGATCGGCAATGTCATGTGCTTCCTTGACGCTCATCTGGCTGCAAACCTCAAGATGAAAATCCATGATCTTGCGTGACCCTGCGCGTCTGGTCCGCAGGTTGTGAAAACCGGCCAGGG
Source organism: Geopsychrobacter sp. (assembly GCA_012974425.1). Classification (GTDB taxonomy): domain Bacteria; phylum Desulfobacterota; class Desulfuromonadia; order Desulfuromonadales; family Geopsychrobacteraceae; genus Geopsychrobacter. The sequence goes on from JAAXQE010000110.1 coordinate 25,385, forward strand.
GTAGATTCTGGGCTGCAATGACCTCTCGTACCTGATGCTTGATCTCCTCGGGCAGTTCATGGTCGAGCATGTCGTGCAGGGCGTGTCGGACGAGCTTGAACGCTTCGGAGAGGATATAGGCTGCAACCAGGATTGACAGGGTCGGGTCGAGCCAGGGCAGGTCGAACCAGCGGATCACCAGCATCCCGCCCAGCAGGCCGAGATTGCTGAAGATGTCCATCCGAAAATGGAGCGCATCTGCCGCCAGGGCCGATGAGTCGGTCTTGATCGCGGCCTGTTTCAGGTAGCGGGAGATTCCCCAAGCTGCCAGGGCGCCAAAGGCAAGGATGCCGATCCCCTGATCAACGTCCAGACTCTGCGTGCCGGTGTAGAGTCGGTTGCCCGCCTCATACACAATCCAGCCACCGGTCGCGAGGATAACCAGCGCTTGAAACAGGGTGGCCAGGGTCTCGAATTTTCCATGGCCAAAGGGATGGCTCTCATCGGCCGGTTGGTCGGCATGACGGATGGCGATAAGGTTAACCCCCGACATCACAATGTCGAGCAATGAATCGACTGCCGAGGCCAGAACCGCCATCGAGCCACTGGTGATAGCAACCAGAAATTTGATGATCGCCAGCAGCACTGCCGCAACGATAGAGATACTTGCCGCACGTATTTTGGGATTACTCGGAAACATCTGCTATCTCAGCGAACAGGCCTGGTCCCAGGCGCTGTACCCATCATCCTGTAATTGGTGAAAGTCTTCAATCCGCTCACTGAAGAACGCGGCCTGCTGTGCAGTTGCGGCGATCTGTTTTGCTACTTCAGTATCAATCAGATCCTGCTTGGCACAATAATCATAAAAAAGCGCCGTGCCCCGCAGCATCGGTTCAAGCTCGGCGTTGTTCGGTTCCAGATTGCTGATAATATACCAGTTTCCACCGAATTGACGCAGCTGTTCGGCAGTTGCGCTGAAGATATTCTGTCTTCTGGCCCCGATCAGAAATTCGCGCAGAAAATAATCGGCCCCAGCTGCAAGCCGGCCAGCGGTAAGCTCCTCAAGTTGTTGTTCGTTGAGTAGCCAGCGGTGAAAGTATTTCAGCAGTTGTGTGCAGCCGCGATCCGCCTGGATCTCAGAATCGAGGCTGTCGATTGTGTAGTTCTGTGGGTTGATCAGGGTAGAGAAGGGGATATTATCGGTACTTTGGGCCATTTTCAAGTTCTCCAAGGTGGTTTGACAGTGCTTTTGCATCATAAACAACTGGTACTTAAACGGCAAGGCGGCAGAGAGTTGATGTTTGCTTGACTGCACAGTTTCTGTTAAGATCGCCGGCTCATATTGGCCTGTTTGGCTGGTCCGGTGAAACATTACAACTATTAGAAAAAACAGGTTTATTTGATGTCTGCAGCAACCCCAGTGATGCGTCAGTTTTTAGAGATCAAGTCCCAATATCAAGATGCAATCCTCTTTTTTCGTCTCGGTGATTTTTATGAGATGTTCATGGATGATGCGGTTACCGCCTCGCGGGTCCTTGGAATCACCCTGACCTCGCGCAATAAGGGGGTCAAGGACGCTATCCCGCTCTGCGGAATCCCCTACCACAGCAGCCAGGCCTATATCGCCAAACTGGTCAGTAACGGTTATAAGGTCGCGATCTGCGAACAGATCGGAGATCCGAAGACCACCAAGGGCATCGTTGAGCGCGCGGTCGTTAAGGTCGTGACCCCTGGCCTGGTCACCGATACCGATACCCTTGAACCTAAAGAGAATAACTATCTGTTGGCTTTGGTTGGTGAAGTCGAAACCGGTTATGGCCTGGCGCATATCGATATCACCACCGGTGATTTTCGCGTCACTCATCTCGATAACCCGGAGAAGGTCATCGGTGAACTGGCCTCTTTGCAGCCGCGTGAAATCCTGCTGCCGAGTGAATTTGAGGGAGATGGTCTGCAGCAACTTTTTCTGCGTAACCTCGATGGGATGCTGGTCAATCGCTTGAATGATTGGGAGTTCGAGTCTGACCGAGCCAGCGAAATACTCTGCAGTTTCTTTAATTGTTCAAGCCTGCAGGCCTTCGGTTGCCAGGATCTTCCCCAGTCGATTCGCGCCGCTGGCGGGCTGCTCTCTTACCTGCAACGCACCCAGTTGGATGACCTCCGCCATATCCGTGGTCTCAACACCTATCATACGCGCGATCATATGGTCCTCGACGAGTCGACGCGGCGCAACCTGGAACTGACTGCTACCTTACACGGCGGTCGTAAAAAGGGTTCGCTGCTCGGTGTCCTCGACCGCACCCTGACGGCGATGGGCGGTCGCTTGTTGCGCCAGTGGATTCATTATCCGCTCATCGACAAGGAGCAGATCATCCGGCGGCAGGATGCTTTGCAGGAGCTACTCGATGACTCGATCGGCCGTATTGATCTGGGCAGTCTGCTCGATGGGGTTTACGATCTTGAGCGTCTGAATGGCAAGATCTCGATGGCGAGTGCCAATGCCAAAGATATAGTTGCGTTGCGCGATTCGCTGCAACGTTTGCCTCAGATCGATGATCTGTTGCGTGAGCGCGAATCGGATCTGTTGCAAACCCTGCGGGTTAATATCGATCTGATGCCTGATCTGGTTAATGAAATCAGTCGTTCTATCGTTGATGACCCTCCTTTTCTCCTGCGTGATGGCGGGATTATTCGCGACGGTTACAACGCCGAGCTTGATGAACTGCGCAGTATCAGCCGTGAAGGCAAGGGCTGGATCGCCCGACTCGAACAGCAGGAGAAGGAACGCACCGGTATCAGCGCCATGAAGGTCAAGTACAATAAGGTTTTCGGTTACTTTATCGAAGTTCCAAGGCGCTTTTCAGATGAGATGCCCGAGGATTACCAGCGCAAGCAGACCCTGGCTAACGCCGAACGCTTCATTACGCCGGCTCTCAAGGAATATGAAGAGAAGGTGCTGGGTGCCGAAGAGCGTATGGTTGAGATTGAATACGACCTGTTTCAACAGATCAGGAAGGCGACCGCTGAACAGGGTGCCAAGATTCAACAAACCGCAGATGCCCTGGCCCAACTCGATGCTCTGTTGTCTCTCACCGATCTGGCCCATGACCGTCAGTATGTACGCCCGCAGATCGATGATTCTGATCTCCTGGTAGTTGAAGGCGGACGCCATCCGGTTGTAGAACAGATGAGCCTGCAGGAGCCCTTTGTCCCGAACGATGTCTGTCTCGATCTGCAGGAGAACCAGCTGTTGATTATTACCGGTCCCAACATGGCTGGTAAATCGACTTTTATGCGCCAGGTCGCGCTGATCACCCTGATGGCCCAGATGGGTAGCTTTGTGCCGGCGGTTAAGGCGCATATCGGTGTGGTTGATCGTATCTTTACTCGGGTTGGAGCCAGTGATAATCTGGCCAAGGGCGAGTCGACTTTTATGGTCGAGATGAATGAAACCGCGAATATTTTGCGGCACGCCACCAGTAAGAGCCTGATTATCCTCGATGAAATCGGGCGTGGCACATCGACCTTCGACGGAGTCAGTATTGCGTGGTCGGTCGCCGAGTACCTGCACGACAACGCGGAAGTCGCCGCGAAGACGCTCTTTGCGACGCACTATCACGAACTGACCGAACTCTGCCTGACCCGCAGCCGGATTAAGAACTTCAATATTGCGGTCAAGGAGTGGAACGATCAGATCATCTTCCTGCGCAAGATTGTTGCTGGTGGCGCCAGCCGTTCCTACGGTATCCAGGTTGGTCGTTTGGCGGGTTTGCCCCAACCCGTGATCGAACGGGCCAAGGAGATACTGCACAATCTTGAGGCCGGTGAATTTACCAGTGGCCAGCAACCGCGGATCGGCCGCGGCAAGGGACAGCCTGTCGCCAAGGTTGAAGCTCAGTTAGCGCTTTTTACAACTGCGGCTGATCCGCTAAGGGATCGGCTCAGTAGCCTCGATGTCAGTAGAACCACCCCGCTTGAAGCCTTGAGCCTGCTGGATGAATTGAAGAAACTACTTTGAAGATCATGCGACTTAAAATTTTACAGCTGGTTCTCCTGTTGCTCTTTTGCGTCGCGACCCTTGCGGTTGCGGCTGGAAAACAGGATTACCAGCAGATACGCGAAAGCTATAAGGCGCTTATCGGCTCAGCGCAGGACCAGCGCCAGCGCCACAATTGGCTAAGGCTTATTGCCCGGTTTGAGAGCTTTGTCGCCTCGCCTTCCGCTGGCTCGCGTCAGGACGATGCACTCTTCCTGCTGGGGCGGACCTGGCATGGCTTGTCGCGTGCATCTGGCAGCAGCAAGGATGCGCGCAGGGCGATCGATGCCTATCGCGATTTGGCGAAAAAATTTCCCAAGAGTAATTTGTCAGATGATGCCCTTATCTTTGCTGCCGAGTTAGCTACAGATTCTTTTGCCGATCGATCAGAGGCATACAATTACTACCTTCAGATTACAACGAGTCTCCCCCCCGGGGACAAACTCGAAGAAGCGGAGTCGCGTCTCAAGCGTTTAGCTTATGCTGCGCCAGATACCCCGTCTGCAACGCCGCAAACGACACAACAATCCCTAACCGCGAAGCCGAACCTGACGACTGTGCGGGTCTGGAGTAGTCCGGAATATACCCGTGTCGTTCTCGATCTGAGTCACCCTGTTCGGTATGAGTCACACCAGCTGAAAGGGAAGAAGCCGCGCATCTATGTCGATCTCAATGGGGTCGATATCGCGAGCAGTGTTCCTGAGCAGCAGCAGGTTGAAGATGGGATTGTTTCGCAGGTTCGGAGTAGTCAGCTTAATAAGTCTGAGACAAGAGTCGTCCTTGATCTGGCCACTTTGAGTGATTATCAGGTGTTTGCCCTGGAAAACCCTGATCGTATCGTTATCGATGTGCGTAAACCTTCAGTTGTGGGGCAGCGGCAGGCAGAAATCCGCGCGGCATCCCAGCCAGAGAAGGACTCGATCGCAGGGATCTTGGCCGAAGTTCCTGAGAATCTACTACCAAACATCCATGTCCCTCAGCACAATACCAAGGCGGGGATTAATCTGATAGTGGTTGATGCCGGTCACGGTGGCAAGGATCCCGGAGCTGTCGGGCGTAATAAGACCCTTGAGAAAGATATAACCCTGCAGATGGCTAAAAAACTGGCCACCGAACTGCGCAAACAACTGGGTTGCAAGGTGCTGTTGACGCGCAGTGATGATCGTTATTTGACGTTGCAGTCACGTACCGCCTATGCCAACAAGGTCGGTGCCGACCTGTTTCTCTCCCTGCATGCCAACGCCAGTGTCAATCGTTCGGCCTACGGGTTAGAGACCTACTATTTGAATCTGTCGAAGAATGACCAGGCGGCAGGGGTCGCCGCACGTGAGAATGGGACCTCGCTGGCCGAGGTCGGTAACCTGGAGGCGATTCTCTTCGATCTGATGGCAAATGCGAAAATCAATGAATCGAGCCGACTCGCCGCCGAGATTCAGCAGTCTCTGGTGAAGTATTTGACTCCTAAGTTTTCACGCATCAAGGATTTGGGTGTACGCCAGGGCCCTTTTCATGTCTTGCTTGGGGCCACCATGCCATCGGTTCTGGTTGAGACCGCCTTTATTAGCAACAGCCGTGAAGAGAAGCGCCTGCAGACTGCTGATTATCAGAACAAGGTGGCAAAGGCGATTGTCATCGGCGTTAAGGGCTACAGTGCCACACTCAGTAAGGTTGCCAGTCGGTGAATAAAATATTCCAACGCGACATCGCGCAATTCGACTTGCTTGCGCTTCTCAATCAAGCCGGCAGCTTTGAGGATGCGCGTCCGCAACTGCTTGAAGCCAGTCGCAACTTTCTTAACCTGCAGACCGCGGCTATTTGCCGATTTCATCGTTCTGGTGCCGGTGGGCGTGCTGTTACGCAGGCCCTGACTCTGCTCTTCGACACTCTTAATCGTCAGCTCTATTCTGCCGCCGCCTGGCAAGTCGAGAGTACCTCGGTCGCACACTGCTCGCTCTTTGCGCTTGGGGGCTATGGCCGATCTGAGATGAATCCACGCTCAGACCTCGACTTGATGTTCTACTACACCGAAGGGGGCAAGCAGGCTGCGGAGAAGATCTCGGACCGGATGCTCTATCTTCTTTGGGATTTAAACCTGGACGTTGGTTACTCGGTGCGTTCTGCCAGTGATTGCCTCGAGCAGGCCAGTCAGGACATAACCGTGCGGACTGCGATGCTCGATGCGCGTTTTCTGATTGAGAATCTGCCTGTGTGGAACGATTTTTTCGCGCGCGTGTTTCGACATGTTCAGGGCGATAACACCCAGAATTTCATCAAGGCAAAGCTAGAAGAAAACCAGGAGCGGCGGCGCAAGTATGGCTCTTCTGTCTATCTGCTCGAGCCGAATATCAAAGAGGGTGAGGGGGGGCTGCGTGATCTGCATGCAGCGCTCTGGATTGCTCAGATCAAATTTAAGGCCAGATCATTGTGTGATTTGGTCGTTAAGGGTGTTTTGAATGGAAAAGAAGCGGAAGAGATCGAGTCTGCTTACGATTTCCTCTGGAAAATACGTAATGAATTACATTTTTTAGCAACGCGCAAAAGTGACCAGATTCAGTTTGACCATCAAAGCAAGATCGCTGATTTCCTTGGTTATAAAGACAACAAACGGGCACCGGCGGTTGAGCAGTTCATGCAGAACTACTACACCCATGCGGCTTTTGTGGAACATCTGGCCAGCAGTCTGATCATCAAGGCGACGCAGCGCGATGAGGCGAAGCCGGGCGTGCTTGGTTTCTTTGTCAGGCGTAATCTGGAAGACGGTTTTTCGATTCTACGCGGTGAGATCCGCTGCGATTCGGACGAAAGGTTTAGAGAAAACCCTGCTCTGATCATGAAAGCGTTTGAGCTGGCGCAACGCCACGATGCAGAATTGAGTGTGTCGCTTAAGTTGCACATACGTGAGAACCTCAATCTGATCAATGATCGTGTGCGTCGCTCGAAGGAGATAAACGAATCCTTTTTGCGCATTTTGCGCTATCCCAAGAGGGTCGGGAGTTCCTTGCGTCAGATGCACCATCTGCATCTTCTCAATCATTTTATCCCCGAATTTAAACGGATCTTTTGCAAGGTTCAATTCGATCTTTATCACATCTATACCGTGGATATCCATAGCCTCTTCGCTATTGAGGAGATCTGCCGTTTATGGGAGGGGGAATACGACACCGATTATCCACTCCTTGCGCGCCTTGCCAAGGATGTAGCAAAACGTGAACTGCTGCTCCTGGCTGTCCTGTTGCATGACATCGGCAAGGGGGAGGGGAAGGACCATGCTACTCAGGGCGCGTCGATGATCCCGACTATTGCCAGACGTCTTGGCCTGAATCGGGAGGATAGTTTAAGATTACAGTTTCTCGTGCAGAATCACTTGGCTATGGTGCATATTTCCCAACGCCGTGATCTGCACGACAGGCGGACAATTACTGATTTTGCCGCTCGGATGAGCGGGATGAGTGAAAACCTGCGGATGCTCTATCTGTTGACCTTTGCCGATGTGCGTTCTGTCGGGCCCGATGTCTGGAGCGAGTGGAAGGGGCAATTGCTGCAGGAACTTTACGAGAAGACCTACGATCTGCTTGAAAAAGGCGATTTTTTCCATGAGAAACGCTCTGAGAAGGTCCGGAATCGTAAGCGTAAGGTGCGTAGCGCGTTACTTGAAGATTTCCCGGATTCGCGGGTGAATCGCTGCATCGCCAATCTCAGTACGCGTTATCTCCTCAGTTATCACTCCGTTGAGATCATCAAGCATCTGCAGCTCTCCTTGGGCCGCGGGAAGCAGACCCTGGCGCTGGATGTTGAACAGCATTCTGAGCATAATTATACTCAAGTTACCTTGGCAACCCTCGATTCGCCCGGTCTCTTCGCGCAGATTGCCGGTGTTATGTCGGCGCACGCGATAAATATTCTCGGCGCTCAGATCCATACCCGTAAAAATGGTCTGGTCCTGGATGTCCTGCAGGTTGATAGCGCAACGGGTGCCGCGGTTGAGGATGCTGAGAAATGGCAACGCGTTGAGAGGGATCTCGCTGGAGTTCTCGAGGGGCGCGTATTTATCGAGGATCTGCTCGCGCGTAAAAAGATCCCGGGTTTTATGCTTAAGCGTGAGAAGCCTCAGCGTCCAAGCCGGATCGATATCTCCAATGATGTGTCTGATCAGTACACGGTCATCGATATCTACGCACATGATCGGATCGGCCTGTTGTACGATATCACGCACACCTTGACTGAACTCGGTCTTTATATTGCGGTCTCGAAGATTTCCACCAAGGTTGATCAGGCCGCTGACGTATTCTATGTTCGTGATATCTTCGGCCAGAAAATTGGTCAGCCTGAAAAGCTGCAAAAGATAGAAGATGATCTGCTGGCGTGCCTCGAACTTGCTTGAATATTGGGAGCTTATGGATCAATATCTCGACATATTCATGAGCTATCTTATTGTTGAAAAAGGACTTTCGACAAATACCATTGAGGCCTATGGACGTGATCTGCGGCGCTACCTTGACTATCTTGAAAAAAATGGGGCAGCGGCTGTTGATGGAATCTCGCAGACACAGGTGCTCGATTTTCTCGGTGCCCTGAAGGAAGCAGGCCTTTCGCCACGTAGCCGTGCGCGATTTTTAAGTTCTATCCGTGGTTTCCATCGTTTTTTAATGGACGAAAAATACTCAGCCATAGATCCAACCCTTTTGCTTGAGTCACCGCGCACAATTCGTTCTTTGCCGCGCCTGTTGTCAACCCAGGAGGTTGAGTCATTATTGGCCGCACCTTGCGGTTCCGAACCTCTGGCGTTACGTGATCGCGCCATGTTTGAGGTTCTCTACGCCACCGGCCTGCGGGTTTCCGAACTGGTTGGATTGAGGCTTTCCGATATTAATCGGGATATCGGCTGCCTGTCGACGCTGGGCAAGGGGAGCAAACAGCGCCTGGTGCCGCTCGGCGAGGTTGCAATGTGTGCCCTGGAGGAGTATCTTGCCGACGGGCGGGCCCAATTGAAACCTGCGACCGACTGCCAATATCTTTTTTTGAATCGACGGGGTAGCAGTCTTAGCCGTCAGGGTTTCTGGAAAATTCTGAAAGGGGCGGCGCTTAAGTCCGGCATCGGCTGTGCGATATATCCGCATATGCTTAGGCACTCCTTTGCTACACATCTGCTCGAGAATGGTGCAGACTTGCGTGCCGTGCAGGTCATGTTGGGGCACGCCGACATCGCGACGACCCAGATATATACGCATGTTATTCGCGAACGACTCAAGCAGGTTCACCAGCAGTTTCATCCCCGCGGATGACTGTGGACTTGTGTAACTTTAAACCTATAGGGATAGGGCAGCATGAAGTATCTGATACTTTTGGGTGATGGTATGGCCGATGAGCCGATTGGTTCTCTTGGTGGCAAGACTCCGCTTCAGTTTGCGCAGACACCCAACATGGACCGGCTTGCGGACTGTGGCACGCTTGGTTTGGCAGCGACCGTTCCCGACGGCTTTCCGCCCGGTAGCGATGTTGCGAACCTTGCCGTTTTTGGCTACGACCCGGCCGACTCCTACTCGGGGCGCGCACCGCTTGAGGCCGCCAGTATGGGGGTCGAGCTCGGCCCGGACGATGTCGCTTTCCGTCTGAATCTGGTCTGGCTGGAAGCCCATTATGGCAAGCTCTATATGGGCGATTTCTCGGCAGGTCACATCGGAACCGAAGAGTCTGCCCGGCTGGTTAATGCCTTGCAGGCTGAATTGGGTGATGAGCAATTCAGCTTCCATCCCGGCATCTCCTATAGGCACCTGCTGGTCTGGCATGGTGGCAAGGATACCCTGCGCTGTACTCCGCCCCACGATATCAGTAGTCAGAGCATTGAGGGCCACCTCCCTGAAGGGGAGGGTTGCGCGCAGCTCATCGATCTGATGAACTCTGCCCAGATGATTCTGGCCAACCATCCGGTTAATAAGGCACGCACTGAACGAGGCGATGCTCCTGCCAATTCAATCTGGCTGTGGGGGCAGGGCAGACGGCCCAAGATGGCAACCTATCAGGATCTTTACGGGATCCGTGGCGGAGTCATCTCTGCGGTCGATCTGATTCGCGGGCTTGGTGTTTGTGCAGGTCTTGAGGTTATACTGGTCCCCGGGGCGACCGGTTATATCGATACCAACTATCTCGGCAAGGGAGAGGCTGCGATTGAGCTCCTCAAGCATGCCGATTTCGTTTATCTGCATGTTGAGGCGCCCGACGAGGCTGCCCACGGTGGCCTCCTTGATGAAAAAATCAAGGCGATAGAGAATTTTGATGAATTGGTCGTGGGGACAATCGTGGACGCAATCGAGCAGATCGGCGATTGTCGGATCTTGGTGTTGCCTGACCATCCTACCCCGGTTGAGCTGCGCACCCACACCGCGAAACCGGTCCCCTATATCCTCTTTGATAGCCGCAATCCTGACGAACGGCGGACTGGTGGCTATTCTGAGGAGACGGCCGAAGCGACCGGGGTGCAATGTGCCGGACATCACCTGCTGCCACAGCTTCTGGAGCGGTAAATTTTTAATTAAGCTTGGTTTCATGACTGGTGGAGTTGGTTCGAATGGCGGAAGTTCGCTTTGTTAAACTGGATAAAGCCGAGAAAGCACTGCATCTGTGCCGCATCGCAGATGAACACTTCTTGGCGGGCTCACGGATTCTGGTTGTGGTTAATGATGAAAATCGTGCCGTGACCCTAGACCGCTTCATGTGGGTCTGGGATAGGGGTTCTTTTTTGCCCCATTCGCTGAACAATGGCACCGTAGATTGTATGGATGAGCCCGTGGTTATATCTGCTGCGGAACAAAATCCGAATCAGGCCAAGGTGTTGATAATGGGGACTCCCTGTACTGATGAATTCATTTCTCGTTTTGATCTGGCCTTCGATTTTGCTGAAACCTACGACAAGCAACTTGCCGAGTCGGCCCGGGTTCGTTTTCGTCACTACCGCAGGCTAGGCTATAATCCCACAATGTACTGACTTATTATGTCGCTCGGACTGTCCCTGCGCTTGTCGGTTTGGGCCTGATCGCGCTTAATCCCACTGAGAGATATTTATTAAAATATGGACGCTTTGTTTAACCTGGAAAATATCTGTGTGGTTCTGGTCGAATCTCAGGGCCCACGCAATATCGGCTCTGTCTGTCGTGCGATGAAGAACTTTGGCTTGCGTGATTTGCGCCTTGTCAATCCTCAGACAGATCATCTGTCCCACGGGGCGCGTCAAATGGCGGTTAAGGCGACTGACCTGCTGGAGGATGCCAGGATCTACGCTTCGCTTGCCGATGCACTGCACGACTGCGTCACCGCATTCGGCACGACGCGTCGTTTCGGCAAGTATCGCGAGGATATGCTCCTGCCGGATGAGGCGGCTACTATGGCTCTGCCTCTCAGTACTGATGGGCCCATTGCCCTTGTCTTCGGCAGGGAAGATAGTGGCCTCCACACCGCTGAGCTCGATCTGTGTCAGCATTTTGTTACTATCCCGACCGATGAGGCGTTGCCGTCGATGAATCTGGCGCAGGCCGTCGCCTTATGCCTCTACGAATTACGCAGGGCTCAGGGAAAGATCCAGATTGCGGATAATGGCAAGGCTCTTGCCGGTGTGCAGAATATGGAGAAGATGTACGCTCACATGGAAGAATCATTGATGAGCTGTGGTTTTTTAAATCCGCAAAATCCGGATCATATCATGCGCGCCTTTCGGCGCATCTTTGCCCGGGCCGGTCTTGACGATCGTGAGGTTCGTATCCTGCACGGCCTCTGGAGCCAGATCGATACATTGAATGACCAGTTGCCGGTGTCTTCCGATGGCTGAGTTGTTGGTCAAGCGTGTGGAAATTGTCGAGGGTTTGGTCCTCGAATTCAATGATCGCAGTAATCGCTACTTCGGGGATTATCACCGTATCTTGATAGAGATTGATGCTCTGGTTGACGCCGGAGATGGCCCGATCCGCTTACGCTATCAGCGGCCCCTTAAGCGAATGGGGGTCTGCAGTAGTAACGCTGGCCATGAAACCGAGTTGCTTATCGAACAGTTTCTGGCCACGACGGGCTCCTATATGCGCGAATCTGGATTTACGCAAAAACTGTTGAAGAGCGTTAAGCGACCCGGGCAACGACTTTGGAAACTTCTCACCTGAGAAACCTTGAACGGAGCGAGCTTTCTTCGGCTTTCCCCTTGCGTTTAATCTTCTGCTGTGCTAAAACTTCAGCGTTTCCTGCTTGTACCACCTAGAAAGTGAGCCATCGGCTCGCTTTTTTTGTTATTTGGGAGTCTGGTTTGAGTCGAGTAATTGAGAGGGTTGAGCAGCTATTACAGCCGGTCGCTGAAGATCTCGCCCTGGAGTTGGTTGACGTTGAGTATCAGCGTGAAGAACGTGGCTGGGTGTTGCGAATTTTCCTCGACAAGGCTGGTGGGGTCAATCTGGACGATTGTGCTCGGGCTAGTCGAGAGTTCAGCACTCTGCTTGATGTCGAAGATATTGTCGATGCTGCTTACGGTCTCGAAGTCTCTTCGCCTGGACTTGAGCGCCCGCTTAAGAAGCTCGCCGATTTCGAACGCTTCTCGGGTCAGCCGGCAAAGATCAAGCTCTGTCGTGCCTGTGATCCTGATGAGCGCGGTCATAACCGCAAGGTCTTCTCGGGTGTGTTGCAGGGTGTTCGGGATGAGCGGGTCGTTTTGCTGCAAACCGATAAAAAGGGTGGTGAGGTCGTTTTTGACCTTAGGGATATAGATAAGGCTAATCTGGTCTTCGAATTTTAATAAGAGATCTGTTCACTGTTTCGGGTTCGACCGTTCGGGCTCCGGATAAATACAACCGATTAAAGGGGAAAAGTGATGGTGGGTAATCTGAATCACATCATCGATCAGGTAGTTAAAGACAAGGGTATCGACCGTGGAGTATTGGTTGAGGCCCTGGAGTCTGCTGTCCTGAGCGCCGCTAATAAGAAATATCGCAATACGCGCGATCTTGAGGCTCACTATAATGAAGAGATTGGCGATGTAGAAGTTTTCGAATTCGTCACCGTGGTAGATGATGTTGTTGATTCCTATAAGGAGATCGATCTTGGCGAAGCCAAAGAGGTCGACCCTGATGTAGAAGTTGGTGATTCTCTTGGTATGATGCTCGAGGCCAGTGGCTTCAGTCGTATCGCTGCGCAGACTGCCAAGCAAGTTATTATCCAGAAAGTTCGTGAGGCCGAGCGTGAAGGTGTCTTTAACGAATTCAAGGATCGGATCGGTGAAGTCGTCAATGGCATCGTGCGTCGTTACGAGCGTGGCGATCTGATTGTTGATCTCGGCCGCGCTGAGGCGCTGTTGCCGTCACGTGAGCAGGTTCCACGCGAGAACTACCGTCAGTCTGATCGCGTTCGGGCATATATTTCTGAGGTCAAAATGTCGACCAAGGGCCCACAGATCATTCTTTCCCGGACCCATCCAGGTCTGTTGATTTCTCTCTTTAAGTCTGAGGTCCCAGAGGTTGCAGAGGGGATCGTTGAAATAAAGGGTGCGGTCCGTGAGCCGGGGAACCGGGCCAAGATTGCGGTTGTCTCGCATGATGTTGATGTTGATCCGGTTGGTGCCTGTGTTGGGATGCGCGGTTCGCGTGTCCAGAACGTGGTAACTGAACTGCGTGGTGAGCGGATCGATATTATTCCATGGAGCCCTGACACGGCTCGTTTTGCCTGTGCCGCGCTGGCCCCGGCTGAAGTCTCTCGTGTCTATATTGACGAAGATGGGCAGTCGCTTGAAGTGATCGTTCCTGATGATCAGTTGTCACTGGCCATTGGCAAGAAAGGCCAGAATGTCCGTCTTGCTGCCATGTTGATTGGCTGGCGGATAGACATCAAGAGTGAATCTCGTGCTCAAGAAGAAGAGCAGGAGGAGTCTGCTTCTGCGAATGCAGAAGATGTAAGCGTTGTTGAAGAGGTAGAGGTTGCAGCTGAAGAGCCATCAGGGACCGAGGTCACTGAGGTTGAAGCCGACGAACTGGACGAGGATCAGGGTTGAGTAAGCGCTGCCGCGAACCAGAGCGGACTTGCGTGGGATGCCGCGTATCGCAACCCCAGGCAAGTTTGGTAAGATACGTTCTGTCTCCGCAGCAACAACTACTGATCGATTATCGGCATAAGCTGCCCGGTCGTGGTGTTTACACCTGCTGCGAAATTGAATGTGTTGTCAAGGCCATTGAGCGTAAGCAGCTGCAGCGCAGCTTAAAAGCAGAGCAGCTGCAGGTCGGTCCCGATCAGCTTGTTGCTTCGATAATTGAAACCTTGGTGCAGCGGATTGAGAATCTGATCGGCATGGCTCGTAAGTCGGGTCAGGTTGTTTCTGGCAGCCAGGCGGTTTTAAATGGTATAAAACGGAATGAAGGCTTTGCCTTGGTTCTGTTAAGTGATGATGTCTCAACTGGCATTTCGAGTAAGATCTTCGGTGCGGCACAAAGCCAGCACGTGGATGTTTTTCAAATGTTCAGCAAGGGCAGAATCGGTGAGATATTGGGGAAGGGTGAGCGCAGCGTTGCGGCTTTGCAAGCCGGAAAACTGGCAAGAGCGATAAAGCTCGAAGTGCAACGTTATAAGCGGATGTCAAGGGAGAATTGATGGGCACCAAACGGGTATATGAACTGGCTAAGGAAATGGGCCTCGAAAATAAGGAACTGCTTGCCAAGTTGGACGAGGCTGGAATTGAGGTGAAATCTCACTCCAGCTCACTGTCTGCTGAGGATCTCGCAGCGTTCCAGGATTCTTCTGCACCGACCGCAGAGAAGGTCGAGGATAAAATCGAAGAGAGCCTGATTAAGCCGGGGATCATCCGTCGGCGGCGCACCGTTGTGAGTACGCCCGCCCCTGAACCAGCTCCCGAGCCGGTTGCGGTTGAGGCGGCAGCTCCGGTGGTAACCGAGGCGGCTGCTCCGGTGGTAACCGAGGCGGCTGCTCCGGTGGTAACCGAGTTTAGCGCCAAGGCGCCTGAAACTGCGAAAGTTGACGTCTCTGCTGAGCCAGCAGCGGCTACCGAACAATCGGGGCCCGCGGCGCCGGGTGCAGAACCTGCCAAGGCTAAAATCCCAGATCAGCCTGCTGAGGCGAGTGCCAATCGCGCCAGGATTCTTGGTCGTGTCGAGCTGCCGAAGCCTAAGCCACCTGCTCAGCGTAGGCCGGCTCCCGGTCAGCGACCCGCTGCGGGTCAACGTCCTGCACCTGGTCAGCGTCCAGCACCTGGTCCTGTCTCTTATACACATCT
>JAAXQE010000071.1 GCA_012974425.1 Geopsychrobacter sp.
CTGATGTGCGTGAAGCTATGGTGAAGGTATTTACTACCACCAATGAGTATAATTTCCTTTATCCGTGGCAAGGTGGGACAACCGAAAAGCTTACTGGGTCGGGAGCTATTATCTCTGGCAGCAGAGTCCTCACCAATGCGCATGTTGTTGCGAACCAAACATTCATCCAAGTCCAACGTCACGGATCTCCTCAGAAATATACGGCTAAGCTGATTGCAGTTTCTCACGATGCCGATCTTGCTCTTCTGACAGTTGATGACCTTGAGTTTTTTGAGGGTGTGAAACCTCTTGAATTTTCAAAATTACCTGATCTGAAAGACAATGTAACGGTTTACGGATATCCAACTGGAGGAGAGTCTCTCAGTATTACAGCGGGAGTTGTCTCACGTATTGAAGAAGTCGAATACGTACAGAGCAAACTGGACCTTTTAGGAATACAGTTAGATGCTGCGATCAACAGCGGAAATAGTGGAGGCCCAGCATTGTTGGACGGGAAGATTGTTGGTGTGGCAATGCAGGGACTTGATGGTGCCGAGAATATTGGATACATCATTCCGACTCCTATCATCAGTCACTTTCTCAAAGACCTCGAAGATGGAAATTATGACGGCTTTCCAGAAAACGGTATGTATGTTCAAAATTTAGATAATCCCGGACTGCGCAAATATCTTGGCCTTGGTGAAGATGGGACTGGAATTCTTGTAGCAAGGGTTCTTGCTGACTCGCCATCTGACGGGATCATCAGACCGGGTGATGTTTTAATCGCTGTCGATGGGCACAAGATATCCAGCAATAATTCAATTGAGTTACGTAAAGGGCTGAGGGTTAACTCGGATTATTTCACTAAAAAACATCAAGTTGGTGAGACGGTAATCTTCACCGTAATTCGCGATCATCAGGAAATTGATTTGAGCGTCCAACTTACTCTGAAGTGGGGAGATCATAGGCTTGTAAAGTTCCCTCAATATGATCGATCTCCCCCATATGTCATGTTCGGTGGGGCTGTCTTCACTTCATTGAGTAGCGATTATATGAAAGGTTATGGCGACAATTTTCGGGCTGAGGCTCCTCTTTATTTTCTCCGATATTATTTTTCTGATTCTGCAGTTGCTGGTGAAGAAGCGGTTATTTTATCTGACGTGCTGACATCAAGGATGAATGTTGGCTACGGTGATTATGAAGGCTTGCGGGTTTTGACGGTGAATAACCAGCAGATAAAATCTCTGTCAGACATTGCCTCGATAATTGATTCCGACCTACGGCAGGATATCATCGTTCAGCTTGAAAAAGGTTACATCGTCTATCTGAATAGAGAAGATCATAACGGTCTAAAATCTGAAATCATGAAAAGACATGGTATGGCTTCCGAGAGATCTGTTGGTTTCAACGTCAGTAAAGAATCTGTGGGGAGTAAATGACTAAAGCTGACCTTGTTGAAAAGCTGTACTTTATGGCTGAATACAGTAAGAAGGAATCTTCTGATATTGTTGATTGTGTTTTTGAGCTATTGAAATCAACCCTGGAGAGCGGTGAGGATATCAAGATTTCTGGCTTTGGTAAGTTTGAGGTTAGAGAAAAAGCTGCAAGGAATGGACGCAACCCTCAAACTGGTGAACCTATTGAGATTGCTGCAAGAAAAATAATCACCTATATGCCAAGTAAAACCTTGAAAACAACTATGAACAGCTAAGTCGTTAATATCCTATTTATATATTTATGGCCCAATCTCTTTCACCTTATATTGATAAATGAATCAATATAGACTATGTTTTCGCAAGAGGGGACAACTTAGACTAGGGAAAATATTCAATGCCCACAATTACTGAACTAGCAGCACAAATCGTATCAGCACATGCATCATCAACAGAAATGACAAAAGATGAACTTTTCGCTGAGCTTAAAGAAATACATGCGGCTCTGTCTGCCATGGAAAAGGGTGAAGCCATGCCTACTACTGAAGCGGTAGAAGAGGATGCTCCCGTAATCTCAAAGCGTAAAGCTTTCGGTAAAAAGCAGATCACCTGTATGATTTGCGGCAAAGGCTTCACTACACTTAAGCGTCACCTGGGAACAGCACACGATATGACACCTAAAGAGTATCGGACTAAGTTTGATATTCCTGCTGGTACTGTACTGGCAGCTAAGGATTACTCTGAGTCTCGTCGACAGATGGCGATTGATAAGGATCTGGCTGGTGGGTTAGCTAAGGCTCGTGCTGCTAAGAGTAAGGGCAAGGATTTGAAGGTAGTGAAGTAGTTGGATAGCGTTACTGGTATGGATTATTGATATTGAAAGGCTCTTGGCCCCCTGCTGAGGGCCTTTTCTTTATATGCGAAGGGTAGGGGCAGGGATCGACTATGTTGGTTAAGTAGGATGGTATAGATATAAAAAAGCCCAGAATGGCGGAGGGGCCATGCCGGGCTTTATGGGTGAATTCAATATCCCCCCGCCACAGATAATCTATCATTTGAACTGTTCCGTCAAGCCGTTGATATAATAGGAAACAAGAGAAGCAATCTGGTCTTGGAGCATTGTTATGTGCGGACGAATATCAACTGGTGATCTATCAGAAGAAACTCTCAAGACACACTTCAATCTAGACACAATCCTTCCATTCCAGAAAAGCTACAATATCGCTCCATCACTCCAGATACCAGCAATCCGAAAACATAGCAAGATACGTTCAATGGCGAATTTAAGATGGGGCCTTATCCCGCATTGGTCCAGAGACAAAGAGATAGCTCAGCATACCTTCAACGCACGTATAGAAACACTTACCCAGAAACCATCCTTCAGGGATTCAATTAAATCCAAAAGGTGCATCATCCCTGCGAGTGGCTTCTATGAATGGCAAAAGCTGGGAGACAAGAAGCAGCCATACTACATCTACAGGGCAGACGGTAGGCCTATAGCCTTTGCTGGACTGTGGGATTCTTGGATTGATAGTGAGTCAGGTGAGAGTATAGAGAGCTGCTCAATCGTAACCATGCCTGCAACAAGCTTGGTGGCAGAGATCCATGAGCGCATGCCAGCAATCCTGGAGCCAGAGCATTTTGATGTATGGCTTGATCCTGAGTTCAAGGAGCCGCATGTATTGCAGGATATCTTGAAAGCCGAAGAGCACGACTTAGTGATGTATCCGGTATCAAGCTATGTGAGTAATTCGAGAAACGATGGAGAAAAGTGTATTGAGCGTGTGTAGCGGTATCGTTAGTGATCATAACAATGATTGAAGAGATAAGCAGGAGAGTGTAAAGTTGTGAGTTAGAAAAAGAAAAGAGCCCTAAGGACTGGCCTTAGGACTCTATATCTGGTGTACCAAACGGTGTACCAACTTATTGTGAGGGTTGTAACTAGCTGATACCGTTGGAACGTTCTTAATTGGTGCCGAAGGCGAGACTCGAACTCGCACGTCCATAAGACACACGCCCCTCAAGCGTGCGTGTCTACCAATTCCACCACTTCGGCTAAGGCGCTGTATATATACAGAACCGCTTTATAGACTGTCAACTGATTTTTTCTTTGTTTTTATTTTTTCTCTTCAGCTGGCGTTGCAACCGGTGCTGCCTGCTCGGCAGGTACGGCGATGTCGCCTGAAAAACCACTTGCAGCAGGCTGGGCTGGGGCATTAACCGATGCGGGCATTATTGTCTGGGAAGCAGGGCTGCCGTAGAAATATGCAAGGGACAGGCTGGTCAGCATGAAGATGACGGCAGCAGCAGCAGTTACTTTGCCCATGAAG
Source organism: Geopsychrobacter sp. (assembly GCA_012974425.1). Lineage (GTDB taxonomy): Bacteria > Desulfobacterota > Desulfuromonadia > Desulfuromonadales > Geopsychrobacteraceae > Geopsychrobacter. Next base: position 3,743 of record JAAXQE010000071.1, read on the forward strand.
CTTGCACCGCCTGCGGCGCCAAAAATCGTTTGACTACCACCAGCTCCAAAGGATGCGCCAACTTCAGCGCCTTTCCCCATTTGAAGTAAGACGATGACAATCAGGGCGAGGCAAACTGAAACATGCAGTCCAATCAACAGATAAGTCATTTATGTATCTCTCCTTGTTTTTGGTCAGTATCACGAACCGCGGCAAGTTATCATAGATTAAAGCTTGAAGGAAGCAGTTTTTAAACCCTAGCGAATGTAGGCTTCGGTGACGTATCTGCGCATCATGACATGGGTATTGAAATAGTAGGCATTTTTGCCAATTGCATTTTTCATGACTTTGATCCAGCCAGTTCTGTCTTCGTAGTAGAGCGGAATAATCACTTCTGAGAGCTTTTGATACATGTCATTCAGGTCCTCGTTTGCGCGACCGACCTCCTGCTCGATCTCACGCGGAGGAGGTCCAATCGACCAACCGGTGACTCCTTCGATATGTCCTTCTATCCACCAACCATCCAGCACACTGAAGTTTGGCACTCCGTTCAACGCAGCTTTCATGCCGCTGGTGCCAGAGGCTTCGAGGGGCCGCATCGGATTGTTCAGCCAGAGGTCTACTCCGGGTATGAAGCGGGATGCGACATCCATGTTGTAGTTTTCGAGATAGACCAGTTTAATTTTCCCGCGCATTCTCTCGGTTTGCTGGATAATTCTTTGGATGACTTTCTTACCTTCATCATCCTGCGGATGCGCCTTGCCGCCGAATATGAATTGCAGTCTCCCCGACCCGATTTCGATGAGCTTTTCCATGTTGTGAAATATGAGGTCACCGCGTTTATAGGTGGCGGCCCGTCGCGCAAAGCCGATGGTCAAAATTTCGGGATTAAGCTCAACGCCGGTCTTCTCTTTGATGTATTGAAAAAACAGGGCCTTGGCGCCGAGGTGTGTCTCCCAGATTTCATCATCCGGGATATTATCGACCCGCACAAGCAGTTCTGGTTCATTTGCCCAACCCGGGATATAGCGATCGAAGAGTTCCATGAAGAAGGGCGAACACCAGGTGAAGGGATGGATACCGTTTGTGATGGCGTGGATTTTAAAACCGGGGAACATGTTTTGCGAGATCTGACCGTGACGCTTGGCGACGCCGTTGATGTAACGACTCAGGTTCATCGCCAGCATGGTCATATTTAATTCATCCTTACCCGCGAGCTCTCTGAGCAGGCTGATCGATACCTCTTCCGGCATCAGGGCTTCGACCAAGGAGTAGGGGAAGCGGTCATGACCCGCCGGAACCGGCGTATGTGTAGTGAAGACGCACTGCTCTATGACATGCTTAGTGTCCCATGAATTACGTTCAACCCAGGTTTCTTCGAGGGGCAGCTTCGTGTCATTGAGCAACTCGAGGGTCAAAAATGCGGCATGGCCCTCATTCAGGTGGTAGCGTTTGACCTCAAAATTAAGTGCTCTGAGAATCCGTGCGCCGCCAATGCCGAGGATAATTTCCTGTTTGAGTCGATAGGCAAGATCTCCACCATAGAGATGGTGAGTAATATTTCGATCATCGTTATGGTTTCCCGGGATATCGGTGTCTAAAAAGAGTACCGGGACAACGCCACCAGTCGGGCTCTTGACCCGGTAAAGCCAGGCCTGTATCTTGACATCCCGCTTCTCGATCGTGACCAGGGTTTTTGTCGGGAGCAGTTCCATGATTTTTTCGGGTTTCCAGGAGATTTCAGTCTCCTGTTGCCATCCGTCGCGGTTAAAGGACTGCTCGAAATATCCTTTGCGATAGAGCAGGGTTACTGCGACCATCGGGACTTTCAGATCAGCGGCGCTTTTTATGGTATCTCCAGCCAGAACACCAAGCCCACCGCTGTAGGTGGGGATTTCAGCTTTCAGCCCGATCTCCATGGAGAAATAGGCGATCCGTGCGTTCTGGGTATATTGTTTCCAATTCTCCATCTTGAACATTCTCCTGAAGCAGCCTGGTTGCCTGCTGCTCTCGAAAAAAGCATATCAAAGACCATCTTATCGTCCAGTGATTTTCTGTAAAAACAATGCTATAGATACAGCACGATTCAAGGGTTTTACTTTTAGTCGCTTTAAAGCCAAGGATGCCTAGATGTATCTGGAAAAGTTTGGTCTTCAGGAAAAACCGTTTCATATTACCCCCAATCCCCGCTTTATCTTCTTGAGTAAAATGCACAAAGAGGCTTTTGCACACCTGCTCTACGGCGTGAAGGAACGGGTTGGTTTTTTGTCGTTTATAGGTGAGGTCGGTACGGGGAAAACTACGGTATTACGCACCCTGCTGAAGCAACTCGAACAGGCAAATTATCATGTCGCATTGATCTTCAACCCCTGCCTTACCGCACTGGAACTATTGCAATCAGTTCACCGGGAATTCGGTATTCCATTTGTTGACGGTGAGAGTAATATTGCAAGTCTGCATGATTCTCTTAATTGCTTTTTGCTTGAAGAACGTCAGCAAGGAAAAACTGTCGTACTGGTCATAGATGAGGCTCAAAACCTGGACCCTACAGTTCTTGAACAGCTCCGGATGTTGTCCAACCTTGAGACCGAAACAGACAAGCTGCTGCAATTGATTATTGTTGGTCAACCCGAGCTGGATGAGGTGTTGGGACGTCATGAATTGCGCCAGCTCAAACAGCGCCTGACTGTACGTTACCGCCTTACGAATATGGATGCGGAGGATACCTTTGCCTATATTTATCATCGTCTGAAGGTTGCTGGCTATAAAGGGACTGATCTATTCAGCGCTAAAGCCATCAAACAGGTCTATCGATTGACGAACGGGTACCCTCGTTTGATTAATATTCTGTGTGACCGAGCGTTATTGGTCGCCTATTCCAATGGCAGTGATCGGGTTGACTACAAGACTGTTTCAACGGCTCAAGCTGAGCTGGCCGGTGAAAAAAACTCCTGGCCGATCCGTTGGCCGATGCTGGCAGCGATCGGAGCAGGCGGTACGCTGCTCATTCTGTTGGCGATCTTGCAACCAGGCGCTTTGGGGGATTACTTTAAATCCAAAAAAGCTGTCGTGACCCCGATAGTTGCTACCCCTGTTATGAAAAAAAGAGTCGAGAAGCCAGAGCCCACTATTGTTACGCTTGACAAGCACCGCCTGGATCAAATAAAGAAAGAAATCACCATCCTAACCGAAGTTGAGTCTGCCCGATTGGCGTCGATAGCCGTCCTGGGTTATTGGGGACAGCCTATATCAGACAAATTTAGTCCAGAGAGATATCGTTCACTAGATAGGGGGTTCCAGGATTCCAGGATGGGGCTGATTGGTTTTCAGGATAGCCCAGAGAAGCTGTTTCAGCTAAACACTCCGGCCATACTCTCAATCCTCTTTCCGAACCTGAATGGCAAGCGCTATCTGGCGCTACTGAAGTTCAAGGACGGTCTCGTGCTTACCGAACCAGCTCTTTCAGAAAACGGTTGGTTCCCTGTCGAGTATCTGAAGGAGATATGGTTTGGCAAGGCGGTCATCCCCTGGAGAAATTACGATAAAATTGCCTATGTTAACACCCCTGGCAGTGCCAGTGACGATGTGACCAGAATTCAGGGATTTCTCAGTCACGCGGGCTATCCAGACCTCAATATTACCGGGGTCTATGATAGCGAAACGATTGTTGCGGTGAGTGATCTGCAGAGAAGGGTAGGGCTTAATCCTGATGGCAGAATTGGTGCTCAAACCCTTCTTCAGCTCTACCGATTAGTTGGTTTTGACCTGCCGCAGTTAACGGGGGGGGGAATGCAATGAGTTCTATCCTTAAGGCCTTACGTAAGCTCGAAGAAGAGAAGGCTGCGCTCGGTGAAGGTAGCGTCGACATCTCACGTGACATCCTGAAGCGGTCAGCCAGAAAAGAACCCACCAATTATTGGCCGATAACCTCCGGCGTTCTGTTGTTTCTGCTGCTGGGCTCTGGATTTCTCATGTGGTCGAGCACCCGTAACGGATCGGCCCCTCTCGAAAATTCAGCCGTACCGGCTCAAGTCTCTGAGCCGGTACCGGCACCTGCGTCTGCAGAAGTCCTCGTTAAGCCGCCCGAGAATGGAAGTACTGCGTTGCAGACAGAAAGAGCGCCAGCCGAGAAAATTCTAGCTCAGCCCCAGGTAGCAAAACTGCCATCTTCGACATTGGAACCTCCTCCCAGGGCCCATGTAGAACCCCAGGCCCTGCAGGCTGACGGTGCACCATTTCTACATTTGAGCGGTATCGCCTATCGTGAGAATTCTGAAGAGAGGATTGCTATCATCAATGATCTTCCCGTGATGCAGGGGACTGCGATTGAGGGAGCTCAGCTTATTGAAATACGTCCAGACAGGGTCGTCCTCAGCCGGAATGGCGCCTTGTTTAGCTTGCGGATAGAGGGCGTAAGGTAGCCTCAATCGGCAAGAATGGCTTGGTATGCTCAAAAAAACTGTGGAATATCCTTCAGCGTATTGGAGGATATTCTGTGTTTACGTTTGCTCAAATCGAACTCACCTTCCTCCCAACTCAAAGCACCCTAACAATATCAGCAACATAGCTTATTTCATCGGTATGGCACAGATCCTGATATAAGCTGTTGAATCATTCTGCCTGAATTCCCGGAGGTTCCCATGCATAAAAAACTAATTGTCCTGCTCGTAGTTCTCGCCCTTGGCGTCGCGGTTGTTGCCAGCGCCTTTTTTACGGCGACCAAACAGGTTTCACCACAATCCGCCATGACCGAACTGAATATCGGCAACATGACCTGCGGCTCCTGCGTCGGCAAAATTAATGCCGCACTGGAAAAGCTGAATGGAGTGGGTCAGATCGACATCAGTGTTACGAACGGGCGTGGGCAGATGACCTATGACCCTGCCTTGACCAGCTCAGTAGAGATTGCCAAAGTAATCTCTGGCGCTGGTTTTCCTGCGACTGTTCGACTCGATATGAGCGCTGCTGATTATGAAAAAACCCTGAGTGAAAATGCCCAACTCAGTACACTCTACGTTGCGCGCATCGGCAACCGTCTCCTTTCGCGTGAGGATTTCACGCAGGCGGTTGAATTGCGTGCCGGCTCAGCCCTGGCTGGAAAGGGCGCTAGCTACGCCAATCCGCAACTGCAGGCTCAGGTCTGGAATGAGATGAAGGAGCGCGAGATCCTGCTCGTTGCCGCTGACCAGAATAAGGTTGTTGTTCAGGACAACGAAGTCAAGCTCGAGATCGCGCAGATGAAAGCGGCCAACCAGGATTTTGATGCGGCGGTCCTCGCCCGTTTTGGCAGCCACGAGCGCTTCTTCAGCCAGCTCAAGGAGAGCATGATCATCAATCGGAACATCGAGCAACATGTTGTGGCCGGCCTGAAAACTGATCTCGAAAAGCAACAACGCTTTTCGGGCTGGTTCCAGGAGACCCTACAGAACACCAATGTCGTGATTTTTGACCCGACAATCAAGCAGGCTGTGGCCAGCGGTAGCTCCTCCTGCGGGGGAACCTGCGGGAGCAGATGAGCCCTGGGCCGATGAGTCTAACTCTAAGAGGAGAGTTTAAATGAACAAGCAAGAGAATAAGCGTCAGGATAAAAAAGAACAGTTCACAGAGCATAAATCGGCTGGACCCGGCAAGATTATTGGCCTGGTCGTCGTCCTGATTGCTGTCGTTGCGGCTGGCTGGTTTTTCCTCGATCAAGGAGCCACGAATGGCATCGCTTCGGTCAAGGCTGAAAATGGTGTGGTCCGCTTGCCGGTTGCTGATGTCGACGATGGCAAAGCCCATTATTTCAAGCTTGCAACCGCCAAGGGAGACATCAGTTTCTTTGTGGTTAAGAGCGTCGATGGCGTCATGCGGGCGGCTTTCGATGCCTG
>JAAXQE010000303.1 GCA_012974425.1 Geopsychrobacter sp.
TCGATCAGCCCGCAAGCCATGCGCGCCCCGCCGCCACCTAGCTTCTGTGGTTGGTCAGAATAATTGTCACCACCGCCATGCAGCATCAGGGCCCGACCTTTGACATCGGTCAGTTTGAGGCGAGATGCCAGCACCGGAGTGGTCGCATGGCCAGTGTCATCGACATAGAGCAAGGGCAGATCGCCCAGATGGCCATCACCCCAGGGCGGTCCGTGATGGTTGGTGCCTCGCGGGTCAAAATGGCCGCCAGCCGCTAAACCCGCAACCCGCTTGCCCTGCTTCTCCGCTGGCGCACAACTTGGGTTCTGATGGACATGGAAACCGTGCAGGCCGGGGGGCAAGCCTTTCAGAGACGGAGTAAACACAAGGCCATGGTCGGTTTCATGGATAGCGACGCTACCAGCGTTCTTGACTGCCCCCTTGGCATCAAGCAAATCGATCGGTACCAGAGTTTCACCAAGAGCGCTCGAAACGAGCAACAGTAGAATCAGGAGCCCTAAGCATATTCGCAGTGAGTTCATAACAACTCCTTCGATTCGTCCTCCCCTCCGCCTATCATTCTACGCCCAAATGACACTGCGATGTCAGGGCGTAAGGAACGAAAAGAGTGCCGATATATATTCAATCCCATAGGCCTGGCGGCTCTCAGGGACCATAGTTGATAAGGGGGTTGCGGTCATATGCTCTTTTCCAACTCCCCCAGAATCCGCACCATCGCCAAGGTATCCAGCGCGCAATAGCTGAGCATCGCCTTCCTCAATTCGGCCAGGGGCAGCGGATCATCCAGGCCGCACATCTCATGATAGGCCCGACTCGCCGCCATGCCATCGGCGATCTTCAGCCCGGCATAAGAGAGCTCGGGCACCAGCGCCGGCAGCACCTCTTTGATCGAATAGGAGCCGCGCATCTGCCAGCGATAGACATCACGCCGCCGGAAGGGCACCATCAGGTCACGCAGGTTAGTGATACGCAGATTGATCGCGCCGGCAAGATCGGGGAAGAGTGCGGCGAGGTTGCGCAGCACCCCCTTTTCGAAGGCCTGGTTGTAGGTCAGCACACAGGCATCTTCAGGGATCACCGCAAGGAGTTGCTCGGTCAGTTCGCGGCGCGGATCGACATGCGGCAGGGCGAGATATTCGAAGTGCTGAGGTTCGGCTCCGGCTGCTTGCTGGATATGCAGCGAATACTGAAAAGGCACCTGCTGGTAGGGGCGGGTGCCGTCAAACTTGGGGATCGGACTGTTGAAGCTTTCGAAATCGAGATGGCAGAGCGGATACCACAAGGAATCGACAAACTCTTTGACCTGGTTCGTGTCGATAACATCCTGCTGATTGAGGGTCGCTTCAACCTGCTGGCGCTGGGCCTTGTTCAGATCGTCAAGCGGCAGATCTGCAAACTTGATCAGCCCCCGCTGGTAATAATCGAACTTGTTGAGGCCTTTGCCGCGCAGATCGAAGACCGAATCTTTGGGGATATGCTGCCAGCAGTAGGGGATGTAATCACATGCGTAGGGATCGCTGCAGTGTGGACCGATATCAATATTGGGTTCCCGGTGCTCACCCATGGTCTGGCGGAATTCACGTACGATCTCCGGCAGACTCTGCTGGCGCGCGGCGACCTTGGCGCTGATATCTTCGGCGTGAAACAGCTTGGAAACATCAATATCGCCCTGGCGCTCATAGCGGTTGTCGATATGCACCAGGAACGATTTGGAAACCGAGAGGCCGCAGCCGTTCAGGACATACTGCTGCACCGCGACGTCGTCGAGGTTGACTGGCTTGACCCCGGTGCCCATCTTGACCTCGTAGATCCGCCAGCTGTCACTGTTATCATCCCGGACCAGGATGTCGGCCTTGACGAAGATCGCCGAGAAGGAGAAGGAGGCCTCGTAGATAACCTGGGTGCCGCTGTCGATCAACTCTTTGGTACGGGCGAGCTGGGCGGGGAAGGAGAGCCCCTCGTAGGGCACTTCGATGCCACCGGGAAAGAGCTGTTGGGCGAGCACACCGACTTCGGTGCCGAGCTGAAACTTGGCTTGCAGATCGGGCTGCGGGGGGAGATCAAAAGCAGGAGGATGCTTAGCCAGCCACAGCGCCTTCTGGCACTGCAGCCCTTTAAGGATCAACGATTTACTGAGACCGCTGCTGCCGGAACGCGCCATGCTCGACTCCTTTGAAATTACTTCAATAAATTCGACCTATTAAAGTTAACAGGCCGAGCAGGTATGGGGGGAAGGAGATATCTTAGGGGCGGGCAACCCGACCGCTTTAAATGTCCGTGTCAAACGAGCGGCTAAAATAAAAACCTGATACCAAGCTGCAGGTTGTGGACCTTGTATTCACTATCAAACGCCAGCCCATCGACATCCTTCAAACGGGGAGCATTGGTTCCGAAAAAGCGATAGCCAATATCCAACTCAACCCTTTTGGATAAGGCGTAGCCCGCTCCAACTGCCAACTGATAGGCCAGAACCAGGTCGTCATCATCAACCACCGGGTTGCCATCGACTGCGACCCCTTCCAATGAGACGATGGCCACGCCGATGCCCGCTCCGACATAGGGAGTCCAGCTGGTCTGATTCGAAAATTCACCAAAGGAGTTGAGCATAAGGTCCCAGACGATTGCCTCACCATCCGCACTGAATGAGCCTTCGACGAATTCGATCTTGTCGATCTTGTTCTGCCGGTAGCCGATCTCAAGTTCAAGCCGCCCCTTGCCATAGTCAGAATCGGGCACAAGTCGGTAACCAAGGACCAGATTGCCCTGATAGCCCGGCTCAAAACCGAGGTTAAAGCGGCCCAGGGAACTGTCATTTTCGCTATCCTGGGCCGAAAGATTGGCCCCGCCATGCAGTCCCAGGTAGGGCCCGCTTTCGGCAGCAAATGCTGCTGAGACCGAAAAAACCTGCCAAACAATCATTACGACAACAGCTATGCGAACCACATTTACCTCCGTAAAACGGCTTAAGATTGCTCAGCCCAGGATCTGCCTCAGGGCACTTCAACTGTCAGGGTGTCGGTCTCTTCGCCAAGGCTGGCCATAATCTCCACGCTGCCGGTATCGACCGCCAGAATTTCTCCGTTCGCGCTCTGAAAAGCGTCGAAGATAGCCACCGATGAATCGACGGAACTCCAAACAACATCGGCGCTGACATTCTGAGTTGTCGCGTCGCCATAGGTGGCCGTCGCCGTGAACTGCAGGCTCGCGCCGGGGAGTAGTGAGGGAGAAGGATTGTCGATGCTAAGAGCGACAAGGCTGGGAGCCGTCACGTCCAGGTTGGCAGAATCGGAATCAAGCCCTCTGAAGTCAGCGTTTATATTGGTTGTGCCAGCGGCTAAACCGCTTACCACACCCTTACCCAGGCCGCTGTTGCCGATCTCAGCGATACCTGCTGCAGATGAGCTCCAGGTCACGACCGATGTCAAGTCGCGGGACGAACCGTCGCCGAACTGACCGCTGGCGGTAAACTTCAGGCTCGTCCCCTTAGCCAGCGTCGGCAGCTCGGCGCTCGCCGGACGAACAACCAATGTTCCCGAATTGAAGGTCGCTGCCACTACGGTCAGTTTTGTCGTAGCGGGGACTGTGCCGTTGACCGCCTGAATTTCGGTTTCTCCCGCCCCAACCGTCGTAACAATCCCTTGCGGACTGATCGTCGCTACGGCAGGAACCGTCGATGACCAGGTCACCTGATCTGAGATATCCCGCGCACCATTGTCGAAGGTTCCCTCTGCGCTCATCTGCAGCGGAATGACCGGGTCGATATGAATGAAGCTACTCTTCGCCGGGAGAACCTGGATAGTCGCAAGATTCCCACCGGTAACCGATAATCCGGTGGCGGCGTTGACCCCATCCAGACGGGCAGAGATAGTCGTAACCCCGTTGAGCAGGGTCGCGACCAGACCTTGTGAGCCAGCGGAGTTGCTAACCGAGGCGAAGGTTGGAAACTTTGAGGCCCAGGTGACCTGATTTGTGATATCCAGCGTGGAGGCATCCGAGAAACTACCAGTCGCGGTAAACTGACGGCTGGAGAGACTGAGGAGCGAAGGATCTGCGGGCGAGATGCTCAGCGAATCCAGCCTGGCTGCGGACACCGTCATCAGGGTACTGGTGTCGATGCCCTCGAAGCTCGCGCTGATGTCGCTGGTGCCTACAGCAAGCGCACTGGCCAACCCCTTGCTGCCGACCGCATTACTGACGCTGGCCGCTAAAGGATCAGACGAAGACCAGTCCACATCAAAGGTGATATCCTGGCTCGTGGCATCGGAAAAGTTGCCGGTCGCCTGGAACTGGGCCGTCAAACCCTTGGGAATCGTCGTGGTCAGCGGGCTGATGGCAAGGCTGCTGATGGTGGCATTTGATACCGTCAAGCTGAAAGAGTCTGTGATCCCGTCCACCGTTGCGGTGATGCTGGTAGTTCCGGGGAAGATGCCAGCTACCCGGCCGCGCGTCTCTGCGTCATTGCTGAGCGTTGCCACAGTTTGGTCGGAACTCTCCCAGACGACATCGGCAGTAATGTCCCGGCTGAAAAGGCCCGAAAAATTTCCGCTGGCCTTCAGCTGAGTTGAGGTCAAATTGGCGATCTGGGTGTTTTCAGCGGTAATTTCGATGGCGGTCAAGGAGGAGAAGGTATTGAGCCGGGTCGCGTCGTCCGCATCCCCACATCCAGACAGACCCAGCAAACCGATCAAAATTGTGACAAAAAGATATTTCACTCTACCCCCATTGAGATTCATAAAAACGGACCAATTCGCTATGTGCAAAGGAGTCCCACCGCCAGTCATGCCGGCGTAGCATACTAGACAACCCAGCAGGCCTGGCACTCCTTAGTCGTCACAGAATTAAACCAACAAAAACGAATAGTTAAAATAACAGCTCAAAGTCATCCGTCAAAGAAAAATGAGTCGGGGCAGTGATCTTCGATAAAAAACTTCATCCTTATCCTGTTGCTGCTAATATTAACTATCGATTGGTTGCCTACTTTTTTTCTCTGGAGAGCGAGATGTCTGATCCATCCAAGCGTTGGCGCTGTGCTGTTTGTGGCTATCTTCACATGGCATCGAGCCCCTGTGACTGCTGCCCGATCTGCGGGGCAACTTCCGATCTTTTTGAGGCCTGCGCCGCAGAGGTGCCCCCAGTCGCAACCAAACAGATCAACCGCTGGCGCTGCCTTACCTGTGAATATATCCATCAGGGTTCCGAGGCGCCCGGCATCTGTCCGATCTGCGCCGCGAGCAAAGAACATTTCGAACCCCTCAACGACAATCCCACAACGACTTCCATCAGCCGGCAAGAGCTGAATATTGTGATTGTCGGCGCCGGTATCGCCGGCGTCTCAGCGGCCGAAGCGATCAGGGCACATTCAGCCAAGGCCAGCATCACCCTGCTCAGCCGTGAAGCGGAGCTGCCCTACTATCGCCTCAACCTGACCCGCTACCTGGCGGGCGAAATCGGCAGCGCGGATTTGGCGATCCATCCCGCAAGCTGGTACACAGAGAAGAACATTCAGCTGCTGCTGGAAACCGAACTGAAGTCGATAAACACCCAGCACAAGTCCCTGAGCCTGCATGGCGGGGATGAGCTCTCTTACGACAAGCTGATTCTGGCGAACGGTTCCCATCCCTTTGTGCCGCCCTTTGCAGGGGTCAATCGCGACAATGTAACCGTGCTGCGCAGCCACCGTGATGCGGACTTTATCCTGGCGCAGATTCACCCGGGGATCTCCTGTGTCGTTATTGGCGGCGGGCTCTTGGGGCTCGAGACCGCCGCAGCCCTGGCCAAACGTCAGGCGGATGTCACCCTGCTCGAAGCTTATGGCTGGTTGATGCCACAGCAATTAAATCAGGCGGCCGGGGAACGTGTTCGCCAAGAGGCCGCCGCAGTGGGAATCAGGCTCGGCATGGGGGCCAGAATCAAGCAGCTCGACGGGGATGATCAGGTCCGCGAGGTCGTTCTTGAATCGGGCGAATCCATCCCGGCAGAACTGGTGATCATTGCCGCCGGGGTGCGCTCAAACAGCTATATCGCGCGCATGGCGCAGATCGAAACCAATCAGGGCATCCTGGTGAACAACGATCTGCTGACCGACAACAGCGATATCTATGCGGTTGGGGATGTCGCCGAGCACCAGGGGGTGACATACGGCACCTGGGGTCCGGCGCAATTTCAGGGCACCATCGCCGGGATAAATGCGGTGGGAGGACAGGTTGAATTTGCCGGCATCCCCCGCTCCAACAGCCTCAAGGTCCTGGGGACTGAACTGTTCAGCATCGGCCAGATCCGCCCCGCAGATGGGAGTTATCAGGAGATTGAAGAGGCCCGCGGCGAGAGCTACGCTTACTTCCTGTTCCACGACAGCCAGATGGTTGGAGCGATCCTGCTGGGGGATACCCAACTATCGGCCACCGTCAAACATCTTATCGAAAAGCGGGTTCAGTGTAGCGCGTTACTCGGCGACAGATCTAAGCGGGAAACATTTTGCGCTCAACTGGAATCATTTGCGGCACAAGTGCTGGACTAAACCTTAGCTCCGCCAGATAGGACCTGCCTCAGCAGGAGCAGCAAGGATAGGGCGGCTAGTGGCTACTTCGATAATTTCAGGCTTCATTCCACTGACGGGCACCTTGAAACTCGAACCCCGGGAACCAGAGAGTTCCTGAACACCACCACAAATTAAGCAGCTGTCCGCGAAAGTTCGCTATGCTTAGCAGCTGTGCCAGTACGACTTCAACTCGCAAATCTGCTAACGCTGTCGGATTCCACCATGAGCGATACCGCAATCTCTCCCTTCCAGATCCCCAACATCCGGCTGTTCATCATCTTCCGCGTGCTGTTCAACGCGCGCTTCTACTACCCAGTCTTCTCGATTCTGTTTCTCGATTTCGGCCTGACCCTCTCGCAGTTCGCCCTGCTGAATGCGGTGTGGGCCGCGACCATCGTGCTCTGTGAGGTCCCCTCCGGCGCGCTGGCCGACAGTTTCGGACGCCGCAATCTACTGGTTTTCGCCGGCAGTCTGATGGTGATTGAAATCGCCCTCTGGGCCTTTGTGCCGCTGGGTAATCTGAAGCTGCTGTTCTGGGTGATGGTCCTCAACCGGATCTTGAGCGGCATGGCCGAAGCCGCCGCCAGCGGGGCCGATGAAGCACTGGCCTACGACAGCCTGCAGCGAGAGGGGGATATTGACGACTGGGGGCGGGTGCTGGAACGCCAGATGCAGTTTCAATCGGCGGGCTTCGTGGTCGCCATGACCCTGGGTGGCCTGCTTTATGACCCAGGAATACTGACAAGGGTGTTCAGTTTTATTGGACAGCCCTGGGTCATCACGCGTGAGATTACGCTGCGCCTGCCGATCTACTTCACCCTGGCGACAGCGCTGTTGGCCCTGCTGACCTGCCTGCGCATGCGCGAGGTTGAGCAGACGCCAAACACCACCAAGCACAGCGGCGGGCAACCGCTCGCCGCAGCATTTCGACTGGTCTGGCAGGCGGCACGCTGGATCTGCAACAGCCCCTTTGTCCTGAGCCTGTTGCTGTTCGGCTTGCTGGGGGACAGTGTGGTGCGCATGTTGCTGACCATGACCAGTCAATATTACCGGCTGATCGAGATCCCTGAGGCCCTGTTCGGCGTATTCGGCTCACTGCTGGCGCTGTTCGGTTTTGTCATCCCGGGCCTGGCACGACGCCTATGTGAAAGTCGCTCAGCTGTCTTCAACCTGCTGTTGAGCGCGAGCATGATCCTGCTCGGCCTGATCGGGATCTGCTTCGTCTGGCCCTGGCTCGGACTGCTGCCTGCGCTGCTTTTATTCAGCAACATGTTCCTGATCGGTTTCTTCCTCAGCCACTATCTGAACCAGGCGACCAGCTCGGAGCAGCGCGCCACCGTGCTCAGTTTCAAGGGGCTGTTTCTCAATCTGGGTTACGGCGGCATCGGTATTTTCTACGCCTTACTCCTGGCCTTCTTGCGCAGGCAGACCATAGCGGCACAGCCCGACATCCGCGAAACCGCCTTGAAGAACCAGGTCTTTATCGATTCACTCCCCTGGTTCGTCGGCTATTTCTGCATCCTCTTGAGCCTGCTGATATTGATCGCTAGCCAGCTGCTACGCAAGCGGAGCTAAATGGCCGCGTCCCAGAACGCGAGGGGCGATATGAACCGCTCTCGCTGTGGATATGTCACAGCAGAAAAAATACGATGGGCAGTGTAACGAAGGCGAAAATCATCCCTATCCCGACCAGGGCCACCGCCAGTTCAGACTCCATCCCGGCCGCCACCGCCAGAGCACCGGCGGTAACCATCGGTGGCATGCCAGCCTCGAAAACCGCAACATCGACCGGCAGACCGCTCATCCCCAGCAGCCGACAGAAGATCAGGGCCGCAACCGGCGCGACCAACAGCTTGACCGCCAGGCCGAAACTCAAGGGACCAAAGACACTGGGCTGAAGCCGCCAGTTCAACTGCAGGCCGATGGCGGTCATCACCAGCGGGGTTAAACTTTGCGAGATGCCATGCAGGGTTGTCACGACCACCTCGGGATATGGCCAGGGGCTCAGCGCCAGAGCGAGCAGAGCAGCGGTGGTCGGCGGAAAGGTCAGTGCGCGCCAGGCAACCGCAGAGGCCTTCAGCGTCCCCTCGCGGCCATAGATGGCTAGAATCAGGGAGCCGTACAGGGCGAAAATCAGCATGGTCCCGATCTGGTCATAGACGATCAGATAGGGGATGCCGCTCGGGCCGAAAAAAGCATTGACCATCGGCACGCCCATGAAGGAGGTATTGCCGACGGGGACCACCAGCAGCAAAACCCCGGTTTTCGAACGGCTCCAGCCGAACCTGCGCGCAGCCAACAGGATCAACGCCACCGACAGCAGCAGCATCACCCAGGGGACGACAGCCACGACCAGGGCCTCGCGCCCCAACTGCAACTGCGGCACCTTCAGCAGGATCAACGCCGGGAGCGAGACATAGAGCGCAAACATGTTCAACACCTGGGCCGATTCCTTGGGGAATGCCTTCAGCCTGCGGAACAGCATGCCGAAGCCAACGAAGATGCCGATCAGAATAAAATTAGTCATATCTCCCCATGTGTCGAAGTATCTCCAGCTCTCGGCAGGCATTCTAGGCCGCTTAAGCCACGGGCACAAGATTTTTGCCGAGGCCATGCATCACAACATAAAGAGAAGTGATTAAAACAGGACCAGATCCCAGGACGGGTCCCAGCCTCGACCCCAGTTGAAATGACGGGTTATTTTGCCACCTGTTCCGTTTACCCCTTGATAAATGTTTAAATGGGAGGGAAGCTTTCTTCTCTTACACAACAGGAGCTAAGCATATGGCACGCATTACACTCACAACGGGCGAGACTCCCCAACAAAATGTCAGCGCCATCTTCGCGGAGATCGAAGGTGCCTTCGGTAGGGTCCCGAATCTGTTCAAGGCCTACGCGCATCATCCGCCCCTGCTGCAGGCGAACTGGAACAAGGTGAAGTCGGTGATGATGGAGGGGAGCCTGAGCCGTAAACTCAAGGAGAC
>JAAXQE010000038.1 GCA_012974425.1 Geopsychrobacter sp.
TTTTTTTTGCGGCTTAGCGCAGGAGTTTATCCGCAGAATATCCTGCCCCCAGGAATTCCTCCAGGCTCGACAGCCTCCTAGGAACTTCAGCATATTCCGTTAAAATATCTAAGCCGCCGCCGATGAGAAGCGCAAGATCGACCTGACCCTGGGCCGATTCTTTTTCGCAATCTAACCAAGAGCCTGGTCCTGATCTTTGTGATAATTATCGCGATCGGCAAGTTCGGCATATCGATTGCGCCGGTCATCGCCGCCTTGGGCGCCCTGGTTTTCGGCAGTAGTTTTGCGCTTCAGGGCCCGCTCTTCAACTATGGCGCCGGCCTGACGATCATCCTGAGTCGCCCCTTCGTGGTCGGAAATACGATCATGGTGCAGGGCGTGAGCGGGGTGGTCGAGGAGATCCGGCTGGCGGCGACAGTTTTGACCAATGAGGATGGCGAAAAGATCACGATTCCGAATAAGCATGTGGTCGGGGAGATTATCCATAACAGCTTTGCCAACAAGATAGCCGAGGTCAGTATCGGGATCTCTTATGCCGACGAGCCGCAGTTGGCGATCGATACGATCAGTCGGACCCTGGCCGGGATCGAATCCTTCGGTGATTCATCGGTTAATCTGGGGATTCGTACTGGATTCCGACGACCAGCTATTTCCAGGTACTCTACTGGGTCAATATGGAGGTCTACGCCGTCCTCAAACAGGCCGGGGTGACCATCCTGTTCCCGCAACGCGAGGTGCGGATGTTATAGGCAATGGCGAAGCCAGGAGAGAGCACAGACGGGACGAACCAAAGGATTCAAATCTATCTTTGGCGAACCGGACTCTATTGCCCTGAACTTGCCTCCTGGGAGACCTGGGTTTATCCTGAAAGCGGTAAGGTGTTTCAACGATCGCAGTATGATCTTTTCAGGGGAGAGCGAATCATGAGCATGCGAAATGTTCTGGGTCTTCTGGGTTTGGTTCTGCTGATATTCTCCATTCAGGGCTGCGCTCCGAGCGCCTCGGGCAAGGTCTATACGCGCGAGCAGGCCCGTCAGGGGATGCAGGTATTCTACGGCACAGTCAAGCAGGTTAGTGAGGTCAGCATCGAGGGGACCCCGTCGGGACTCGGCGCGCTGGGCGGCGGTGCGGTTGGCGCCGGATTGGGGCAGACTCTGGGCGCCGGGAGCGGCAGAACCTTATCGACGATAATCGGTGGGGTTGCAGGGGTCCTGGCAGGGCAAGCCACGGAGAAGGGCGTAACCACCAAGGCGGCTCTCGAAATCATGGTGGAGCTGGACAACGGAGAGCTCCTTTCGGTGGTGCAGGAGAATGACGTTATCTTTAGCGCCGGTGAGCGGGTACGGGTCTTACTTGAAGCAGATGGGACCAGGCGTGTTACCTATTGAGGCTGCTCCTCGTGGACAAACTGCACTTAGCCTGATCCCCTCAAGAAATAGCGGCAGAATCGCGCTGCCATCATGGCTATCAACAAACGGACCCGGTCCGCCGACCCAAAACCATATGGCTCGCGCTAGCGTAAGCACTGAAAGAGGCCCATACACCAGAGGCAGCTTCCGCAAGGTTCTTGGTTGATATGGCAATCCTGCTCAAACTCTTCGGTCTGTATATAGTCGCAGGGCGCCAGTCCGCAGCTGGCGCAGTAGGGGTAGTCGTAACGGCTGACATTTTCGCGGAAGTTCTTAAACTCTGTTGAATTCCAAATCTCCAGAACCGGTTGTTCATGCAGGTTGCCGAAAATCTTCGGTTTAACCGTCTGCTCCCAACCGCTGGCGTAGCAGTGATAGTTGTGCCAGAGGAAGTAGCAGGGATGGACATCGCCCTGCCAGGAGATAAAGGCGCTGCCGTCCTCGACAAACTCACAGCGGCGGTTCTCCTTGAGCAACAATTCGGGAAGTTTCAGATCCAACCCCTCTTCTAGAGCGACCTGCTCGGCTTTGCTGAAAATTTCGGCGACCTGACCCAGCCAGTCAGTATCGAGAGCAAACAGTTTTTTCAGATCGAGAAAAACCTGCTGCTGTTCCGCATCGGCTTTCATCTGCTCGACGAAGTCGATGACTCTTTGCTCATCAGTATTTTTACGGAAATTCCAGAGAACTTTGGGATATCGGTCGATATTGACGCCGACGGTCGCCGCTTTTTCGCGCCACTTTTTCAAGAGGGCGATTGCCTCAGCCGAACAGGACTCATAGACAGCTTCAGCAGCATGCTCAGCCTCATAGGGCAAGACATGGGATACCAGTGCAAGGGTCGCCCCACGGGTTGCTGCCCAGCGCAGGGTGTCGGGAAGTTCGGCCAGGTTGCTGCGCATGACCACGATTTCGACGCCGATCTGGAACTCCGGCCTGCCGACACAAAGTTTGGCTTTTGCCAGGGCGGAAAAGGCCTTTTCCAGGTTTGAGATTTCGGCCCCCTCGCGCAGCTGTGTGAGCTTTTCAGGGGTTATCGCATCGACCGAGATACAAATCTTGTCCAGCCCTGCTTCGAGCAGCGCACGGGCGCGTAGATCGTCGATCAGCAGCCCGTTGGTTTGAAAACCTATCCAGCTCTCCTTAGGCATCAACTTCTTCGCCTGAGCAATGAAGGTTTCGATCTCCGGGTGGAGCAAGGGTTCACCAACCCCGTTCAGAATCAGGGCTTCTGCACGGGGCAGGGCCGCTTCTATCGCCATGAAGGTTGCGGTTGACATCTCCCCCTCAGTGATGGCGCATTCCCCGGTTTGTTTGACGCACATGAAGCAGCCCAGGTTACAGTGGGTCGTGGTCTCGACGAACAGCTTTGTCGGGTAATCCCTGAGAACAGCTGGATCTGTTTTGTTCAAGATTGAATCTGGCGGGCGGGTCATACAGTTTCCTCCAAGTTTCAGCTATGGAAATTATCCTAGCATATATCAGAACCAGGAAGCTGCCTCCTGCTGCGGGTCCTGTCTTTGAAAAGGGAGATGGCTGGTGTGGCCTGTCGCTTTATGCCGATGAGTGCAATTTATGCATGGCTTGGGTGCGCATGATATTTTTTGTTTATTCTTATGTAATTGGTTATAGTATTTAATCTTTCGAGTCTGACTGCTGATTTGGATCGAAATTGTGGTATCGGACTCCTGGTCTTTTTTTTTGGAAGGGGATCAAGGTTCCCTTTGCTATTTGTTGCTGCCGTTCGAAAAAGAAATATCACCCCGGAATAGGAGAACACGAATGGACAAGATTCTAAGGATCGACATGAGTGCTACTGGTGGACCACAGCAGAGCACTGAAAAAGCCGGTGAATTTGCTGCACTGGGAGGCCGGGCCACCACTTCAACGATCGTTGCTAAAGAGGTTCCACCCGATTGCCATCCGCTGAGTGCAGAGAACAAGCTGGTCATCGCTCCAGGGATGCTGAGTGGCACCGCTGCTGCCATATCCGGCCGTATCTCGGTCGGCTGTAAAAGCCCCTTGACTGGTGGAATTAAAGAGTCAAACGCCGGTGGTCAGGCAGCCCAGGTGCTCGCTCGCCTTGGCTATGCCGCGATCATTATCGAAGGCCTTCCAGAGGGGGATGACCTCTACAAAATTCATATCAATAAGGACCGGGTTGAAATCAGCGTCGATAACAGTAACAAGTTGCTCGACAATTATCCGCTGATCGATAAGTTACGCAAGGAATACGGCGACAAGGTGGCCTTTATGTCGATCGGGACCGCCGGTGAGCGCTTGATGGTTTCGGCTTCCATCGCCTGCACCGATCCTGAGTTGCGCCCAACCCGCCACTGTGGACGTGGTGGTGTCGGTGCGGTTATGGGTTCCAAGAAGATTAAGGCCATCATCCTGGATGATGCCGGATGTACGAATCGCCCACCAAGGGATGCGGAAAGATTTAAGACCGCCAACCGTGCATTTGTCGAAGGTATCCGCAAACACCCGGTCTCCGGCGAAGGGCTGCCGGCCTACGGCACCAACGTACTGACCAACGTGCTGAATGAAGCGGGCGGCTATCCGACCCGTAACTTTAAGACCGGTCAATTTGAGGACGCAAGCAAGATCAGTGGCGAGTCCCAGGCTGAGCTGGAAATCGCACGCGGCGGAAAAGCCACCCACGGTTGCCATCGTGGGTGTGTCATTCAGTGTTCCGGTATCTACAACGATAAGGATGGTAAGTTCCTGACCAAGCAGCCCGAGTATGAGACCGTCTGGTCCCATGGTGGCCACTGTGGCATCAGCGATCTGGACACCATAGCGACACTCGATTATTGGGACGATAACATCGGCGTTGATACCATTGAGATGGGTGTCGCTATCGGTGTGGCTATGGAAGGTGGGGTCATCGAATTCGGGGACGATGAAGGTGCGATCCGTCTGGTGCGCGATGAAGTCGGCAAGGGGACACCGTTGGGCCGGATCCTCGGCGGCGGAGCCGGGATGACGGGCAAGGCCTTCGGGGTTACGCGTGTGCCTGTGGTCAAGAACCAGGCGCTGCCGGCCTATGATCCACGTACCGTCCAGGGGATCGGCGTGACCTATGCGACCAGTACCCAAGGGGCGGACCACACCGCCGGGTATGCGGTTGCGACCAACATTTTGAAGGTCGGTGGTGATGTGGATCCGTTGAAACCGGAAGGGCAGGTTGAGCTGTCGCGGAACCTGCAGATTGCAACCACCGCCATCGATTCGACCGGGCTCTGCCTGTTCATCGCCTTCCCGATTCTGGACCAACCGGAAACCTTCCAGTCATTGCTCGACTTGCTGGGTGGATTCTATGGGATCGAGATGACCGGCGACGATATTGTTGCGCTGGGTCAAAAGGTTTTGACGCTGGAGCGCGAGTTCAACAAGGGGGCCGGCTTTGGTCCCGAAGACGATCGTTTGCCGCGTTTCTTCCAGACCGAAAAATTGCCACCGCACAACCTCACCTTCGGCGTGACCGATGCGGAACTTGATCAACTCTACAACTGGGATTGATCGCAATAAGGCTGGAGGGGGGAGTCCTAATTCAGGGTTCCCCCCTTTTTTTTCTGGAAATCGATGACAATAAACTATATTTTCCGCAGCGGGTGAGGTCAGAGCTTATGGCTGAGAAGCAATCATTGCGTATGGTTCTGCCCCTGGAGCAGCTCTCTGCTTTCTCATTGTTGCTGCAACAGGGGGTCTGGTTGCGCGCTCAGATCGGCTGCAGTGTCGCGAGCTTACTGACCGAACAGTTCGGTATTGCCGAGGACTATATTGTCGAGCGGATTACAACTCTGTTTCTGGATTGTCGGCCGATCGATGACCTGGAAACCTCGTATGTCAGTGATGGATCTACCTTGGCCCTCTCTTCGGCCATGCCGGGTTTGGTTGGCACCACGATGCGACGCGGAAGCCATCTCGCCGCCATGCGCGGAGATATCTCAGGCCAGGTTCAACAACCGGTCGAAAGTGGCATGGGCCGCATCAGGATCAAGCTGTTCAATCTGGTGATGGCAGAGCTGGGAGCAACTTTTTTGACCCAGGGCATCTGCCTTTCTAACGCGGAGTTGGACAATTTCTTGAGCGCTAAGGATGACATTTTCTGGCAAAGCGTCGCTGCTACTATGGTTGGCGATCTGCAGATCGATCCTGTTAGTTTGGTCAAATATATCCGTTCAGCTGATCCGCGCGCTGAGATTCTTCTTCAGGTTGAATTTGAAAGCTGAAGATCGATGTAACATGCCGAGTCATTGCCCCATCAGAGGGAGAGGCCAGGGAGAATCAACATGAAAGTGACCGTCAAGCTATTCGCCTCGTTTCAGACAGGGCGTTTCAAGATTGAAATCAGGGACTATCCTGATCAAACCCTAATTGGCACCGTTGTCCGGGAGTTGAATATCCCGGAAGGAGAGGTCGGTATTCTGCTGCTCAATGCTGTGCATGCCAAGCTGGAGCAACCCTTGAATGAGGGAGATCTCTTGGCGATCTTTCCGCTGGTCGGTGGAGGTTAGGATGGGGGTAAAAAGGTTTCTCGACGAAAAAGCCGATGGCAAGCTCCTGAGCTGGGTCAATCAACGGGAGATGATGTCTCTTTTCGAACTGGAATGTGCTACGGCCGAAGAATTGATCCTGCAAGGCGGTTACCTTCCTGCCCGCTATCAGCGCAATCAGCAGATGATCTCAACAGAGCAACAACTACAACTGTTTCAGGGTAAGGTGGCAGTTGTCGGCTGCGGTGGGTTGGGTGGCTATATTCTGGAAGAGTTGGCCAGGCTTGGCGTGGGTCAGATTGTCGCCATAGATCCGGACGTTTTTGAAGAACACAATTTGAATCGTCAATTACTTTCAACAATTGACTCGCTTGGTGTGGCTAAGGCCGAGGCGGCCATGGAACGAATTGCTGCAATCAATCCGGCCGTCAGGGTCAGCCCGATAACAGCTGCTTTCGATTTGGAAAACGGCCGCAATATGTTGAGTGGCGCCACGCTGGTGATCGATGCGGTCGATAATGTCCCGACACGGCTCGAACTGGCAGAGATCTGTAGTCAGCTGGATATCCCCCTGGTGCATGGTGCTATTGCCGGTTGGTATGGTCAGGTTGTCACACTCTATCCCGGTGACGAAACCCTCCAGAAACTCTATGCAAACTGGAAGGAAGGCAAGGGGGTTGAGGCTAAGCTGGGGAATCCTTCCTTCACGCCCGCTGTGATCGCCAGCCTGCAGGTTGCCGAAGCCTGTAAGCTGCTGCTGGGCCAGGGCCGACCAGTACGCAACAGCATGCTCGCCATCGACCTGCTGGATATGCAATTCGATGAGATCCCTCTATAGGACATAACACATTCAATTTAATAATTTAGAGAGACGGCATAAGCTGCATTGACTGTTTAGTATTGTTGCAATTGCATCCCTCGTGCTGGTTTCGACTGCTTTTGTAACTGAACACCCGCCACACCGACTGAGCACTCTGTTGCAGGTCGTCGTCGAGGGGGATAAGCGTCTCTTCAATCCCGGGGGGATTATTATGCTCAATCCGCTGAAACATCCCTGTGTACGGGCCGAGCCGGCAAGAAGTTCCTCGCTCATCTGACTTCCGAGCAGACTAAGGCCTTGATTAACGCTTACCGCAGGGGCGGTGAACAACTCTTTTACGTGAACTAAGGCGGTGCCTTGAGCGAACTTGCTGACTCTTTGTTTACCGCGGTCGAGCTGATCTTAAGCTTCGACCGCGAGGTGCGTTTGACAGTCTGGACCTCCCTGTATACATCGTTTAGCGCTATTGTTTTTGCGGCGTTGTTCGGGATACCGGCCGGTCTCTGGCTCGGAATCAAGCACTTTCGCGGGCGACGCGTGGTGATTACGCTGTTGAACACCCTGATGGCGTTACCGACGGTGGTGGTCGGACTGGTATTGTTCGGTCTGTTCAGCCGGCAGGGTCCGGCGGGCAGTCTCGGCTTGCTCTTCACGCCCTGGGCGATGATTATTGGCCAGATGCTGTTAGCGACGCCGATTGTTGTTAACTTGGTTTTGAGCGCGGTTGCTGGTTCCGATAAAAGAATTATGGATACGGCCCTGACTCTGGGCGCAAGTCATTTTCAGGCCAGTGTTCAACTCTTGAAAGAGATCCGCTTCGGAGTGATGGCGGCGGTCATTGCCGGTTTTGGTCGGGTGATTGCCGAAGTCGGGGTGGCCATGATGCTCGGCGGCAACATCCGCGGCTTAACCCGCACCATGACCACGGCAATCGCTCTGGAGACCAGTAAAGGGGAGTTTGCCTTCGCCCTGGCCTTGGGGATTGTGCTCCTGGGGGTTGCCTTGATTGTAAATCTTTTCTTAAATTTCCTACAGCAGAGGTGAGTGGATGCAAACGGTGATCTCGCTTAGGGATATCC
Source organism: Geopsychrobacter sp. (assembly GCA_012974425.1). GTDB lineage: Bacteria > Desulfobacterota > Desulfuromonadia > Desulfuromonadales > Geopsychrobacteraceae > Geopsychrobacter. Next base: position 7,811 of record JAAXQE010000038.1, read on the forward strand.
AGGTTAGTCAGGGTGACAATTTCAGGTTGTCGGTTGAGAGTCTCGACCTGTATCCGCGCCAGATTTATGCGCTGACCGGGCCAAACGGTGCGGGCAAGAGTACCCTGCTGCGGATCATGGCGTTGTTGGCCTTGCCACAGCAGGGCTCGGTGCGTTTTGCCGGTGGGGCTTCAAGTTTCGCCGAGCAGCGAAAAAGAGTCACTCTGGTTGAACAGTCACCCTATCTGTTTCAGGGGAGCGTGGCAGACAATTTGGCGTATGGGCTTAAGCTGCGCGGTATCGATGGAAAAGAACAGCGCAGACGCATTGAGTTGACCCTCTCGATTGTCGGACTCGAAGATTTCGCGCTGCGTATGGCAAAGGAACTTTCGGGTGGCGAAATACAACGGGTCGCCCTGGCACGGGCTCTGGTCTTCAAGCCGGAGTTGCTGCTGCTCGACGAACCGACCGCCAATATCGACAGTAAGAGCCTGCAGGCCTTCGAGGCGCTCCTCTGCAGGTTGCCCAAATATGGGGTTACTGTCCTGTTCTCGACCCACGATCTGTCTCAATCCGAGCGCTTGGGTGCAAAACTACTGCGGATTGAAAACGGACGTCTCCTCAACGAGTTCCCGGTGGCACCAGAGTCTCTTCCCACATACAAACGAAGCTGTGACGCTGGTAGAAAGCCTTGAATTTGCAAGAGCGCTGGTTCAAGAGAAAACCGCCGCTCATTGCCTGTAGTTTGTTCCCCCTTGAGGAGAAGTCGTATGTCGTTATTAAACTCACTTCCTGACAATACACTCAGGCGCTTGTCGAAAGTGATCGTCCGAACTGTTCATCTGGTCGGTATTGCCGGGGTTTTCGGTAATGCCATGCAGGGCAGCTCAGGGTGGATTTATGTAAGTCTGGCTGTCGTCTCCGGGGTTGTCCTCGTTGTCATGGAGGCTTACGCGGGATGGATCTGGTTTGTACAACTCAGAGGCGTCTCTCTCTACCTGAAGCTCCTGCTTTTACTGTTTATGCACCTCTATCCCGAAACTGCGGTATCGTGCCTGATTGCGGTTATTATCATTTCCGGATTTATGTCCCATGCTCCCAACTGGATCCGTTATTTCTCTCTGCTCCACGGGAAAGTCGTGCATTCAAATGAAGATCTATTGGGTTGATTACGAGGATCAGGATGTCCAGGCTGCGCCGGGGATTTGGGCGTTAATTTTAGATGGAATGCGCAGAAATGACGGTCAGGGATCATCATTGCCAGGAGTGTGCTAGGCGCAGATCGATGAGAGTAAGGCCATTAGCATTGACTTAATTTCCAGTGTGGGGCATTTTGTAATCACATTCTTAAGCAGGAGGAGCCAATGCCTTTGTCGATCAACAACAGTGTCTCCGCTCTAAAATCCTTCGGGACTAAACAGGCGGTCACCGCCAACAATATCGCTAACTCCGAAACGGTTGGGTTCAAGAAATCGACTACAGTCCTTGAGGCAGGGGGGAATGGTGCGGTCTCTGCCAAGGTCCAACCGGTCAACACCCCCGGCGTGATGATAAATCAACCGGACGGTTCACTGGAAGAGCTTTCCAATGTCGATCTTGGTACCGAACTGACCGATATGATCCCCACTCAGCACGGCTACGAGGCCAATATTAAGGCGTTCAAAGCGCAAGGGGAGATGGAGGATACCGTCCTCGACCTGATTGGCTAGT
>JAAXQE010000076.1 GCA_012974425.1 Geopsychrobacter sp.
GAGTTGTCTCGACATCGCTGAAAAAAACAGACAGGGGGTTTACTTCGGCCTATTTTGGGATTATAATCCCAATCATGACGAATACAGTTAACAATAAAGAGAAATTACAAGCGGCCGTGGTCAGACTCCTCAAACCTCTGGTGCGCATCCTGTTACGCAACGGGATCCCTGCCGGTGTCTTCGCTGAAATCGTTCGCTGGACCTATGTGGACGTGGCTTTCCAGGAGTCGAGCCTACCCGGACGTAAGCTCTCAGATTCACGCATTTCAATTCTGACCGGTCTTTCCCGTAAGGAAGTCAGCCGTCTCAAGAGTGTAGATTTTCCGGTTGATCAGGAAGCAGCCGCCAGGTTCAACCGTGCGGCTCGCGTGATCGGTGGTTGGGTTCGCGATCCGCGTTTCAGCGATTTTTCCGGCGAGCCTGCATCGCTCAAGTTCGATGGTGAAGAGAATTCATTCAGTGAGCTGGTTCGGGCGCATGGTGGGGACGTGCCGGCTCGGGCGATTCTGGATGAACTGGTCAGGGTCGGCACCGCTGAAGTCGATGACAAAGGGTTCATTGCTCTGGTGCAACGTGCCTATGTGCCGAACAGCGCAGAGGCGGAGAATATCGAAATCCTTGGTACTGATGTCAGCGATCTGCTGGAGACCATCGATTACAACCTCAACCCGCTCCATGTCGACCGGCGCTTTCAGCGCAAAGTCTCCTATGACAACATCCCGGAAGAATCGGTGGCCAGATTCCGTGACTTGAGTTCAAGCCAGGCCCAGCAATTACTCGAGGAATTTGACCGCTACCTTGCCGGCCAGGATCGTGATTTGAATCCCGCCAAGGCCGGAACCGGCTGCAAGCGTGTTGGTGTTGGTATATATTTCTTTGAACAGGATATGCAGAAGTCTCGTGCGCAACTTAAGGAAAGGTAGATCAGCATGACCAGGATCCGTTATCGCTCTGAGTTTTTGTTCAACATGATCTGTGCCTGTCTGTTGCTGCTGCTGGCGGCATGTGGCGGCAGTAGTGGGTTACTTGCTGATGGCGGCATCGGTGGCACTGGAATTGTCTCTTCAGGCAGTGTTTCGAGTCTCGGCAGTATCGTCGTCAACGGGGTGGATTATCGGGTGAGCGGCGCGAACTATACACGTGAAGATGAGGTCCCTGTTGAACTGCTCAGTGAATCTCAAACCGCAATCAAGGTCGGTATGGTGGTTGAAGTTGATGGCGAGCTTGATGACAATAGTATCGACGGTCAAGCGCTGACCATCCGCTATGAGGATGTTCTTGAGGGCCCGATCGAGGCGGTTGATACCCTGGGTGGAACGGTCAAGGTGCTGACCATCCTGAACCAGCAGGTGATTGTCGAAGAGGGTTTCACCGCCCTCAACGGTGTCGCCTTTGGCGGACTCGACAGCTTCAGCGGCATGCTCGAAGTCAGCGGCTTCCGCTTGAATGACGGACGTATTCAGGCGACCTACCTCGAAAATCGTGCCACTGGCCGGCTAGAGATCAAAGGGGTGGTGACGGCAGTTAATTCAACGACATCCTTTGCTATTGGCAATCTTATTGTCTCTCATGCTGGCAGTGTGGCTGTTAGTACTGACGATTTGGTTGAGGTCAAGGGCTCAGAGTTTATCGGATCCACCTTGAGCGCAACAACTGTCAGCCTCGAATCGGCAGGCTTCAGTGTTGCGGATAAGGATGGGGCCGAGATCGAAGGTTTTGTCAGCGGCAGCGACCCGATTTCCGCGGCTGAGCAGTTCTTGGTCAACGGTCAGGCTGTAACCTTCAGTGACACGACTCAGTTTGAGGGTGGGACAGTGACCGATCTGGTCAATGGCTCCAAGGCCGAGGCCGAGGGTGTGCTCTCCGCTGGTGTGCTGAGTGCAACAAAAATCAGTTTCAAAGAAGGGGTCCGTCTGGAAAGCAACGTGGCATCTATCGATGCCGGCAATGGGACTCTGACGCTGAAGGGACTGACCGAATTGACGATCATTGTGGATGGCGCCACAACAGAACTGGATGAAACAACCGGTCTGAGTGGTGACAGTCCTCTGGCCCTGGGTGACCACGTGCGGATTCGCGGACAGGCGACTCTGACCGCCGGTACGGTGCTGGCGACACGTCTGCGCAAGGATTCACCATCGGCCGCGACAGACCCCTTCACTGTCACCCTGCGTGGACCCTCTGATGATCCGGTGGTCGTTGATCAGATCAGCATCCTCGGAATCAGCAACAATACTTCACTCCTGTCGTCATTCAAGTTCTTTGTCGAAGATGATGACGGAACCGCGACAGAGACTGACCGCGCGAATTTCTACTCCGGATTGGCGCCGGGTGTCGTGGTCAAATTGGAAGGGAATATGAATGATGTGGACAGCGCTCCAACATGGAACAAAGCAGAAAGACATATTGAAGAATGATATTTGATTTTGACTGAATTGTGTTGCCGGATCCAGGAGAAACACCGAAAAGGAGATCCGACATGAAAACGACAGCGATTGAACAAAGGTGGATCACAAGTTTAAACCTGATAGTCCTCAGCCTGGCGGTACTTATCTTGAGTGCCTGCGGCGGCAGTGGGGGGGCGGGCAGTTCGCCGGGAGCAGCTCCGACCGCCGGCCTGGCCAGCGGCACCATCGAAGGCTTCGGCAGCGTCATGGTTAACGGCGTCAAGTTTGAAGTCGAAGGTGCCGAGGTCGAATTTGAGCATGGCACCAGCGTAACTATCAGCGGTGCCACCCAGGCCCAGCACTTAAGCGAGGGGATGCAGGTCGAGGTTGAAGGCTCTTTTGACGCCAACGGCCAAACCGGTACGGCGACCCGGATTATCGTCGATGATGAACTCGAGGGAGAAATTGCCGCCCTCTCGACCAACATGGCGACCGGGGTTATGAGCTTCTCCATCCTGGGACAGAGGGTCCTGGCGATTCCAGATGCGACTATGATCGATGCCGCTGCGCCTTTAAGCGGGCAGCTCGCGAATCTGGCCGCTGGGCAGTTTGTTGAAGTACATGGACTGCCCGACGGTGCAGGTACCATCCAGGCGACCTTTATTGAATTCAAGGCTGCAGATCAGGCGAGCTTCGATCTGAATGCAGAAGGCGAACTTGAGTTGACCGGGGTGATCACCGCCATGGGGACAGGAACTCTCTCGATCGGTAGCCAGTTGGTCGATACCACATCGGCCACAATTGACGGGCCCCTAAGTATCGGCACCCTGGTTGAAGTCAAAGGGACTCTGAATGGCACCACCTTAGCCGCCACTCTGGTGCATGTCGAAGATGGTTTTGATGATCAGGCACGTATCGAGGTTGAAGGCCTGGTACGCAACCTGAGCGCCAGTCAATTCAACCTGAACGGTCAGCAGGTCGATTATAGTTCAGCGACCTTCTTCGGTGGGGTGGAAGGCGATCTGATTAACGGTCTCAAGGTCGAAGCGGAAGGTCCGGTTGTGGCTGGCCTGTTGGCTGCAACGAAAATTAAGTTCAAGGACAGCTTCCGTTATGAAGGTGCGGTCACTGAAGTAAACGCCACGACCCTCAACATCACCACACCGTCTGGTGGGACTCTGAGCATGCTGATCGATCCGGATATTGCCAGGGTTGAGAGCGGTCTCGATTTCAGCCTCAATAACGCCAAACTCAGAGCGCGGATCACCAACGGCTCGACCCTGGTCGCAACCCGGGTCAGGGACGGCGGTAGTCTGGATAGCCGTCAGATCTTCGAAGGGCCGGTGGCTGCTTTCAATCAGGCCAACGACAGGGTTGAACTGCTGGATGACGGCGTCGGAGGCGGTCTGGTCGATGTGGACACTTCGACAATCAACGACATAACCCATCCTTCGGGCTCAGATTTCGAGATTGAAGATGGCCAGGTTTCCAAGGCCGCCCTCTACCAAGCGCTGAATGTTGGAGATCGGGTCAAGGCCCGTTTTGACAACGGATCCTGGGATCAGATCGAGATCGAACTCGAAGACTAGAAGAGTTCCAGACTAAATAAAAGGCGGGGCAGCCAGGTTCTAGGCTGCCCCGCCGTTTCATGTGTATTGTTCCATCGCGCTAGTGAAAACCTATGGGCTTTAGCCCAAGCCTTTTTAAGTGCTACTCATCTTTTGTCATTCCTGCGAAGGCGGGAATCCAGTGGTTGTATGAGGTTCGGATCCCCGCCTTCGCGAGGATGACAATCGATAGGTTGTGCTTTTGTTTGTCAGGGACCTTCAGTCCCGATAGCAACCTATGCCCTTTCAATACATTAGTTGTTCAGTGAACCAAGGAGCTGTCCGGATGATCGTTGATCGTATCGAAAATTTTGAGAAATATACCCCACTTGGCCAGCGGATCTCGCTTGCCCTGGCTTATATCCGTGCGACCGATTTCTCTCAGTTTGAGGTCGGAGAATATCCGGTCTCGGGCAGGGATGTCTTTGCGATTGTCAGTGACTATGCCCTGAAGCCAGAGTCGCAGGGCCGCCTGGAGGCACATCGGAAATATATCGATATCCAGTTTCTTGCCCAGGGGGGGGAATCGATCGGCTATCTCCCTTTTAGCGGACAGCAGGAGACTGTGGCATATGATGAACCGGGGGATTTCGCCTTTTACGCCGGTGACTCATCTTTAGTCCACCTAGAGCAGGGGATGTTTGCAATATTTTACCCGGAGGATCTGCATATGCCGGGGATTGGTGAGCCAGATAAGAGCGTCAGGAAGGTTGTCGTTAAGGTCAGAGGATAAATAAGGCCCGAAGCGGGAGGGCGCTTCGGGCCATGACAGCAGGTCGGCATAGATTGAGGCGGATCAGTATTTGCCGAACTCTGTGTCATCCAGAGCGATAACCGCAGGGGCATTGTTATTTTGCTGTCGCGTTGCCTCCTGTGCACCGCCCCAGCTTCCTG
>JAAXQE010000077.1 GCA_012974425.1 Geopsychrobacter sp.
ATTTGCGGCATTCTGCTTGGTTTGCGCGGTCAGTTCGGTCATGGAACTACTGATCTCTTCGAGGGAACTGGCCGATTCGGTGGCGCCCTGCGAGAGGGATTGTGAAGAGTCACTGACATGGACACTGCCTGCGGCGATCAGTTCACCGGCCGTTTGAATCTGACCCATGATGTCATTAAGTTGGATCTCGAGCTGCTTGAGTGAGCCGCGTACTTCATCCTGTTCATCGCGTGGGGAGATATCGAAGGTCAGATCTCCGGCGGCCAGTTTCTGCAGCGAAGCAACGACCTCATTTTGCAAACTGTCGGCAAAACGGTCCATGGCAATGGCCATGCGACCTACTTCGTCCGTTTGGTTCATATTCAGCCGTATTCCAAGATGGCCCTTCTCCATCTCTTCGATCATCTCGACGGCGCGGTGCAGCGAACGTGAGATCATGCGTGCCAGCATGAATACGAGTCCGCCCGAGATCAGGACGGCTGCCAGGAGTAATCCCATTACCGACCAGAAAATCTGGGTGACCACGGCATTCAGATCGTCGATATAGAGTCCGCTGCCGATGACCCAGTCCCAGGCCGGGACGAATTTGACGTAGGAGATCTTGGCCACCGGATCTTCGCTGCCCGGTTTCGGCCAATAGTAATCGACGAAGCCTGCACCATCTTGCGTTGCCTTATTGGCAAACTCGACGAACAGGTATTTGCCCATTGGATCCTTGATCGCGGACAGATCCTTACCCTCAAGCTCCGGTTTGACCGGGTGAATGATCATCTTCGGCCCGGTGTCGTTAATCCAGAAATAACCATCATCGGCATAGCGCAGTATTCTAACTGCTGACATCGCTTGAAATTGAGCCTTTTAGCGGGAAAGCGCACCAGATTTTTCAAGCCCGACCTAATAGTCGACAGTTCCCCATGCGGTCTCAATGGCGACGGTAAGTTCCCGGTGACGTCCTTCATAGAGATTGTCGCGGTACTGGCCATAGAGCGCGAGCAAACTCAGGGTGAATATGATGATTAACAAGGGTGTGGCCAGGTAGATCTTTTTCCCGATGTTTAAATTAATGATTTTCATTGTTCCTCCAAGTCGAAATAGGCTGAATTCGACCTTGCTGACCTGCGTCCTCCATCTCCTCTGATAATTGCGGGAGCAGTTCCTGGGTACGGCCAATGCTCAATCCGCCAACCTGTGCATTGGGCTGATGTTCAGCGAGTAAGGCCAGGGCGTCGATCAGGGTGTCGTGCAGGGTTGGCATATTACGCAGGATAAGTCCGTTCGGATTGTTTATTTCATGCGCAACACCCACGGCCAGCTAGCCAAGGGAGGCCAGACGATTGGCACGATCTGCTTCCGTCTGCAGTTTCATCATTTCAGTCACATCCTCAAGCAACATGATCATACCGCCAGCATTTGAATGCGGTGCGTAAAGTGCCGCGGTTGAAATTTTGAGCGTCTGTTTTGAGCCATCGCGATTATACAGAACCTGCTCATGGTTATGCAGACCGGGTCTTGAAATGGCCGACCAGATATTTTTGTCCAGATTCGTAAATAATGGACAGGCCGAGCCCTCTGCTTCGGCGGCTCCCCAACCGAAGAGTTGTACAGCGCCGCGATTCCAGAGGGTCAGGTGCCGTTGTGTATCAAGCAGGATGATTGCAAGGGGGGCTGCCTGAAACAGGGCCTCAAGGGTCTGATTGCTCGTATCGAGTTGGCGACAAGCCTCCTCCAGTTCGGCTGTCCTTTTTTTGACTTTAACCTCCAGGGAGCTCTGGTATGCCAGATTCTCGCTTAGGAGCTGGGCTCGTTCGAGTGCCTTGTCGATGGCGTGCGCAAGTACGGTCAGGTTCGTTATGGGTTTGGTCAGGTAGTCCCAGGCCCCCTGGCGTAGAGCTTCAACGACATCGCGGGTTTCCCCGGTTCCCGAGATGATAATAACCGGAATTTCGGCATGCTCCATTTTAAGCTGTTTAAGGGTTTGTATTCCATCGGGCTCTGGCATCCGCAGGTCGAGAAGGATCAGGTCGGGCTGCTCGGTTGAAGCAAGCTCGAGGCCTTTGCTGCCTGTTTCGGCTTCAATGACCCTGTATCCGAGCTCTTCCAGGTAGAGTCGGAAGCTTTTGCGCACCAGCGGCTCATCGTCGATGGTCAGGATTGTCAGCAGCGGATTTGGTGTCATGGTAATCACCCTGTCATGTTGAGCGCTTCTGGTTGTTCTTGACCTAGCATGAAATCATTTATAGCCAGCGATAATGAAGTTTATGCAATTTCATCGGGTGCCTCTGGATCTGCCAGCAGGGTTTGCTCCCTCTTGGGAATGGTCTTATTTAAAATAAAAAAGGCCCCCGGTTTAAAACCGAGGGCCTTGTCTATCCGTATGCTTAGCGCCCGACGTCGGGTCGCTTAGTTACTCAACGGTAACTTTTGCATCTTCGATGATCAGTGCGTACTTGTAGCCGTAGCCGAAGTCTTTGTCGAGAGTGACCTTGCCGTTTAGCAGGACGGTGTCGCCAACCTTTGCGGCGGCATCGGTGGTAACCGTGATATCATTGCTGCCTTCGGTAGCATCGCCACTGCCATCCTGGATATGCAGCCAGTTTTTGCCCATGATCTGAGCATTGAACTTGACAACCTTGCCGCGCAGGGAGATCTCCTGGCCGGAAAGGTTAGCTTTTTCAGCGTTGATTTCGGCAACGGTCTTGCCACCGACTGCTTTTGCAATCCCCGAGAGATCAACGTCGGTGGCAGGTGCTGCTGCTGCCTGGGTGTTGGGATGCCCTTCCGGAAGTGCATCAGTCGCGGCAGCGGCAGCGGCAGGAGCATTCGGGTTGAGGATGGAGTCGACGAAGTAGACGACATCGAAATTACGATCGAGTGATTTGCTGTGGTAATTGTTCATCGGCATGCCGTCAGGAACAATAACATTGTCGCCAACCGCAACGCTGAACTCAGGGGCAGCCGCCCAGACTTTTTGCTGGCCGTCATCGACCTGGACATAGGTATAACCGGCGGAGTTCATGGTCTCAACAACGGAACCGGTAATGCCGGCAGCTTTGGCAGCAGGAGCCTGAGCTTGAGCGGCAGGAGCTTCGACTTTTGGTGCTTCTTCTTTGCTACAAGCAGAAAGGGTCAGAACAGCAAGACTTGCGACGAGAAATACAAGGATTCGTTTCACAGTACATCCTCCAACATGATGGTTTTTTTTACCGTCGGAATGACGGCCTTCGATAATCTAGGCGAAGATAGCACAGGTGTTTCTAACGAAACAAGAGCTAGTGGATCCTTCTTAACAGTTTTTTGACAGGGTTGGGCGTCGGTCAAACAGGTCACAGAGCTGGCGCAAACGTTCCGCCACGTCGGGGTCGAGTTGACTTGGCAGCAGCCGCCAATTCCAGTTGCCGGTAGCTGTCCCTGGACGATTTGTACGCGCTTGCCCGCCCAGCATTAAGAGATCCTGCATCGGGATGATCGCCAGCCTGGCCGAGCTGGAAAGGGCGCAGCGAATCAGCGCCCAGGGCATTTCGCGACAGCTTGAATCGAGGTAGTTGCGCACTCTCTGTTTGCTTGAGCTATCGAGTGCCTGCCACCAGGCGAGGCTGGTGGTGTTGTCGTGAGTACCGGTATAGACCACGGCATTGCGTGGATATTGATGGGGCAGGTAGGGATTCTTGGCGCCGGAATCGAAAGCGAACTGTAGAATCTTCATCCCCGGCAGTTTGAACCGATCGCGCAGCTGTTCAACCGCAGGGGTGATTATCCCAAGGTCCTCGGCGATCAGGGCTAGCCCGCCCAGCTCCTGCTCGATCTTTTCAAAGAAATCTGCGCCGGGGCCGGGCTGCCAGGCGCCATTGATCGCCGTTGTTTCAGTTGCGGGTACGGCCCAGCAGGCCTCGAAACCACGGAAGTGATCGATCCGGACCAGGTCACATTGTTCCAGATTCCACTGCAGCCGCGCTCTCCACCAGCTATAACCATCCTGCGCCATATATTGCCAGTCGAAGAGCGGATTTCCCCACAATTGGCCGGTCGTGCTGAAGTAGTCAGGCGGAACACCAGCCACCACCTGTGGGTGGCCCTGGGCATCGAGTTGAAAAATATCGCGGTTGGCCCAGACATCGGCAGAATCCATTGCAACAAAGATCGGCAGGTCGCCGAAGATCTGGATGCCTTGTCGGTTGGCATATTCCTTCAGCGCGAACCATTGCTCGAAAAAGACAAACTGCAGGTATTTTTCCTGCGCAATTTCGCTGCTGAGCCTGGTTCCCCATTTATGCAGTGCCGTCTCGTCACGGTCGCGGAGATCGCTTGGCCAGTCATACCAGGCTTTGTGGTTTTGCGCGTGACGCATGGCACGATAGAAGGCGTAGTCATTGAGCCAACTGGCCTGCTGATGACAGAAATCCGCGAAGTTCTGCTGGCGAATTTCGTCGTTATTGTTGGTCAGAAACCTCAGTGCCGCTTTATTTAAGAGCGGGGTGCGTAC
>JAAXQE010000219.1 GCA_012974425.1 Geopsychrobacter sp.
AGATGTGTATAAGAGACAGGTCGGTTGCCATAGGCAACGTATTGATTTTAGTATAGATGGTAAAAATTTAAAGATATTTGGTTCTCAAGGTCAAAAAAGAGCATTTGTTCTTTTGTTTAGATCTTCGCAAATTGTGGATTTCGAAAGTATTAATAATTTTACTCCTATATTGTTGCTAGATGATATGGCGAGTGAGCTTGATAAAAACAATAGAAATAATTTCTTCAATATACTCGATAATTTTTCTGGACAAACTTTTATAACGACTACAGATAATAAATTATTTTCTAATTCAGACAAAGTTTCTTATTTTTGCGTTGAAGATGGAAATATTAAGTCATTTTCTTGATCAAGGAGCGTAAATGAGCGGTAGTTATCAAGCTGACAGTATACAAGTTCTAGAAGGATTGACAGCTGTTCGAAAAAGACCAGCAATGTATATTGGTTCAACAAGTGTAGCAGGACTTCATCATTTGGTTTATGAGGTAGTGGATAACTCCATTGACGAAGCTCTTGCTGGCCATTGTGACAGCGTCAAGGTTATTATCCACGAAGATAATTCAATAACCGTTGAGGATAATGGTCGAGGTATTCCGGTCGATATGCATCCGACGGAAAAAAAACCCGCGGCAGAGGTCGTCATGACAGTGCTGCATGCCGGGGGTAAATTTGACAATGATTCCTATAAGGTTTCCGGTGGATTGCACGGCGTCGGGGTCTCGGTCGTTAATGCTCTTTCGAGTAATCTAGAACTGGAGATCAGGCGTGACGGTAAGATATATCGCCAAGATTATAAGATCGGGGTTCCGCAGGCTGCGCTAAGAGAGGATGGAGACACTGTTAAACGGGGAACCAGGATTACCTTTTGGCCGGATGCTGAAATTTTTGAAACGACTGAATTTTCCTTTGAAACCCTCTCTCAAAGGTTACGTGAACTGGCTTTTCTGAATGCCGGCGTAAGAATCATCATTCATGACGACCGGACTGAAAAAACCAATGATTTTTTCTATGAAGGTGGTATCCGTTCCTTTGTTGAATATCTCAACCGTGCCAAGGTAGCATTGCACCCGGAGCCGATCTATGTTCAGGGTGAGAAGGGGGGGGTCGAGATTGAGGTCGCAATTCAGTACAACGATAGTTATGACGAAAAAATATTCTCGTTTGCCAATAATATTAATACACGCGAGGGTGGCACTCATTTAAGTGGTTTTAAAGCCGCATTGACGCGCACGCTGAATACCTATGCTACTGCAAATAACCTGCTAAAAAACATCAAGGTTGCCATCTCCGGCGAGGATTTGCGTGAAGGTATGGCAGCGGTTCTGTCGATTAAGGTTCCCGATCCCCAGTTTGAGGGTCAGACTAAAACCAAGCTCGGAAATTCAGAGATCAAGGGCTACGTCGAGACTCTCATGAATGAAAAGCTGGCAACCTTTCTCGAAGAGAATCCGCAGATTGCACGAAAAGTACTGGAAAAAGGGATTGATGCAGCCCGCGCTCGTGAAGCCGCACGTAAGGCTCGCGATCTGACCCGGCGTAAGGGTGCGCTCGATGGGCTCTCCTTGCCAGGCAAGTTGGCCGACTGTCAGGAAAAAGATCCGGCGCTCTGTGAAATTTACCTGGTCGAGGGTGATTCTGCCGGCGGCAGTGCTAAACAGGGGCGCGAACGGCGCTATCAGGCCATTCTGCCTCTCAAGGGTAAGATCCTTAACGTTGAGAAGGCTCGTTTTGACAAACTGCTGACCTCGAATGAGATCCGCACCCTGATAACCGCGATGGGCACCAGCATCGGCAAGGATGATTTTGATGTCGCCAAGCTGCGTTATCATCGCATCATCATCATGACCGATGCTGACGTTGACGGATCCCACATCCGTACCCTGCTGTTGACCTTCTTCTTTCGTCAAATGCCGGAACTGGTTGAACGCGGTCACCTGTATATCGCACAACCTCCTCTCTACAAGGCAAAAAAAGGCAAGCGAGAACTCTATCTTAAGGATGATGATGCTCTGCTTGAGTATCTGCTGGATACCGGGGTGGATGGCGCGACGGTGGAGGCCAATAACGGCAAGGTCATCCGTGGTAAACAAATTATTCCAACCCTGAAGAACATTATTGAATTCAACAAGATATTTGACAAGGTTGCAAACCGCGGCGTGCCAGTCGAGATTCTTAAGGTTCTGGTGCGTGGCAACATTCGCAACGGTTACGCTGACCATGAATCCTTACAGCCCTTGGCCGACAGTTTGTTTAAGGTCGAGCCAGCGATTAAGTGTACGGTGATGGAGGATCCTGATCGGATTCTGGTTACCCTGGGCAACCTTCATGCACGGATTGATCGTCAAACCGTCGATATTCTCTCTTCGCACGAATATAAGCTGCTCCTTCAGTCCTACAAGCAGGTCGAAGAGCTTGCCGATGGCCAGGAAATTGTCATCAACTATGAAGAGCGGAATTCGTCAAGCGTATTGAACCGGCAGGAGTTGCTTGAGCACTTCCTGGCACGCGCCAAGAAGGGGCAGTATATTCAGCGCTACAAAGGGCTGGGTGAAATGAACCCTGAACAGCTGTGGGAGACCACGATGGACCCGGAGAAAAGGGTTTTGTTACAGGTCACGATTCAGGATGCCGTACAGGCTGATGAGATTTTTACTGTGTTGATGGGTGATCAAGTTGAGCCGCGCCGCGAATTCATCGAGCGGAACGCCTTGAATGTCTCCAATCTGGATGTTTGAAAAACAGGAGAAAAGGTCAGGGAGAATGGTTTTTCTGGTGGTTGAACATGTGGCCCCATTGACCATTCATCTTTTTTCTTGTTTTACGGAGGATGAATAGATGCTGACAGAACAGAATAAAGTCACAGTTAATATCGAAGACGAGATGCGTAAGTCCTATATGGAATATGCCATGAGTGTCATCGTCGGGCGGGCATTGCCCGACATTCGCGACGGGCTCAAGCCGGTTCACCGCCGGATCCTCTTTGCGATGCACGACCTGAACAACGATTACAACAAGCCCTATAAAAAATCGGCGCGTGTCGTCGGTGACGTCATCGGTAAATATCACCCCCATGGCGATACTGCGGTCTATGACTCTATCGTCCGGATGGCGCAAACTTTTTCGATGCGGCACCCGTTGGTTGACGGTCAGGGGAACTTCGGTTCGGTCGATGGTGATTCGGCCGCGGCTATGCGTTATACCGAAATTCGCATGTCCAAACTGTCCCATCAACTGCTGGGCGATATTGAAAAAGAGACGGTCGACTTCGGGCCAAACTATGATGATTCGCTTGAAGAACCGCTGGTTCTGCCGTGTAAATATCCCAACCTGCTCGTTAACGGCTCGGAAGGGATTGCGGTCGGAATGGCGACCAAAATCCCACCGCACAACCTGGGTGAGGTGATCAATGGTCTGATCGCAGTTATTGACAATCCGCGCCTCGATTTCGAAGAGCTGCTGACGCATATCGCCGGTCCAGACTTCCCAACCGCAGGTTTTATCAATGGCCGCGAGGGGATTCGCGAGGCCTACCGTACCGGGCGTGGCATCGTGCAGATGCGGGCCCGCGCATTGGTCGAAGTCGAACGGCGCACCAGTCGCGAAAAAATTATTGTTACCGAGCTCCCTTATCAGGTCAACAAGGCGCGCTTGATCGAGAAAATCGCCGATCTGGTTAGGAACAAGAAGATTGAGGGGATTTCCGATCTGCGCGATGAGTCAGACCGCGAAGGGATGCGGATTGTCATCGAACTGAAGCGGGATATGGTGCCTGGTGTCATCCTCAATCAGCTCTATAAGATGACCGCCATGCAGTCTTCGTTTGGCATCATCATGCTGGCGATCGTCTCCGGCCAGCCGCGGATTTTGGCTCTGCGTGAAACCCTCGACTACTTTATCGATCACCGACGTGAAATCGTCACCCGCCGCTGTGTCTATGAGTTGAAAAAAGCCGAGGCCCGGGCGCATATTCTCGAAGGCCTTAAGATCGCCCTCGACAATCTCGATGAAGTGATCAGTCTCATCAAGTCATCGGCCAACTCGGCTGAAGCCAAAGAGAAGCTGATCGCGCGCTTCGCCTTCAGTGATATTCAGGGCCAGGCGATTCTGGATATGCGTCTGCATCGCCTGACCGGACTCGAGCGCGACAAGATCATCAATGAGCTCAAAGAGGTCATGGCCGAAATTGCTCGCCTCAAGGAGATTCTGGCCAGCGAGATCGAAATTCTCAAGATTATCCGTGCTGAATTACTGGAAGTTAAAGAGCAGTTCGCTAACCCTCGCCGTACCGAGATTATCGACCGGACCGCCGACCTGACCCTCGAGGATATGATCATCGAGGAGGACATGGTGGTTACGGTTTCAAACTCTGGCTACATAAAACGTAATGCAGTTTCGCTCTATCGTGCGCAACGCCGTGGCGGTAAAGGCAAAACTGGCATGCGGCCCAAGGAAGAGGATTTCGTCGAGCATCTGTTTATCGCTTCGACTCACTCCTATGTTCTGATCTTTACGACCCTTGGACGTGTCTACTGGCTCAAGGTTCACGAAATCCCCCAGGGTGGGCGTGCGGCGCGTGGCAAAGCCATCATCAACCTGCTGCAGCTTGATGAGAATGAGACTGTCACCAGCATATTGCCGGTCAAGGAGTTCGTCGAAGATCGTTACATTGTCATGGCAACCCGTAACGGAATCGTCAAAAAAACCGCACTGATGGCCTATTCTAATCCGCGTGTCGGTGGCATCATTGCCCAGAACATAGACGAAGGTGATGCGCTGATTTCGACCCGTCTGACCGACGGCAACATGGACATTCTCCTCGCAACCCGCAGCGGTAAGGCTATCCGCTTCCCCGAAAAAGATGCGCGCGCGATCGGTCGGGTCGGGCGTGGGGTCAAGGGTATGACCCTGGAGAAAGATGACCATGTTATCGCCTTGCAGGTGGTGAGCGACAATACCGCAGCGACCCTGGTAACGGTCACCGAAAATGGCTACGGTAAAAAGACGGAGCTCGGTGAATATCGGGTTCAGAGCCGCGGCGGCAAGGGGGTCATTACGATCAAGACCACCGAACGCAACGGTCAGGTGGTTGATATCAAGATGGTCGACGAAGACTCTGACCTGATGTTTATCACCGACGGTGGCAAGATCCTGCGGACCCGCGTTGGAAATCTATCGACCATCGGCCGCAATACCCAGGGCGTTCGTTTGATGGTGTTGGAAGCTGGCGAACATATTGTTTCGGTTGCAAAGTTGGCGGAGAAAGAAGCAGAGCATGAGTCTACAGAAGCTGAAGAAGACTTTGCAGAGGGAGTTGAGGGCGAAGAGGGGGAAGAGGGCTAAATCTCGAAAAGGAGTATTGATCAGCTTTCTTTTGTTGGTTGGCCTGATCTCGGGAAGCACTTATCTGTGGTGGAACAAATATCGCCCTGCTGCTCTGTTGCAGCAGGGCATTCATCTTGAGCAAGAGCATGAATTATCAGCAGCGCTAGGTAGGTATGCGGGGCTGATCGAGCACTATCCCAGCAGCAGTCTGGCTGCAGATGCCCTTTATCGTCAGGGACGGATCCTTCAGCATGACCAGGGTGAAGATAAGCGTGCGCTGCTCTCTTATCTGCGCCTCGAAAAAAATTACCCGCACAGCCTCCTGGTCTCCTCTGCTCAGCAGGAGGCGGCGGGACTAACCAAGTACCGACTCGACAGCTGTGGGGAGGCGATTCCGATTTATCAGCGCTTGCTAGAAGAGTCGGGTGCTGCTGGGGATCAGTACCAATATGAGATCGCCGACTGCTACGCACGGCTGGAAAACTGGACCCAGGCAGCAATAGAGTTTGAGGTTCTGCTCGCAAACTTTCCAGAGAGCGGCTTGAGTGCAATCACAAGTTACCGGCTGGCTGATGCATGGTTGTTGAGTGGGCAATCAAAAAAGGGGCGAGCCGGTTTTGAGCAGATCGTCGTAAAATATACAGAGACTAAGATCGCCCATGAAGCCCGCTTCAGGCTGGCAGAGATGTTGGAAGAAGCTGAGTTACTCAAACAGGCGTTGCGGGCATATTCAGAAATGACCGGGTATCCGCGCCAGGATCTGCTCAAGCAGAAAATTCTGCGCCTCAAAGAGCGCATCGCCCGCAAAAAAAAGGTACTTTGATGAACCAGAATAAAACATGCAGATGTACGGTTATTGGTGCCGGAAGTTGGGGGACTACGCTGGCCCATCTGCTGGCCGATAAGGGGCATGACACCACCCTCTGGGCCTATGAGTCTGACCTGGTTGAGCGGATGGAGAAGAGTCGTGAGAACGATCTGTATCTCGCCGGTATTAAGCTCTCGGCCGGATTGAGCTTTTCTTCGGACCTCGCTGAATCGGTCGCGGGGGCAGAGATGGTCCTGTTGGTCTGCCCATCGCAGGTCATGCGCTCGGTTGTCAGTGGTCTGGTTGAGCATCTTGAGCCGGGTACCCTGCTCGTGTCAGCGGCCAAGGGGATCGAAAACGACAGCCTCAAATTGATGTCTGAATTACTCGATGAATTGTTACCGGTCGAATTAGGAACGAGACTTGGATTTCTCTCTGGGCCCTCTTTTGCGCTTGAAGTGGCGCAACGAGTTCCAACGGCGGTGGTTGCTGCTGCACATGAGCTAGCTGTCGCTGAAGATATCCAGAAGATATTCACAACCGATTATTTTCGGGTTTATACCCATGATGATATCATCGGAGTTGAGCTGGGCGGGGCGATGAAAAACGTTATTGCCCTGGCTGCGGGGGTTTCCGATGGTCTTGGTTTCGGATACAATTCTAGAGCAGCATTGATTACGCGTGGCCTAGCCGAGATGACCCGCCTGGGAATAGCGCTGGGTGGTTCGGCACCGACCTTTGCCGGTTTAAGCGGTATGGGCGATCTGGTACTGACCTGTACCGGTGATCTGTCGCGTAACCGGAGTGTCGGCATAGAACTCGGCAAGGGGAAAACGCTTGCTGAAATAATGGCGGGGATGAACATGGTTGCTGAAGGGGTCAAGACGACCCTCTCTGCTTACCAACTCGCCCAAAGACTCGGAGTAGAGACTCCGATTATTGAACAGATGTATCAGATTATTTATGAGGATAAGGACCCGCGCCAGGCAGTTGTTGACCTGATGCAGCGCGGTCTACGCCCCGAGACGTTTTAAGGAGATGAATGTGAAGAAAATTCTACTGACCCTGGTATTGCTAGGTTGTTTCGCTGGTTCTTCTATTGCTGCCGATCTGGTAGAGATGAAAACCTCTGCAGGAACAATCAAGATTGAGCTGTTCCGCGACAAGGCACCCATAAGTGTCGCAAACTTCCTGGAGTATACCGATAATGGTTTCTTTGACGGTACGGTTTTTCATCGTGTTATCGATAAGTTCATGATTCAGGGTGGTGGTTTCAGTCAAGAACTCAAACGGAAGCCGACCGCCGAGCCGATCAAGAACGAGGCGACCAATGGCCTGCTTAACGAGCGTGGCACGCTGGCCATGGCTCGGACAAATGTTGTGGACAGTGGCACCAGTCAGTTTTTTATTAATCTGATCGATAACGCTTTTCTCAACAATAGCGGCACCTCGGCTCAGACCTATGGTTATGCGGTTTTCGGCAAGGTCGTCGCGGGGATGGATGTGGTTGACAAGATCGGACACAGCCGTACGGTGCGCAAGAATCAACTGTTTCAGAACCTGCCAGAGCCACTGGTTGTTATTGAAAGCGTAAAACGGATCAGCAACTGATGCGCAATGAAAAATTGTCAAAAAAAGCAGGGCTTTAATCGGCGCTGCTTTTTTTGTGGCGTTGTACTTTGATTCCGAGCCTTCTATAATTAGCACTACGTTTGTTGGTGGAGGAGGAAAGATGTCTGTTCTGCGGGTTATGACCTATCGGCTGAAAGGATCCCCGGCTTCAGAAGCTGCGGGAACTGCTGAGCTTATCAGTCGGCAGCGGCCTGAGTTGGTTTTCCTGCAGCAACTACCAGAATCACTCCTCGAGAGTCTGGCTAAAGAGACCGGACTGACGGCCTACGCGATGCAGGGCAAGAGCGGATTTTTAAGTCGTCACCCCTTGTGCGCACTCCAATCGATCTCGCTTGGTGGCGAGGGTCACTGTCTACGCGCCGATCTTAATTTAGCGGGTAAACGTCTTCATCTGTTCAATGTTCAATTGGTTAGCGATCCAAGCCAGCGCGGCCAGCAGATAGCTAGGCTCTTTATGGAAGATCTGCTCGGAGCCACCCTCCCCTGCGCCACTCTGGTTGCCGGGGATTTCAGTTTACCTCTCTGGGGGGGCGGTCAATGGTTGTTGCAGCGCCGGCTAAAGCGGGCTGTTCACCCAGGGTGGGGAGCTAATTATCCGGCGGCTTTCCCGCTTTGGCCGCGCGATCGTTTTTATCTACGCGGTCCGATTCGTTCACTGGCCGGACAGGTGGTTAAGAATCAGGGGCTATGCAAACTGTCTGATCATCTCCCGGTCATTTCAACCCTCGAACTGACCGACACCCGAATCTATCTAAAGGTTCCGGTTGTCGGTAAGCAGTTGGCGAGCCCGGTTACTGGTTGATTTGCGGGGCTGTGGATAACCCTGTGAAACGAGTGGATAACCCGGCGTCTGGACAGCTAGAATAAAGAGTGGGACACTAATGCCGACATCACGCGAGGCCGAACGTTTGCTCGACCGGCTTGAGCAAAGATACCCTGATGCCAAATGTGCTCTGGTCCACGATTCAGCCTGGCAACTCCTTATCGCGACCATTCTTTCAGCCCAATGTACCGATAAGCGGGTCAATCAGGTAACGGTTACTCTCTTCAGGGAACTTCCGACCGCTGTCGAGATGGCAACAGCCTGTCAGGCGGTTGTCGAAAATCTGATCCATTCAACCGGTTTCTACCGCAATAAAGCCAAACACTTGATC
This sequence comes from Geopsychrobacter sp., assembly GCA_012974425.1. Classification (GTDB taxonomy): domain Bacteria; phylum Desulfobacterota; class Desulfuromonadia; order Desulfuromonadales; family Geopsychrobacteraceae; genus Geopsychrobacter. The sequence continues at coordinate 8,917 of JAAXQE010000219.1, forward strand.
GGATGCGCACAGGCTGTACTCTACCAGCATGCTGGCGAGGTGCCGGCATCCCTTAAAGAATTGATCGCTTTACCGGGGGTCGGGCGTAAAACTGCGAATGTTGTCCTGGGCAACGTTTTTGATATCCCCGGGATGGTGGTTGATACCCATGTCAAACGTCTGAGCAGACGTTTCGGCTGGACGAAAAAAAGCGACCCGGTGCAGATTGAAAAAGAACTTTCATTGCTGCTCCCCCCACAGCGCTGGACCCAATGTGGCCACACCCTGATCGAACATGGTCGTGCCTGTTGCAAGGCGCCAACCCCCAACTGCAGTCAGTGTCCGGTTGTCGAGTTTTGTCCACGCATCGGGGTTGACAAGAGCCGTTAGGCTTGAACTCTCCGCCGTTAGTGGTCACGCCCTTCCCGCTTCCAATCAGTTTTTAGCGCTTAGTGCGACAATTTACCGCCTGCAATAGAGTCTTAGAAGAAAAAAACCGAAAAAAGGCCCTCCGATTTTTGCGTGCGCCGAGTCTGGCGCTAAACTAGGGGAGAAATAAATCGATCCCTCTCTTAGGAGAATTTATGACTGACAAAAGCGGAACATATAAAAAATTACTGAACGTGAGAAATCGGGATTATACCTGTTTCAGCCTCAAGCAGTTGGCGGCCGAATCTGGTGTCAGCCTCGAACGATTGCCCAAAACAATTCGTATTCTGCTTGAGAATCTGCTGCGCAACCAGGATGGCGGCAAGCCAGCAAGGCAGCAGCTTGAGGATATTCTGCATTGGCGGGTCGGTAAAGAGATCGCTTATCGACCGGCGCGGGTCCTGATGCAGGATTTCACCGGGGTGCCGGCAATTGTCGATCTGGCCGCAATGCGTGATGCCGTTGTCAGTGCCGGAGGCGATCCGGCCCAGATCAACCCACAGATTCCGGTCGATCTGGTCATCGATCATTCGCTGACGGTCGATCATTACGGCAGCGCGGACGCTTTTCAGCATAACGTTAAAGCCGAGATGGAACGCAACCGGGAACGTTACGCTTTTCTGCGGTGGGGGCAGAAGTCCTTCGATAATTTCCGCGTAGTTCCTCCCGGTACGGGGATATGTCATCAGGTTAATCTGGAATATCTGGCGCAGGCCGTCTGGACACAAGAGAATGACGCTGAGACCCTCGCCTATCCCGATACCCTGGTCGGCACAGACAGCCACACCACCATGATTAATGGTCTGGGGGTTCTGGGTTGGGGCGTCGGCGGGATCGAGGCGGAAGCCGCGATGCTCGGGCAGCCGATTTCAATGCTGATTCCCGAGGTGGTCGGCTTCCGTTTGGATGGGGCGCTCTGCGAAGGGGTTACCGCCACCGATCTGGTCTTGACCGTCACCGAGCAACTCCGCGGGCATGGGGTGGTCGGGAAATTCGTCGAATTTTTCGGGACGGGTCTTGATCAATTACCCCTGGCTGACCGGGCGACTATCGCAAACATGGCACCAGAGTATGGTGCGACCTGTGGTTTCTTCCCCATCGACCGGATCACCCTGGAGTATCTGCAGTTGACCAGTCGTGACCCGCAACGGGTCGCGCTGGTCGAGGCCTATTGCAAGGAACAGGGGCTGTGGCGTGAATCGGATGAGGCCGACCCGCAATATAGCGTGGTTCTCAGCCTCGACCTGGCGGCGATCGTCCCGAGCCTGGCCGGGCCGAAGCGGCCACAGGATCGTGTTGCCATGTCGAACCTGAAGCAGGCTCTCGAAGATTTTATCCCGGCAGAGAAACTGGAGCAGCGGGTTGAGGTCGAGGATTATGCCTTGTCGAGCGGGGACGTTGTGATTGCCGCGATTACCAGCTGTACCAATACCTCGAACCCGGCGGTCATGATGGCTGCGGGGCTGGTGGCACAAAAGGCCCAGGCTCTTGGACTAACCAGCAAGCCCTGGGTGAAAACTTCCCTTGCACCCGGGTCGAAGGTCGTCAGCGCTTATCTGGCAGTGGCTGGCTTGCAACCCGCACTCGATGCGCTCGGTTTTCAGGTTGTCGGATACGGGTGCACCACCTGCATCGGTAATTCTGGACCGCTTAAGGGCCCCATTGCAGATGCCATCTCCAGCAACGATCTCTGGGTTTCAGCGGTCCTGTCTGGAAATCGTAATTTTGAAGGGCGAATTCATCAACAGGTCAAGGCCAGTTGGCTGGCTTCCCCGCCGCTGGTTGTCGCCTATGCCCTGGCTGGAACGACACGTATCGATCTGAGTAGCGAACCCCTGGGGATCGACAAGACCGGGCAGCCGGTCTACCTGCGCGATATCTGGCCGAGTAACCTCGAGGTCGCCGAGAAAGTGCAGATGGTTAACGCCCGGATGTTCCGCCGTGAATATGCAGAAGTCTTTGACGGAGACGCAAAATGGCAGGCATTGCCGATCCCCGAGGGTCAGACCTACGCCTGGGATGAAGAATCGACCTATATCCGTCAGCCTTCATTCTTTAAGGTTGCCGAGTTGGTCGAAGAGTTTTCGGGCTTTAAGGATGCCAGAGTTCTGGCTCTGCTCGGTGATTCTATCACCACCGACCATATCTCACCGGCCGGAGAGATAAAGGCTGAGAGTCCCGCCGGGGCATATCTGCAGCAACATGACATCGCCGAGAGCGATTTTAATTCCTATGGCTCAAGGCGTGGCAACCATGAAGTGATGCTGCGCGGCACCTTTGCCAATATTCGCCTGCGCAACAAGATGGTGCCGAACCTTGAGGGTGGCTTTACCCGTCACCAGCCAGACGGGACAACTGAATCGATTTTCGCCGCGGCACTCAAATATGCACAGACAAAGCAGCCACTGGTTGTTATTGCCGGTCGTGAATATGGCACGGGTTCGAGTCGTGACTGGGCCGCCAAGGGAACCTTGCTGCTCGGAGTTAAGGCGGTGATCGCTGAAAGTTACGAACGGATCCATCGCTCAAATCTGGTTGGGATGGGGGTTTTACCCTTGCAGTTCAGCGATGGTGTTTCGGCCGCAGATTTTGGGCTGAACGGTGAAGAACTGATCAGCCTCCCTTTTACTGGAAAAATAGCACCTAAAATGAAACTGCCGTTGGTGATTGAACGACCCGGCGGAGGAAAGATCGAAATTGAACTGCTCTGTCGGATCGATACCGAGGACGAAGTTGCCTACTATATGAAAGGTGGTATCCTCAACTATGTGCTCGGCCGCCTGGTCTGATCCCAGTGGCTACAGGTCATGCTGATTATACGATTGGAGGAGTAGAGAAATGAATATGACCGAAATAAAACAGCTCGCGAAAGATCGCGGTATTGTGCCGGGCAAGATGCGCAAGGTCGTCCTGATTCACCGCCTGCAGGCCCAGGAGGGGAACCCTCAGTGTTACACAACCAACACAGCGCAAGATTGTGGACAGCCAAATTGTCTCTGGCGCCCCGACTGTGATTAATATCTAGATGGGAGAGATGGCACTGACGCGTGCTGTCCCTCCATTCATTTCCCATTTCAGGTTCAGATTGTAGATCCTGACTCCGTAACTACTCGAATCATTTTTTTTGCCACGATAGGCTGGTCGGGGGTCTTGAGCGAGTATTTCGATTATCACCTGGCGTAATTGCGGATAGTTTCCCTGCAGGTTTAGAAGGTCCGTTTCGGCCCGGGCGCTGAATTCTACCGGAATCGAAACCGGTTCCGCGGCGGCAAAGTCGGCCTCAGCAGAAGGCAGGGCATCGGTATAGGGAAGATAGGGTTTTATATCGAGAACAGGCGTACCATCGACCAGATCTGTGCCGCGCAGCCGTAAAAAAAGACGTGGTTTCTGGTAGACAATCTCGACCAGTTCGACAGCCGACAGGCCGATAGGGTTGGGGCGAAACGGAGAGCGGCTGGCAAAAACGCCGACCTTTTTGTTTCCGCCGAGGCGTGGTGGGCGTACGCTGGTATGCCAGCTGCGGCCGAGATTCTGATGAAACAGAAAAATCAGCCAGATATGGCTGAAATTCTCGAGGCCGCGCAGGGCCTCTTGCTGATTATAGGGCGGGAGGAGTTCCAGTTCGGCTTCAACGCTTTTAGCCAGTCCCGGCTGACGCGGTACCGCAAATTTCTCCTTGAAGGGGGAATGGATTACTCCAATCGGCTTTAAATTGATGTCCACTCTTTAGCTCCCCTTCTTCCTGGCTGGTTCCGTTTCCAATTTTCTTCCACCATGGTGGCTTAAAAATACTCCGGCAAAGACCAGGACCACTGCAAACCACTGCCCGGTAGTCAGGCGCTCGGCCAGAAGAACTGAGCCGAGAATAACACTGAAAACCGGTATGAGGTTGATAAATGCCGCAGCCTGGCTGGCCGGGATACGACTGACTCCGTAATTATACAGGCCGTAGGCCCCGAGGGTGATGAAGGTCCCGAGGTAGATTACCGCCAGGCCTGGTCCGACTAGCCACTGATTCGGTAGACCAACATCGGCCGGTAGCAGAAAAAAGGCAAAGAAGATGCTGCCGATAAAGGCCTGTACCGCAGTTAGAAAAAGGGGGGGATAGCGACCGCTGAGATGCTTAAGGCAGATGGTATAACCGGCGGCACAAACCATCGCCGCCAGTTCGTATAGATTCCCCAGCAGCGGTGCGGGAGCACTGGGCGTTGCTTCGGCGGCAAGGCTGAGGATGATGGCGCCACTTATGGCGATGGCAAATCCGCACAGGGTTAAGCGGCTGATCCGTTCTTTCAATATGGCCCAGGCTGCTACGGCGACAAGAAGCGGAAGGATGGCTGTGATCATGCCGGCCTGGGAGGCACTGGTGTTTACCAGAGCCTTCGCCTCGAAGATGAAATAGAGACAAGGCTCAAAGATCGCCATGAGCAGCAGGTAGCGTAGATCCTTTAGGCGCCAGGTTATGCGAAAAAAGCTGGGTATGAGCGGCAGAAAGCAGAGGCTGGCGATCAGCATTCGGCCAAAGATAACCTGCATCGGGTGGTAGCCGGTAAATGCAATCTTTAGCGCGACTAAAGAGCTCGCCCAGAGCAGCGTGGCAGTTATCAGACTCAGGGTGGCGGTGGTCGTTTTGGATTGCGACAAACTGAATCTCCTGCGTGGACAAAGCAAACTGGACGCACAATAGCCGGTTTGTCCTGCTTGAACCACAAAAATTATCAAGCCTTTCCAGCCGGTTGTGAGAGAAGTTTTCTTATCCATGTTAACTGGGTATTTTTCGTTAGCGAAATAAATTATTAGCCAGAAATTTGAACCTAAGGAGCGAAACCGATATGTCCAGACCCATAATTATCGCCCATCGTGGAGCCAGTGGCAGCTATCCCGAGAACACCTTGCTGGCCTTCCAAAAGGCGCTTGAGGCGGGCGCGAAATGGTTTGAACTCGATACGCAACTGGTTGATGGCGAACTGGTGGTTTTTCATGATGATGATCTGGAGAGAACCACGAATGGTCGGGGCCTTTTGCGGAATACCCCCCTTGCTGAACTGCGTTTGCTCGATGCGGGGAGGGGCGAAAAAATCCCGTTGTTGCATGAGGTTCTCTCTCTTGCTGCTGGCAGAGCCAAAGTCAATATTGAACTTAAAGGGCTGGGGACGGGGGAGGCGACCGCTGCTTTGCTCGACGGGCTCTTCACCCAGAAGAAGTTTATGCCCGCTGATATTTTGGCATCATCATTGCTCTTGTCAGAATTGAATATTTTTCGCCAACTCATGCCACAGGTCAAGCGGGCGGCCATTTATGAAGAGCTACCCAGCGAACTAGCAACAGAGTTGTACCGTCTTGATTGCTGGTCGGTTCATCTACATAAGTCATTGATAACAGATGGAGTTATCAAGATGGCAGCACAACAGGGATCTAAGGTTTTTGCCTGGACGGTGAACGAAGAAATTGAGTTTACGCGACTTGTAGGCCTGGGAGTTATGGGGGTTTTCACTGACTACCCGGAGAGATTTTTAATGAGAGGACGCTAGGTTTTTTGGCGGCAACACCCGCCAATAGACCAACTGAAAAGATAAAGCAGGTGAGATGATTTCTACTGTTAAAGGAAAAGAGGAGGGCCTATGACTGAGCAAGAGAGATACTGCTCCAGATTTGGCAAGATTGCGGTCGACGCTGGTTTCCTGATTGCTGAGCAGCTCCAGCAGGCTTTGCACGAGCAGGTCAATGACAATCTGGCGGATCGTCCTCATCGCGTTATTGGAGCCATCTGTTTCGATCGTGGCTGGATGACTCCACAGCAGATCGAAGAGGTTTTGAACCTTATGTTTAAAAAGCAGCAGGCCAGCTAATGCCGGTTGCATAAATAGAATTAGACCGTCTGCTCTAAGGCGTATGGATATGGACCTAAAAACAAAGATAGCCGCCTGCATCTTACCGCAGGGCCGTTTCAAGGGGGGACGGCCCGCGGCAGAG
>JAAXQE010000220.1 GCA_012974425.1 Geopsychrobacter sp.
AGCCGCCTGCATCTTACCGCAGGGCCGTTTCAAGGGGGGACGGCCCGCGGCAGAGACGAATTGCATTGTTGACATTAACACTCAGGCCCTGCAGATGTTCGGTCGAAGTCGCGAAGAGATGACGAACAAAACCTATCCGCAGTTTTTTTGTTTAGATACTGGTACTAATGATTCGGATCAATCCGAAGGGGGACTGCTAAACAGTGGCAGGCAGATGTTGCGCGCACCTAATGGTAGTCAACGTCCAGTCTCCTTTGTGGTCAAGCGCCGCGAGTTCAAGCAGAGCGACTATCTGTTGATAAGCATGACCGATATCTCCTCGCAGCATAGTGCCGAGCTCGAAGCATCGCATCTGGCAAATTTTGATCTGACAACCGATCTGCCGAACCGTGCCCTGTTGCATGACCGCCTGAATCAGGCCCTGGCCTGGGCTGAGCGGGCTCAGGGTTCTGTCGCGCTGCTGCTCCTCGATATCGATAGTTTCAAGGATTTAAATGTCATGCCAGCGGAGATCGTCTGCTCGCTCTTTTCGGCGAGCGGATCAAGGGGGGTGTGCGGCGTTCCGATACGGTGGCGCGCTTCGGTGGCGATGAATTCGCGGTGATCCTCTCTGACATGGGTTCAGAGCAACAGGTGGCATCCGTCGCCCGCAAAATTCCGGCTGCAGTTGCTTAGCCTTGTTCTATCGAAGGAAAACAGTATCGCTTGACCGCAAGTATCGGGATTTCATCTTACCCCTGTGATGCCAGAGATGCAGAGGACTTGGTGCGGTTGGCAGATACCGCAATGTATCGCTCCAAAAAAGCTGGGCGCAATCAATTTCAGTTCTTTTCACCAGAGATGAATGCCGATGTTCTGCAGCGCCTGTTGTTGACCAGCGATCTGTGTCAGGCTCTCGAAGAGGAGCAGTTTGAGGTCTATTATCAGCCCCAGGTTGATTTGCGGACCGGCAGTATTTGCGGGACCGAAGCCTTGCTGCGCTGGCATCATCCAAAGTTGGGGATGGTGCCTCCCGATCAGTTTATTCCCCTGGCTGAAGAGACCGGTCTGATTGTTCCGCTGGGACTGTGGGTCCTTGAGACCGCCTGCCGGCTGGTGAATGAGTGGCAAGGTGATTTGATGATACCGTTGAGATTGGCGGTCAATCTGTCGGCGGTGCAGTTTCGCCAGGACGATCTGGCCGAACAGGTTGCTAACATTCTGCAAAAAACGCAATTCAGCGCCGCCTTGCTTGAGCTTGAATTGACCGAAACCATGTTGATGGACCAGGTTGAGAGAGCTCAGGTGATAATGGAAGAGCTGAAAAAAATGGGTGTGACTCTGGCGATCGATGATTTCGGCACCGGTTATTCTTCACTCAGTTATCTGAAACATTTTCCGATCGATCGGCTCAAGATCGATCGTTCCTTCGTGCGTGAGTTGACGATTAATCCGGCCGATGCAGCGATAGTCGAAGCGATGATTGCCATGGCCAGCCGCCTGGGGCATGAAATTATCGCCGAAGGGGTTGAAGAAGAGGGCCAGGCTGAATTCCTGTTTGCGAACGGCTGTTACGAAATACAGGGTTTCTTCATCGGCCATCCGGTCGCCGCCACCGATTTCAGCCTGAGACTTCAGGATCAGGTTGGCAAGATTGTCTGATTAAAGGAGTTCTTCCTGATCAAGCCGGAAGAAGTCGCGTGCCTTGGGTGCTTCTTCAGTACTGGCGTATTCGGTCGGAGCCGTTCCCGCAGCAAAGGCTTCAATCCGGGCAGTTGGATCATCATCGGCCAGGAGCTTGCCGGTCTTTTCTTCGATCGGAGAAAATTCAATTCCATCCGGTACCGCAAAATCTTTGGCCGGGTACTGCTTGATCGCCTCCTGCATGAAAGCGACCCAGGCCGGTGCTGCTGCCTTAGAGCCGGTTTCACTCCGCCCTAAGGGACGTTCCTGATCGTACCCAACCCATGATACACAGGCGAGCTGTGGGATATAGCCGACATACCAGGCGTCCTTCAGGTCATTTGTGGTCCCGGTCTTGCCCGCCGATGGTCGATCTATGGCCTTGGCGCGCCAGCCTGACCCTTCGCGGACAACACTCTCCATAACATTTGTAATCAGGTATGCGGTCTCTGCAGAAATAACCCGCCGGGGTGGCTTGCGAATCAGGCGTTGATCGGGATCGATACCGCTGGCGAAATCGGCCGGATCGACCGATTCGAGAATCCGGCCGGTGCGGTCGACAATTTTATTGATGTAGCTGGGGGAAACCCGTACACCGCCATTGGCAAAGACCGTATAGGCGTTGAGAATCTCGAGCGGCGTGACGGCCGTTGAGCCGAGCCCCATAGTCAGGTCACGGTTCAGGGGGGTTTCGATGCCGAGTTTTTTTGCGTATTCCGCAGCGTATTTGACCCCGATATCTTCGAGAATCTTGATCGTCACCACATTGCGTGAATGGGCGAGGGCCTGACGGAATGTGGTTGGGCCGTAGAATTTGTCCGCATAGTTTTTCGGCTTCCAGACGCTGAGTTCGCCCTTTTGGTTGAGCTCTTCATAGATCAGCGGGGTGTCCAGGATGATCGAGCCGGGGGTGTATCCCTTGTCGAGAGCGGCGGCATAGATGATCGGTTTGATCGCAGACCCCGGCAGCCGTTTCGCCTGAATGGCCCGGTTGAATTGACTTTCAGAAAAATCGTAGCCCCCGACCATCGCTTTGATCTGACCGGTTTCCGGAGCGCTGGCGATCAGAGCCCCCTGGGCGAGCGGGCTCTGATCGAGGGCCAGCAGCAAGGGGCCGCTCTCGGGAATTTCGAGGACCTCGACTTCGATGATGCTGCCAAGCGGGATGCGGGACGCCTTGCCGCGTTCGGCATTGCCACTCGGTTCAATATCGCTGCTGACCACCGATAGAGGTGCCGCCCAGCGGGTCTCCTTGATCTGGATGACCCCTTCACGCTCGCCGATTTGACAGCGGATCTGTTCGCTATCTCCGCCAGTGACCAGGGCAGGGATGAGTCTACCCTGTTCCAGGGGTTGTTCTTTGAGGGTTTCTAGCTGTTCTGCGATGAAGTCGATTCTGGCCTGTTCAGCCAGGGGTGGCAGAGTGCCGCGATATCCCCGGCGCTTGTCATGGTTGCGCAGGTTGGTGCGTACCGCATTTTCGGCCGCCTGCTGCATCGGAATATTGATACTGGTGTAAACTTCGAGGCCACCGGTATAGAGCTGTTCGCTACCGAAACGTTCTTCCAGATAGCGTCTGACCTGCTCGTTGAAGTAGGCGGTCTCTTTGAGGTGGGTATTCAGGCGCGGCCTGATCTCAACCTGCTCACGTCGGGCCTCCTCGGCCTCTTGCAGACTGACAAAACCCTCCTCGGTCATGCGTTTCAGGACATACTGCTGGCGCTCGATGGCCCGTTTATAGTGGCGGTAAGGGGAGTAACGGCTCGGGGCCTGGGGAAGTCCGGCCAAGATGGCACATTCGGCCAGGGTGAGCTGCTCGACGCTCTTGTCAAAATAGTTCTGGGCTGCCGCTTCAACCCCGTAGGCCCGGTGACCGAGGTAGATCTGGTTCAGGTAGAGATAGAGGATCTCGTGTTTGGTGAGAGTGTTCTCCATCCGCCGGGCGAGGATCGCTTCTTTAAATTTGCGCGAGAAGGAACGTTCCGAGGTCAGCAGCAATTGTTTTGCGACCTGCTGGGTAATCGTGCTCCCCCCCTGGGCAATCCCACCGGCAGCGACGTTCTTCAGCGCCGCGCGCAGGATCGACTGCAGGTCGAGGCCCTTGTGTTTGAAGAAGTTGGAGTCCTCGGCGGCGACAAAGGCTTGCACCAGTTTTTTCGGCAGCTTGTCAACCGGGACCAGGATGCGCCGTTCGCGCGAATATTCCGCGATGATTGTGCCGTCATCACTGTAGATGCGGGTGATCAGCGGTGGGCGGTAATCGGAGAGGGTTTCAACCCGCGGCAAAGAACTGGCCACATAGAAGTAGGCGCCAGCCAGACCGAGCAGGCCACAGAGGCCGAGTCCGATGCAGGCCAGCAGGATATATTTGAAAATTCGTTTTCGGGTCGACATTAATTGATCCTGCAAGAAAGAAAAAGTATGTTTGAAACAGGCACTTATAGCATGTGAGCTGGCGGCCGGGCAACCGCAGAACCTGCGGCTTCTTTCTTGACCCTGTCGCAACGGTGGCCTATGCTTCAAAAAATTCAGATAAGGAAATGAATTATGAAAAAAGCAGTTGTGCTCTATAGCGGCGGGCTCGATTCGACCACCTGTATGGCGATCGCCCGAGATGCCGGTTTTGAGCCCTATGCGCTCAGTTTTGCCTATGGCCAGCGTCATTCGATTGAACTCGAAAAGGCGCGCGAATATGCTTCGCTGGTCGGGGCTAGGGAGCATATGGTGGTCGATATCGATCTGCGCCAGATGGGCGGCAGTGCCTTGACCAGTGACATCGAGGTCCCCAAGGATGGTGCCGACAAGTCACAGATCCCGATTACCTATGTGCCGGCACGCAATACCATCTTCCTCTCCTTCGCCCTGGGTTGGGCCGAGGTGCTTGGGGCGCAGGATATCTACATCGGGGTGAATGCCGTTGACTACTCGGGATATCCCGATTGTCGTCCCGAGTTTATCAGCGCCTTCCAGGCGATGGCCGATCTGGCGACCCGGGCCGGGGTCGAAGGTAACCCCTACCGCATTCACGCGCCATTGATCGATCTGACCAAGGCACAGATCATCGAGACCGGGCTGAAGCTCGGGGTTGATTACCGCTATACCCATAGCTGTTATGATCCTGCAAGCGACGGCCGTTCCTGCGGCCACTGTGATTCCTGTTTGCTGCGACTCAAGGGCTTTGCCGATGCAGGATGCACTGACCCGCTTGCCTATCTGTAAAGAAGACGACGATGACAAAGATTCCCGACATGCAGAAGAGCGCCGACTCGCGGCGTATTGCGATTGATAAGGTCGGTGTTAAGGATATCCGTTATCCGATCGTGGTGCTTGATCGTGCGCGCAAGGAGCAGCACACGGTCGCCAGGGTCAACATGTATGTCGACCTTCCCCACCACTTCAAGGGGACCCACATGAGCCGTTTCATCGAGGTCTTGAACCTCTATCATGGTGAGGTCAGTATCGAGAATATCGAGGTAATCCTCGCCGAAATGAAGCAACGGCTTGAGGCCAGCTGTGCCTATCTCGAGCTGGATTTCCCTTACTTCATTGAGAAGCAGGCCCCGGTTTCCAAGGCGCGTGGCCTGATGGAATATCAATGCCGCATGACCGGAATTCTGGGTGAGGATTTCGATTTCGTCCTCGAAGTCAGTGTGCCGGTCACCTCGCTCTGTCCCTGTTCGCGTGAAATCAGTGAACGCGGCGCCCATAACCAACGTAGCCTGGTTAATGTGCAGATCCGCTATACCGAGCATGTCTGGCTCGAAGAATTGGTCGAGTTGGTGGAAGCCTGCGCCAGTGCACCGGTCTATTCACTGCTGAAGCGAGAAGATGAAAAAGCGGTGACCGAGCAGGCCTATGATAATCCGATGTTTGTCGAAGATATGGTGCGCGCCGTAACCGAAAAGCTCAAGGAGCAAGCCCAGATCACCTGGTTTCGGATTGAATGTGAAAATTTTGAATCGATCCACAATCATTCGGCCTACGCCCAGCTCGAACATTCACGGTGACCCGAGGGGTTGTGGATAAGTCTGTGGGCAAGGTGGATAACTCGTTGGAGTGTAGAAAGACTCAGGCGGTGCTGGGGGTTTTTGCCAAGGCTCCGCTTGCCGGTCAGGTTAAGACTAGGCTCTGCCCTCCCCTGCAGCCCGAACAGGCCGCGCAACTCTATAGAACTACACTCGATGAGACGCTGCGGCGTTTCTCCGGCCAGTCTTATACACTGGTTATCTTCTATGCCGGGGCTGAAGATTATTTTGCCACCAATTATCCGCAGTTGCCCCGCCGGCCGCAAGTCGGCAACGATTTAGGGGAACGGATGGCGAACGCCCTGCAGGGTCTCTTGCGGGCCGGTTACCGGCAGGCGGCGCTCATCGGCAGTGATAGCCCCGATCTGCCACTCAGCCATGTGGAACAGGCCTTTTCAGCACTGCAGGATTCTGAGGTTGTGATTGCTCCGGCCGCTGATGGCGGCTACGTGCTGATTGGCGAGAGTTGTCACCACCCACAACTCTTTGAGGAGATGCCCTGGAGTTGTCCAGATCTAATGCAGCAATCGGAACAGATTCTTGCCCGGCAGCAGATAGTCTGGCAGCAGCTTCCAGGCTGGGAAGATGTTGATGATGCCGCCTCCTTGCTGCGTTTGTTGCAGCGTTCACCCGAGAGTCTGACCGCCAGCCATATAAGGGCGCAGCTCATCCCGCTGTTGGCGGTGAAGCAGGCCGATGGCGCGGTTGTTGGCGAGGCTTGACTTGCCATTAAGGGCTGGCCGATAATTCTGGTCTGACCCGGTGTTTCTTTGCCACATTTCACCCATTTTTAATTTGAAGGAGTCTGTCTTGGATCTGGTACTTCAGGCTGGTCCGGTTGTTAAACTGGTGCTACTGATATTGCTCTACTTCTCTCTGGTCTCCTGGGGGATTATCTTCTACAAGTTTAAAACCATTCAGCAGGCGATCAAGGAGTCGGAGCGCTTTCTCGATTTCTTCTGGGAGAAGAAACGCTTCGATGTCATTGGGCAAGGGATCAAGGATTTCCCTCAGACCCCGCTGGCGATCCTGTTTCGTGAGGGCTATCACGAGCTGTTGCAACTCAAGAAACAGAACCGTCCCGATGCGGCGCGTGAGATGACGGCCGATCTGGGTGGCATCGGAAATGTTTCGCGGGCCTTGCGACGTGCGAGTACTCAGGAGACCCAGCGTCTCGAAAAGTACCTGACCTTTCTGGCCACTACCGGCTCGACCGCTCCCTTCATCGGCCTGTTTGGAACGGTCTGGGGGATCATGGATGCCTTTATCGGTATCGGCCAGACCGGCAGTGCTTCGCTGGCGGTTGTTGCTCCGGGGATCTCCGAAGCACTGGTCGCGACCGCGATCGGCCTTGCCGCCGCGATTCCGGCGGTCATGGGTTATAACCACTTTCTCAACAAGGTGAACGTGCTGGTCGGCGAGATGGATAATTTCAGTCAGGAATTTCTGAATATCGTCGAGCGGATGGAGCGGGGTTAGGCGATGGACGTTGGACGCCCTGGCCCCGGCCGCCGCAGCAGTATGTCGCAGATCAATGTCACGCCCTTTGTCGACGTGATGCTGGTACTGCTGATCATCTTTATGGTCACCGCTCCGATGCTCGATCAGGGGGTCTCGGTCGACCTGCCTGAGGTCGCAGAAGCGCCGAGTCTGCAGACTAAGGTTGAACCCCTGGTGGTCACGGTCGAGAAGGATGGCAGCCTGTTGATCGGCAAGACCCGGATCACACAGATCAGCAAGCTTGCGCCGGTGATCCTGCAGGCCCTCAAGGGCAAAGAGAGCCGTGAGGTTTTTCTCGAGGCCGACAAGGCGGTGCCCTATGGTCGTGTGGTTGAGGTGATGGCTGCGGTGAAAAAAGCCGGTATTGAGCGCCTCGGCATGATCACCCGCATGCCCGAGGAGTAGGCGCACGCATGTCTGAATATTACCGACATCGCCTGCGTCAGCTGCAGAAGCTGCTTGAGCCTGGCCTGCGGCGCATGCTGCTGATCTCTTTTGTGCTCCATCTGATCGTCCCGCTTCTCCTCTCCGGTGTGCTCAAGTCCACCCACAAGACACCAAAGGTGCCGGTTTATCGGGTTAATCTGGTGAATAAGCCGGTGAAAGACCCGCGCGCCGGGCGTCCCGATGCGTCCCCGACCAAGAAGAAGAAAACCGTCAAGAAAAAGACCGTTGCCAAGCAGATTCCGCTCAAGGCCAAGAAGGTCCCGGTCAAAACCAAGCAGACAGTCAAAACCAAGCCGGTCGTGAAAAAAACTGCGCCGGTGAAATCGGCCAAACCGGATAAAGTGGCCGAAAGCTCCTTGCAGAAACGCCTGGCCGAGATGCAGGCCGAGGTTGGGCGCAAGGCGCAACTCGACAGATTGAGGGCCGCGCTTGCTGCCCAACAGGCCGATCTCGGCAAGCCGGACCTACAGGCTCCGGTCGGCGAGCCCGATGGCAAGGGGGAAGAGGCTGGTATTAGTTCGTCTCGTACTGTTGAAGGGGTCATAACTAAAGAGTGGCGTTTATCACAGTACCAGCTGCCGAACCTCGATCTCCAAGCCGAGGTCAAAGTAATCTACTCAGCAGAGGGTAAAATGCGCACTTGGGAGTGGGTCGAAAAGTCTGGTAATGCCCAGTTTGACGATTCTTTGTATCGTGCCATTCAGAAGTCACGTGATCTCGGAGTCCCTTTGCCAGCTCCAGGCACCTTTGAAATCATTTTCAACCTCAAGGATTTGCAGAATCGATGAGTAAAATACTGAGTTTCTTATTACTGTTTGCCCTGTTTCTCCCCTTGTCCGCGCAGGCCGTGCGGATTGAGATCAGCGCGCCCGGCGAGCAGACCATTCCCTTGGCGCTGACCCGCTTCCTGCCGATGGGTAAAGCTACGGCCGATTCGGCGAGCGAGATCGACGCAGTCCTGAACGCCGACCTCGATCTGTCCGGTCTCTTCGAACTGGCAGATCGCGCCGCATTTCTGTCCGACGCCGAGAAACTTGGACTGCATAGTACCCAGGTCGATTTCGCCCAGTGGCGTTTATTGGGGGTCGATGCGGTGGTCAAGGGGGGCTACCGGATCGATGGTGAAAACCTGACCATTGAGGCCCGGTTGTACGATGTTGTCACCAGGCAATTGTTGACCGGGCGCCGCTACGTCGGCCGGATTGGCGATGAACGGCGGATCGCGCACAGCTTTGCCGACCAGATCATGCTGGCCCTGACCGGCAAGAAGGGCCCTTTCAATAGCCGCCTCGCCTATATCTCGACCCGCAGCGGTCATAAGGAGCTCTATCTGATGGAGGTTGATGGACATAACCCGGTGCGCCTGACCGACCATCGCTCGATTGTACTCGATCCCGATTTTTCACCAGTGCGTAAGGAGGTTGTCTATACCTCCTACAAAAAATCGAACCCCGACCTTTACCGCAAAGAGATCTATACCGGCAGCGAGGCACGGCTCTCACAGCGACCCGGGTTGAATACCGGCGGTCGCTATCGTGCCGATGGAGGCGAGCTGGCGGTAACCCTATCGAAGGGGAACAATTCGGATATCTATCTGCTCGGGACAGATGGCAGTATCCATAAGCGCTTGACCACGCACTGGGGGATCGACGTCGCACCAAGCTGGAGCCCTGAGGGCGACAAGATCGCCTTTGTTTCTGACCGGCGCGGCAACCCGCATATTTTTATTGTGGATATCGATAGCCTCAAGGTCGAGCGCCTGACTTTTGAGGGGAGATACAGCGCCACGCCCGCCTGGAGCCCGACCGGAGAGTGGATCGCATTCACCAGGCGGACCGAGGGGCAGTTCGATATCTTCCTGATTCGACCCGACGGAACCGGCGAGCATCGTCTGACCTTTGCTCCCGGGACCAAGGAACATCCGCGCTTCAGCCCGGACGGGCGCTTCCTGGTCTATTCTCTCGATTTTGAAAGGGAGAAATCGATTCATGTTATGCGGATCGATGGGACTGGCGACCGACGTTTGTCGGCACCCGGCGGAAACGATACCCATCCGGCCTGGTCCGGTTACTGGCAGTAGGCTGACACGAAAAAGAGTTATTCATTTCAGGAGGTTGCGCAGCAAGAGCGGAAAAAGATGCTTTTCGCTGGCTAACCTGTTGTTTTTCCCTGCGCTTTTTGTATAATAGGGCGGATTAACTTAATTAACTTTTGTCGCACTTGCGACAACTCATACATTCGCATCTGCGAAAGGAGTGGCTGATCATGCAATTCAAGGCTGTTTTGAAATTGACTGTATTACTGGCGCTGGCATCATTGCTCAGCGTCGGTTGTGCCAAGAATCCGAAGGCTGACGAGGCGAGCCAGGTGGCTCAAACCGAAATGCAGCAGGAGAAGATTGCCGAGGTTAGTGAGCAGGCGGTCTCCGAGCAAGGCAGCATGTCAGAGGGCGGCATGGCCCATGACAGTATGGGGAAGATGATCTCATCTCTGACGCGGGTTAACTTTGAATATGACCAGTATGTCTTGACCGCTGATGCACGTGAAACCCTCAAGAAGAATGCCAGCTACCTGAAGGCCAAGGGGGTGCGGGTTCAGATTGAAGGACACTGTGATGAGCGTGGTTCAGACGAATACAATCTGGCTCTGGGTGAGAATCGCGCCCTGACCGTTAAGAAGTTTCTGGTCTCCCTGGGGGTTCCTGCTGAGCGTTTAAGTATCATCAGCTACGGTGAGGAGGTCCCGCTGGTGATGTCTAACACCGAAGAGGCCTGGTCTCAGAATCGTCGTGCAGAGTTCAAAGAGCTCAACTGAGCATACTGAAATCTTCAACAAAAAGGTCGTGCCGGTTTAAGGTACGGCCTTTTTTTATAAGGAGGAAAAGCGATGAAGCGGCTACTCGGTTTTAGTTGTCTGCTTTTGTTGCTGGTCGGGTGTTTGCCACCAGCCCAGTCGCAGCTCAGGCTTGAAAATGATCTGGAAGAGATGAAGCGGCATCTTGCCCGACTCCAACAGGGCAACAATGCTGGCGGTAGCCAAGCCCGGCGCCAGGTTGAAACCCTGGGGGTACAGGTTGCCGAGTTGCAATCTGGACTGAATACCCTGCGGGTCGATTTCCAGTCGATCAACGGCCGGCTGGATGATCTGGGTCGTTCTAACGAGCAGGTCGTGGCCGACATGACCCTGGTACGGGATGACCTGGCGATGCAGGTCTCCTCAGTATCTGAACGTCTTACGGCCCTTGAGGAGCAGACCAGGCAGGCACTGCCGGTGCCTGAGGTTGTGCCCGTCGCGCCAGAGAGCAAGGCGAGCCCGGAAAAAATCTATCAGCAGGCACTTGAGAAAATTTTGAAGGGGTCTGATTTCAGTGCGGGGCGCGCCGAGATGGAATCTTTCGTCAGGCAGAACCCGCAGCACGAGTTGGCGGTGAATGCCAGCTATTGGGTTGGGGAAGCCTTCTATGGAGAAAAGAAGTTTGAGAATGCCATTCTTAAATTCCAGGAAGTTATTCAGAAATACAGCGATCATCCCAAGGCTGCGGCAGCGCTGTTGAAGCAGGGCAAAGCCTTTGCCGCCCTGGGGGATAACGGCAATGCCGAAACCACCTGGAAGCAGTTGCTCAAGACCTTCCCGCTTTCACCGGAGGCTGAAAAGGCCAAGCAGCTGCTGAAGTAAATATTCAAGGTTAGTAATGAAACAAAAGGGTCAGGTTCTTTCGAACCTGACCCTTTTGTTATTAGAAGAGCAGAACCGGACAGCTGACATTGTGCAGAACATAATTTGCGACCGAGCCGAAGAGCACATCGCGAATCTCCCCGCCACCGGCATGGCGTCCGATGACAAGCAGCTCGAAGCTCTGTTCGTTTGCTATCTGCGGGATGATCTGGCGCGGCGCGCCTGTTTTCAGGAGGGTTGTAACCCCGAAGCCGGCACTCGCGAGCATTTCACTCTTGCGCGCCAGCAAGGCCTCACCTGCCTTGGTCGCGTTTTCACGAATCATATCGATCTGAAAGTCGGGGATCATGCGATAGGCCAGTTGATCGTCTATCACGTGAAGCAGGGTCAAGTTTTCAGGAAAACGTGCGCGATGCTCGATAATCTGTTCGATGGTTTTACGACAGGTCGTCGAATCATCGATTGGAACCAGTATGCGTGGCATATGCAGCCTCCTCTCCAGCTCATTTATGATATCAGTTTTTTAGCCATAAACCAGTCGCGGCAGCATCAGGACGAGGTCGGGCCAGAAGGTCAGCAAAAGCAGAATTGCAATCTGGATCAGCAAGAAAGGCAGTACGGCGCGCGAAACATAAAGCAGGTCGCGGTTGACGGCGGCACCAGAGATATAGAGGCTGACCCCGAGGGGGGGAGTGCAGTAACCGATGCCAAGATTGAGCGTCATCAGTAGCCCGAAGTGCATGCTGTTGATACCGAATTTGGAGAGTAGCGGTAAAAAGATCGGCGTCAGGATCAGGGTCGCTGAAATGATGTCCATGAACATACCGATAATCAGTAGCAACAGGTTAACCGAAAGCAGGAAGACTACAGGTGACTGGATATTGTCGGTGACGGCGCTGGCGATCTGGTTGGGGATCTGCTCAAAGGTCAGGAATTCACCAAACACCGAGGCGCCCGCGACAATCATCAACAGGGTGGAGCTGGTCACCGCAGAGGAGACGATGACGTTCTTCAGCTGACGGAGCTTCATGTCCTTATGGATGAAAATCTCGACGAAGAAAGCGTAGAAGCAGGCGACGACGGCAGCCTCATTGGCGGTAAACATTCCGGAATAGATGCCGCCAAAGATCAGGACCGGCAGAAAGAGCGCCCAGGCACTCTCCTTCAGAACGGCAAGAGCCTCACTTCGGCTCGGTTTTTTCAGGGTTTTAAGGCCTTGCTTCTTGCAGACAAAGTAGCTGTAGAGGCACATGCCGATGATGATCAGCAGCCCTGGCACAAAGCCGGTGAGGAAGAGTGCTTCGAGGGGGTCGTTACTGACCATGGCGTAGAGGATCATCGCGATGGAGGGTGGAATGATGACCCCGAGGATCGGGGCGGTTGTCATGATCCCGACCGAAAATTTTTCGTCATAGCCATTTTCGAGCAGGGCGGGAATCATGAAGCCGCCAATCGCGACGACCGTTGCTACCGTAGAGCCGGAGATTGCGCCGAAGAATCCACAGGCCAGCACCCCGGCCATTGCCAGTCCGCCGGGGAGAAAACCGACCAGAATGTTGGCCGCTTTGATCAATTTCGCGACGATACTGCCGGTGGTCATGATGTTGCCACAGAGTACGAAGAAGAGCACCACGATCAGGGCAAACTTGTCCATGCTGCGGTACAGAACCTCGATCACGATCTGTGGGTCGATACCGACCAGGTAGACCAGACCAACGGTGCCGGTGAAGAAGAGTGCCATAAAGACCGGTACGGTCGAAGCGAGGCAACCGAGAAGCAGAGCGGCAATTAACAGGTAGTTGGTATCCATTTGTCAGCTCGCCTTCTCATCATTGATGATCGACCTGCCGGTCCAGTCTTCAACCATCACGATCAGGGTGCGCAGGAAGAGCATGACGCCGAACAGGGGCAGAACCGCATAGAAGTACCATTCCGGAATCCGCAGTGTCGTGGTGAGCGCGTATTCATCATGGTACATCATCAGGGTCATACTCCAGCCAAGCTTGATCATGATGCCGGAGAAGAGAAGTGCCACCAGATGCGAGAAGAGGGTTAAGGGTTTTTTCAGAACCGGTATGATTTGCGGCAGCGCGTCTATCCGGATGAGGGAGCGACTGCGCACTGCCGCAACACAACCGATGTAGGTTGAAAAGTAGATGACCTTGCGAACCACCTCGTCAGACCAGTAGAGGCTGAGGTTGTCGGTTGCCTTGCGCAGTATAACGTTGGCCATCGCCGTGATCAGAGCGACACATACGGCGCTAAAGAGCGACCATTCCTCGATAAACAAAAGACTGCGGTCGAGGGTTCGAAAAGTTTTTTTAAGCATATCCACTCTATCAGTGCTGGCAAACAAAACGGGGCCGGGGAGGACTCCCCGGCCCCGTGAGCGGAGCGATTATACAGCTTTAGCTATCAGCTGCCAAGCTTGGTGCGCACCTTGGCGAGATAATCGGGACCAATTTTTTCTCCCCAGCTTTTCAAGACAGGCTCAGCCTGCTTCTTCAGCTTGGAAATCTCTTCTGCAGAGAGTTGGAAAAATTGCACCCCGGCCTCTTTGGCCTTGGCGACCTGCTCGTCATATTGCTTGCGGGTTGCCGCGCGGGTTGCCGCACTCTCTTCAGCAATGACGTCGAGGAAGGTCTGCTTCAGATCCGCTGGCAGTTTGTTGAGCCAACGCTTGTTCACCAGGTGGATGAAGAGTCCTTGAGCGTAGTTCAACTCGGTGAACGATTTGGCAATGGTGAATTTCTTGGTGATGTTGCAAACGATGGCCGTGTGATCGAGCCCGGAGATAACCCCGGTTTGAAGCGCCTGGGGAACATCTGGCCAGGGCATGACCGTGAATTTCAGGCCCCAGGACTTGTAGACATCGGTGTTGACCGGAGCCTGGGCAATGCGGAAATTAATCCCCTTGGCGTCGGCGATACTTGCAACCGGGGTGGTGGTGGCCCAGCCGTAGGGGCCATAACCGGTGACATCGGCAACAAAGACTCCCTGCGGGAGAGCGCCTTCAGCAAAGGGCTGCCAGAGTTCAGGGTCATTGCGGAAGGTATCGAGCTTGTCGAAGGTGTCGACGACGTAAGGCAGGTTGACGATGCCGAGTCGGTCAGAGACGTTAGCGGCGGCAACGGAGGAGCTGAGCATGCCCTGAACGGCACCAAGCTTCAGTTTGCTGATGACATCTTTTTCACCACCAAGTTGCGCCAGGGGGCGGAAGTCGACGTAGATCTGACCACCGGTTTTTTCCCAGACCTTGTCACGGATGCGATAACCGGCTGCGACGCCCTCAATGACCGGGTGAGAGATGTTCGAGAGAATGTAGGTGTATTTTGCGCCGCTGGGGTCAAACTTGGGTTTCCAGGCGGCCAGTGGATCCTTCTTTTCGGCTGCGAAAGCCGGTACTGCTAAGCAGAGGACGAGTAGTAAGATCAGTACCTTTTTCATAGTGAAGCCTTCCGGGGAAAATGATAAATCGAAAAACAGTGTTTGGTTGTGCTAAAAAAATATTAAATATCAGTAAATACAGTAGCTTACATATGGACTTTAGCTTTAACCACAAAGCAAGGTCAAGCATAAAACCATATCGAAAAGAATGGATACTTCAGTTTTCGGTTCTGCATTTGAACCGAGCAATCTTGACAAAAAACGAACAACAATATATATGCTTAATTGAATAGTACCCTACTGGGGGATCGATTAACTTTTCTGGAGTCTTAAGGCTCCTGGCTGAGGAGAATTTAAGTTATGACAGTCAATCGTTATCTGCGTCTGATTGCGGGTTTGTTTATTATGCTGAGTGTTGTTCTCTCTCAGGTTCATTCACCCGCCTGGCTCTATTTCACGGCGTTTATCGGTCTCAACCTCTTTCAAAGCTGCTTTAGTAACTGGTGTCCGATGATGACTATCCTGCGCAAGTTGGGGGTCGCCGACCGCTGATAGTTGTGGTTACGGATTCTGTAGTAACAGAAAACGGGCTGCCTCTTAGCGGGGCAGCCCGTTTTTTATTGATATAATCAACAGCTAGATTGAGCCCTTAGTGTTCTACTTTAAGGTTGAAGTTGCGTCCCATCTTATGCAGTTCAGAGGTTAACCGCTCGAGTTCAGTTGCCTCTTCGGCAATCGTCGAGGCCCGGGTAAGGTTCTTGCCTAGACGCGCTTCAGCGGCATTAAAGTGATTGATGAGACGCGCCGAGGCTTCCTGTTGAAATTCGTTCACTTGGTTTATTACCGTGACCTGTTCTTCACGCTCAGCGAGTCCGCGATCCAGTTCGTGTGTTGCTCTGACCTGTTCTTCCATACCGAGGGTCACCTGGTCCGCCGCAGACTTCATCTCGGTGACCCCATCCTGGATACGGTTGATCCCGGTCCGCTGCTCCTTCACCGCCCGAGCCACTGCCCGAATCGAGCGCAGGCTGGCACCGGCATCCTTCAGCAGGTTTTGCGCCTCGCTGCCCTGACTGATGGTGAGCCGGTTAATCTCCTCGGTTGACGAGGACGCCAGGCCGACAGAGCTCATGATTTTCTGCAGGGCCGCATCTGTATTGAGGGCAAGGGCACGGCCCTGAATGATGCGCCCAGCAGTCGTTTCTACGGCTTGGAGCGCAAGGTCAGTGTCCTGTCTGATGGCCTGAATGATCCGTTGGATATCCTGGGCGCTGGAGGTGGTGCGATCGGCCAGATCCTTGATCTCTTCGGCAACCACGGCAAAACTCTTGCCCTCGTCGCCCGCTTTGGCGGCAATGATCGCGGCGTTAAAGGCGAGAAGTTCCGTATCGCTCACCAGATCCTTGATCACGCCGATGATCTTGCTGACCTGCTGGGCCTGCTTGGCCAGTCGCTCCATAGCGTTTGTCGCCGCAGTGCTGTCGGCGACAATCTGTTCGGTCTCGCCAAGCGACTGTTGCATCATCTTCAGGCCATCTTCAGCGTCGGACTTGACCTGCAATACCGAATCGTTACTCAGGGCCGCACCCTCGCGAATTTTTTCGAAAGAGTCGCCGATGGTGTCGAGTGACTGCGCCGTTCCTTCAACCGAGCGGGCGATCTCATCGGCCTGATTCGTAACTTCGCGCACGCTTGCCGTCATCTCGTCGACTGCGGTGGTGGTTTCGATAAATTTAGCCGTCGAGTGATCGATCGCCATTGCCATCTCTTCAAGGGACGAGGAGAGCTGCCGGGAGAGGGTCGCTTCGCCTTGAGAGCGGTGGGATAATTGGCGCATCAGCGTTTGGATGTCGGATTGTTTAGATTCCATAACTTCGACATCTTTACGCGTGATTTTTGAAGCTGCAATGCCATCGTTGGCGCGATCAACCAGATAAAAGCTGGCCTGGGCCAGGCTGCGGTAGTGGGGGATCAGTTGGTCGGCGGTTTTGAGCATCTTGGCCACCAGTGCCTGGGCTTGCCCTACTCCCTTCTCCAGAGAGCTGGAGAGGTTTTCGAGAGTATCGCCATTGGTTTTGATCTCGCCCGTCAGCGGGAGGAGGAAAAGCAACTGCTGGCGTAACTGTTTTTTGAGCGTGCCGCGCACAAAGAGGAAGGACGAGACCGCCATAACGTAGCTGAAAAGGATGCAGAGAAGGACAAAGGGTGTTTCAAGGGCAGCTTCACCAACGAGCAACGAGGCTATGAAGGGGAACGATAACGCAAACAGCAGGCCCATCAGGTGGGTGAAGAAGAAGACCTTCTTCAAGTAGCTGATCTCAGTGACTTTGCTGAACCCCATAGCGGCTCCTGTTTTGGAAGAAGAGATGTGTATTTTGAGTAACTATTTTCGCAAAAAAGGTAGTTTGCGACAATTGAGCGAGGAAATAGCTATAATTGACTATCACAAATAAGCACAGTCAGCAAGCGCTACCCCCTTTCGTCTTGCCGGTTGCTGGGCTATGATGAGGCAGGTTTGTATCAGTCGCCAGGTTTTGACTTCGGATTAAAAAGATTAAGCGATGGAGAAAGTCGAGAGAATGATGTTACGAAATTTTATTATTGCAGCCGTACTGTTTTTGGGCCTGTTCCCTCTCTCTGTAACCGCAGCAGTTGAGGATGTGGCCAAATCCCTGCGCCAGAATTATCCGCAGCTCAATTTCCAGCAGGTGACGCCCGGTCCCATCGAGGGTGTTTATCAGGTGGTAGCAGACCAGAGTGAGATCATCTACTACATTCCGGCCAGCGGTTATCTGCTCACCGGTGAGTTCTGGACACCTGATGCAAAAAATCTGACCCAGGCAGCCAAGGCCGATTTAATGACCGGCAAGGCTGGTCTTTTCCCCCTCGCTAAGGCGCTGGTTATCGGCAAGGGCCCGCAGCAGGTGATCGAAGTGGCTGATCCAGACTGCCCCTATTGCCGGGAGGGCTCGGCTTTCTTTGCCGGACGCAGCGATGTCACACGTTATATCTTCCTCTTCCCGCTCAATATGCACCCTCAGTCCGAAGCCAAGGCAGACTATATTCTCTCCTCTGCCGAGCCTGAAGTAGCCTACGAAGAGGTGATGGGGGGAGCCTTTGATAATCAGCCTTTACCCGAATTCAAGACAAATGGTCTGCTGCAGGAGCATCAAGGTGTCGGCGCACAACTCGGAATTCGCGGGACACCGCAATACTGGGTGAACGGCCGTTTTGTCGCCGGTTCAAGTCTGAAACTGATTGAGCAGATGCTGGATGGAAATAAGCAGTGATGGCAAAGATTATAAAGCCTGGCGATGCTGAAATTCTGGCTCCGGCTGGAAGCCTCGAGGCATTTTTTGCCGCAATGGAAGCCGGGGCTGATGCCGTTTATGTCGGACTCAAGGAGTTCTCTGCCCGTGCCAAGGCCAAAAACTTCTCCTTACGCGAACTTGAACTGGTCTGTCGTTACGTACGGCGTGAAGGGCGCCGGGTCTATGTCACCCTCAATACCCTGGTGAAAGAGAGCGAGCTGCCGAAGCTGATCGAAACCCTCGGAGCGCTGCAGCAGATCGGGGTCGATGGCCTGATTATACAGGATCTGGCGATCTGGCAGCTGGCCAAGACACATTTCCCCGCCCTGGAACTCCACGCCTCGACCCAGATGACGGTGCATAATGCCGCCGGGGTCCAGATGCTCGAGCGGATGGGCTTTACCCGTGCGGTGCTGTCACGCGAACTGACCATCAACGAGATCGCAGCTATCCGGCGTCAGACATCGATTGAACTCGAACATTTTATTCATGGTGCCCTCTGTTTCTCCTTCTCCGGACAGTGCTATTTTTCTTCCTTCCTCGGTGGGATGAGTGGCAACCGTGGACGCTGTGCTCAGCCCTGCCGACGTCAGCATAAGCAACGGAATCAGGAGGGGTATTACTTTTCGACCAATGATCTGTCGGCCATAGAATTGATCCCGCAACTGTTGGGCGCCGGTGTCATGAGTCTCAAGATCGAGGGGCGGATGAAGAGCGCCGAATATGTCCAGAATGTCGTCGGTGCCTATCGACTGGTGCTGGATGCACCGCAGGATCGGCAGAAAGAGGCGGTCGAACAAGCCAAGCAGTTACTTAAATCGAGCTTCGGGCGTAAGCCGACCCAAGGATTTTTGAGTGGCGGGCAACCTCAGGATATTGCGAATCCGGCGGTTAAGGGGGCAACCGGTCAATACCTCGGCGAAGTCGAGCGGGTAACCGGGCGCGACATCAGTTTCCGCAGTAGTGGCCCCCTGCATATCGGTGACCGACTGCGCATTCAGCCACGCACCGATCGGGCTGGCACCGCATTTACCCTGCGGAGTCTGCAGCTTGGGGCGAAGCAGGTCGGTCACCTTGAAAAGGGCTTCGTGACAGTACCAACCCCTTTTAACGACCGTTTTACGGCAGGCGATTCTGTCTTCAAGGTCTCCTCGAGCGAGGCCTTCAGCATGAGCGAACAGGCCTGTCGTAAAAAGTTGGAGCAGCTTCCGCCGCAGCGTACGCCACTCGACCTTGCGGTTGTGGTGAGTACCGCTGAAATTGAACTCAAGGCCGAGAGCCGCGGACAGAGCTGGCACCGCGTTTATCCGATCGAGAGTTTTACCGCCAGTGAGCGCGGTCTGGATACGCAGTTGCTGCACAAGATTTTTGTGGCAACCGACAAGGCCCCCTTCAGCCTGCGCCGTCTCGACGCCCGGGTTGCCGCGAACCTTTTTGTGCCGCCCAAGCGACTCAAGGAGATCCGCCGCCAGTTTTATAGTGAGCTTAGTGAGAGCTGGTCCGAAGAGGCCCCCGGCCGACCGGCCGGAGTTGTCGCTGCCCTTGCCGCATTGCTCCCCGAAAAGGTTGCCCCTGCCGGGCAAAGCAGGCTGCGGGTTCATCTGCGTGATGCTTCTGAACAGCGCCTCTTGCAGGATGCGCAGGTCGATCAACTGGTTTTGACCCTCTCTAGTGCTAACCTGCATGCCGCCGCTGGCTTGAGTAAACGTGCCGCGCAGATTATCTGGGATATCCCCTTCGTCCTGTTGGGTGACGACTGGCGTGACATGGGGCAGATGGTGAAGCAGCTACATCAACTTGGGTTCCGCCGGTTCCGGCTCAATAATCTGGGAGATTTTCCCCTCTTTGAGCAACTCGCAGAGCTAGTCCTGTACAGCAGTTTCCGCCTCTTCTCGTTGAACCATCAGGCGTTGCTCGCCTGGCGCGATCTGGGAATCAGCGAAGCGGAACTCTATATCGAAGATGATCGTGAGAATCTGGTCAACCTGCTGCGTCGTGATCCGGGTATCGATCTGGCCTTGACGATCTATGCCAGTGTTCCGCTGTTACGTTCGCGGATAGAGATCCGTCAGTTGAAGGGGAATGCGCCGGTGATGAGTGATCGTGGTGATGCCTATCGGGTTCAGCAACGCCAGGGGGTGACCAGCCTCGACAGCTTGACCGATTTCTCCTTTATTGCCGAGCAAGCCGAGCTTGAAGCCATGGGGTGCCGCCAGTTTGTGGTCGATCTCTCGCATCTGGGAGCCGCTTCGGCGCGTGGCAAAGAGGTGCTGGAGGCCGTGCGCCGCCGCACCGATCCCTCCGAGATCAGCAAGTTCAACTATCGCCAGGGGATGGAGTGATGAAGGGTGTCGTGCTCGATAGACATAGAGCCAACCCGGGTGATTTAAGCTGGGATGGACTGGCCGCAGATAGTGTTTGTCGATCTCGCTCAACTCATCGTGAGTAGCGACTTGATTTCGCTCCATTGTCCCCTCAATGAGCAGACGACTCAACTGGTCGACCACCCCTTGCTTGATGCACCGCATATCGCCCGGGGGACCGCGGCGGCACGGCGCCGTTTGCTCGCTAGCGCAAAGGAGAACCGGAGGTCTTTTGTCGAGGGCGACCAGCAGAACCGGATCCTCTGGTCTGGTTCAGATGTTCTTTTATGGCCCAGACGTATAGATATTTCTAATGGTGTGTTAGTATGAAGTTTAGATTTCTTAGTCTGCTGATGCTTGTGTTTCTGGTAATGGGCTGTGTGGCCCAGACTCCTCCCTCCTCGACTTATATTACCAGTAAAACCGGAATCAGTGGCCTGGTGACCGGCCGTGATGGTCGCGGCGTCGCAGACGCCTGGGTTTATGCCTATCGCAACACCAGCAGCAGTTTGCGTGGACCGGCTGATTTTGGGGTAAGTACCGATAGTAACGGTAATTATTTCCTCGCCCTGGTTGAGGGAGCCTACTATCTGATCGCACGCTGGCGACAAGCTGGCGGTGAGGCTGGTCCGCCCCGCGCAGGTGACGCCTGGGCGATGCATGAGCAGAACCCGCTTCTGGTCGAAGCAGACCGGGTCAGTCGGGCTGACTTTCGTTTGCAGGGGGTGCAAGCTGGTCAGCCGGTTTTACTGCGCAGCGGGAGTTTCAGTCAGGGGAAAACCGGTTTCACGGGCCTTCTGGTCGATTCAAAGGGTGAGCTGCTGGCGGGAGCTTTTGCCTTGGCGTATAGCGACCTTGATTTTCGGCGAATGCCCGACTATACCTCGGCGGTGGTTGGGTCGGACGGACGCTTTCAGCTTTATCTGCCCGCAGGCGAGCGTTTTTGTCTGGCCGCCCGTACCCGCACCCGTGGCCAACCGATTGAGGGGGAACCTTACGGACTGCTGGCTGCTGGGGATGCAGGTTGCTTGGCAACCGTTGAGCATCGATTGATTGATGTCGGCAATATCCGCTTGAGACCATATCAGCGTTAAGCAGCTTGGCTGCTGGCCAATAGCGTACTACCAGAAGGATTATATAGACATGCAGAGTTTTAGAACTTTTTGGAAATTTCAGACCCTTCTTGCCGTTTTGTTGGTGTTACTGGCAGGAGCCACACCGGTCTCCGCCGAGCGTAGTTTCGACAGTAATCGGGCCCGCCTGCTTGGTCATATGATTCAGCAACAATTGAACCGACATCACTACAGCGATAAAGAGCTGGATGATCAGTTTTCCAAGTCAGCCTACGAGCTCTATCTCAAGCAGTTGGATGGCAAGAAACGTTTTCTGCTTCAGTCTGATATCGAGTCTCTTTCTCCTTCAGAGTTGTTGATCGATGATGCGATCCGCGCTGGTCGCCTGGAACTGCCACAGCAGGGCCAGCAACTGTTGGACCGGCGCATTGAGCAAGTTAAGAAGATCTGTACGCAGATTCTTGCCCAGGACTTTAAAATAGATTCTGTCGATGAGTTTGAAACCGATCCGGAAAAGTTTGGCTACGCGAAAAATGATGCTGAATTGAGGGAGCGCTGGCGCCAGGTCCTTAAGTACCAGACGATCAATCGCTACCTTGGGCTGCTTGAAGATGAACTGAAAACTACTGAACCGAAGCTGCTGCTCAAGGTCGAGGCCGACCTCAAAAAGCGTCTGCTGGTTGAGGCGCGCGAAAAGGTGCTAAAGAGCCAGCTCAGCAGTTTCGAGCGTATGCTGGATGAAACCACCCAGGATCACTACGATCGTTATCTCAATGCCCTCTCGCGTGCGTTCGATCCGCACAGCAATTATCTGGCCCCGACCAGTAAGGAAGATTTTGATATCAGCATGAGCGGCTCCCTCGAAGGGATCGGCGCCACCCTGCGTGAAGAGGATGGCTACATCAAGGTGGTGCGGATCATCCCCGGCAGTGCGGCGTACAAGCAGGGACACCTTGAGGCGGATGATATTATTCTGAAGGTTGGCGAAGGGATCAAAGGGGAGCCGGTCGATATTACCGACACGCGCATCCGTGACGCGGTCGCTCTGATTCGTGGTAAAAAGGGCACCGAGGTGCGCCTGACCGTCAAAAAGCCGGACGGGCGACAGCTGATTGTGCCGATTGTGCGCGATATCGTCGAAATTGCCGAAACCTTCATCAAGGGGGAAACCGTGATCGACGTGGCGAGTAAAAAACGTTTCGGCTATATCAAGGTCCCCTCTTTTTACCGTGACTACACCGGCAAAACCGGACGCAATTGCACCGATGATATGCGCAGCGAACTGCGCAAGCTGGTTGCCGAAAAGATCGAGGGTTTGATTATCGATCTGCGTAACAATGGTGGCGGCTCACTGGGGGATGCGGTCGAGATGACTGGACTCTTCATCGACAAGGGCCCGGTGGTTCAGGTGCGGAGTCGCGGGGGCAAGATTCGTGAGCTGAGTGATGATGAGGCCGGGGTTGAATACGATGGTCCGGTCCTGGTGTTGGTCAACCGCTTCAGTGCTTCGGCCTCAGAGATCTTTGCCGGTGCCCTGCAGGATTATGGGCGTGCGTTGATTGTTGGTGACGAGCATACCCATGGCAAGGGGACGGTGCAGGCGATGCTCGACCTCGATCGTGCCGTCCGGTTGCAGGGGATGGAGAAATATCTGCCTTTGGGTGCGCTGAAGGTGACGATCCAGAAATTCTATCGCATCAGTGGTGAATCGACCCAGGAGCGGGGGGTTATCCCAGATGTTGTCCTGCCGTCACGCTATGACGGGTTGGAGAGCGGCGAAAAGTATCTGACCAACGCCCTGGCCTGGGATCATATCGAGAGTGCCGACTATAAACTCTGGCAGAATCGAACGATCTCCTTTGATAAATTGCGTGCTGAAAGCGCAAAGCGCGTGGCGACATCGGAAAAATTCAAGGAGCTGATCGAGGTTGCAGACAAGGCGAACGAGCGGCGCGAAAACAGTCGACAGTCACTCGCTCTGGCCCAGATCATCAAGGAACGTGAAGAGTTGCAGCAGCTTCAGGTCAATGAAACCGATTCACCCCATGGCGGTCTGGAACCGGAGAAGGAAGAGAGCAAGGAAGAGCTAAGCCTAAAAGAGAAGATCAAGGATGATCCCTATGTTTTTGAGGCCGAGCAATTGTTGCTGCAGATGATATAGAGACAAGATAAGAGGGGTTCCTAAAAAACGGAGCCCCTCTTGTTTTTTAAAGAGGTGGCGCAACTTATAGTTGCGCCATCACCGCATCGTATGAGCCGTTAATCTCGGCGACCTTATCGTTGGCGAACTTGATAAACTCAGGCGGTAAGCCCTTCCCCTCGATCTTGTCCGGGTGGTATTCGGAAACTTTCAGGCGGTAGGCCTTTTTGATCTCTGCCTTGTTAGCCCCTTGAGTGACTCCCAAGATTTCATAGTGCTTTGCCAGGCTCTGGCTGCCGGTTGCTGTGCCGGTGTAGCGACTGCGCATCGATTGATAGACGCTGTCGTGTAAGCGGAAGGCCTGCTTGGCTTCGAGCAGCATCTGCTCTTCGCTGCGGTGTAGCTCGCCGTCGGCCATGGCGACTTCAAAGAGAAAGCTCATCATGGAGTTGCAGAGTTGTGGTTCCTGGCCGAAGAGCTCACCAAATTGGCGGGCGTAGCTGGCGAAACTGTCAGAGCTCTCTTTGGCTTGATTGAAGATATTGATCGCGAATTTCTGGGTTTGGGCATCC
>JAAXQE010000037.1:0-12163 GCA_012974425.1 Geopsychrobacter sp.
GCGCATCGCGCAAACTGTAGCCGCTGCGGAACTTATTCTTGATCTCGCCGAAGATTTCACCGATTTTGTATTCGATGGTATCTGGGCCGGTGGCGCGAAGCCGGAACCCCTTGAGGTAGGGGAACAGCTGGTTATCGACAAACTCGATCAAATCATCCCCGGTCAGGGCGGTATCGTGATCGAAGGAGCCATCGGCCTTCTTCGGTGCGGCCCACTGCGACCACTGATGCTGGCCATCAATGATGAACTCATAAGGCTTGCCGACCAGCTCGGCCGCCATCGAGCGCTCTAGCTCCAGATCATCCAGGTACTTCAGAAACAGCATCCAGGAGGATTGCTCGGTGTAGTCGAGTTCGGAAGAACAGCCTGCTTCTTTCCAGAGAACATCATCGATATTTTTAAAGGTTTGTTGAAACAATGGGGTCCTTGTTACGGCACGAAATGAAGGGTGATAAAAAGAAGAACCGCTCAAACAACTCTTTTCGGCTGCTGTGCGCCTGTTTGGGGCGATACCCCTTCAGCCCTCGGTTGCGGATTAGTTCTCGGCTAACCGTAGACTTGTGACGACCTATAACCTTTGCGATATCAGCCTGATTGTGCCCTGCTGCTTTCAAGGCGTAAATCTGATATCTTTCTTCGCGGGTAAGCTGCGTGTAGTGCTTCATCGTGCTCCTCTAACTTTGGTCGGTGAAAGAAGCCGAGAGACTACCGCAGCTTATCCATCAAACCAACCAAGTTGAGTTGCACTTACAAATTGAATCCAGGCTCTAAAAAAACCTGATTAGCTATTAATTTAAAAGTTATCTGAGTGCCTGATCATAGGAGATTTACCTCGGAATTTCTAGTTTTTTCACTCAGTCAGATCCCCTGTAAGGCCCATTAAGGTTCATGCCATTAACTGTCCCCCGTTGACTTCAATGACCAGACCAGTCACATAGCCGCTCAAGCTATCGCAAGCCAGATAAAGGGCTGAACCAGCGCTCAGTCTAGGGGTAAATAGTGCATCTCTCTGCCAATACTTTTGGATATCCGTCAGCGAATCGAAAACCCCAAGTTGCACTCCCGCAAGACAGGCCGCACCCAAAGCGGTTGTTTCGGTCAACTGGGGGCGTTCAACCGGAATGTTCAACAGGTCCGCCAGAAACTGGAGGAACCAGTTCGAACGCGATGCCATGGTTCGTCTCGGGAGTATAAACCAGATTGACGCACTTTCAGACCGGGCATATACTGATCCTCGGCGGCGCTGACTATACCGACAATGGCGATCCTGAGCTGAGCAAAAAGTATGGTTTTGACACAGAGGTCGCCGCTTATCTGCATCGAACCTAGTACTCTGTATCCTATAACCCTCCGCATCTTGCTGGTTATTTGCCGCGCCAGCTACGTTGTACCTCCTGCTGTATAGCTACGGCTATGCAGCAGGAAGCACGCCTTGCTGACACGACAAATCCCGGCGCAATCTTGCGAACTTTTATGAAATACAGAGTACTAGGGTGACAAGGCAGAACTGGTCGCGAAATTAGCTGAGGAGGGGTACGGCGCGCGCCTGCCCGAAAATCACCCGGTTCTCGAAGCAGAAGGGCCTTATGCCGTGCGTTATGAACTAGCCGAGCGGGTTGTCGATATGTACTGGCCCGCCGCATGCCGCTGGCTCTGCTGGATACCGAGGCAACCAGACAGGCGATGCCCAGGGTCCTTAAACTCATGACAGCGGAGCTGGGCTGGGATCAAAAACGCCGCGAAGAAGAGACTGTTCTTGCGGAAAAGCGGTTAACTGAAGCCCTTTAATCTATGGCGGCACTAAAATCATGAAATCGTAAACAGAGTTCAGTATGACAAGTTCAAACTAAATCAAACTAATCCTGGAGGCGATGCATCACCTGTTTCACATCTTCCCAAACCTGATATTTGCCGGCCGGATTCTCCAGCAGATCTGCGGGATGAAAGGTCGGCATCAGCGGGATGCCAGCATATGTCTGCCAGCGACCGCGCAGTTTACTGATCGAATCATCGGTTTTGAGCAGAGCCTGAGTCGCAATACCTCCTAGACTGAGAATCATCTCTGGAGCAATAATTTTCAGTTGCCGCTTTAGAAAATCCTCACAGGCTGCGACTTCAGCAGTTTCAGGTCCGCGATTGTTTGGCGGCTTGCACTTGACCAGGTGACAAATGTAGATATCTTCACGCCTTAGTTTCATGGCGAACAGAATCCGATCAAGCAGCTGTCCCGTCTCACCGACGAAGGGCTCCCCCTGTGTCTCCTCTTCTGTGTTGGGCGCCTCGCCGACAAGCACCAGGCGCGCATTGGGATTCCCAACCCCAAAGACGGTCCGGGTCCGGTGCTTTTTCAGGGCACAGCCCTGGCAACTGGTCAATTCCTGCTGAAGATCGGCAAGGGTCTCCGGGACAGTGGACCCGCGCTCCTGCCCACCGGTGGGCTGGGATGCGTTCTCCACCTGGGATGCAACAGGCGTTTTTTCCGAAGACAACGGCAGTGTATCGACGCCAGCTTCGCGCAAATCTTCAAAAATCGCACGACAGCCACTAATCAGCGTACGGCATTCCTGATATAATTTATCGGGCATAGTCATTCAGCCTTTATTGGAGTATTCCGCCAAGCAGCGCGGAAAAAATTTATGAAACAATGTAGCATGGGACTGGCCAGCCTAATCCTGTTTTTTACGATCATTTTGCTCCCAGGCGAAGCCTTCGCCTGGGGCGCAGGGGTTCATCTATCTCTTGGGGCAAGGCTGCTGGCGAACCCTCAAGCGCTGCCGGCGGGGCTACAGGCGTTACTGGCGGCCTGGCCTCTCGATTTTCTTTACGGTTGTGTTGCCGCAGATATCACCCTGGGAAAGAAATTCACCCACTACCTTGAACACTGCCATAACTGGCGGATCGGCCTTAAAATTCTCGACAATGCAGACTCCCCGCAACATAAGGCCTGTGCCTGGGGCTATCTGGCTCACCTTGCCGCCGACACCGTAGCGCACAACTATTTCGTCCCGTTCAAGATGACACGCACCTTCAACACCCTGATGCTTAAACACACCTACTGGGAGATGCGCGCCGAGGACATCGTTAAGGAAGAGACCTGGCAGTTGGCGCGTGACCTGGCGCATCAGGATTACCGCAGCCACGACATCATGCTCAGCAGCGTTCTTTCCGATACGGTTTTATCGTTTCGGGCCAACAAGCGCCTGTTCAACTCAATGCTGTTGATCAGTCGACTTAAGCAATGGCAAAAGCTGCTGAACAGCGTCACAAAACGTTCGAAGTGGGAATTCACCCCCGAGGATCAGCGGGATTATATCGACCTGGCCTATGCCGCCGTTGAAGGGGTTCTGGGGGATGAGCTGAGCCCCTACTGGCAGGCCGACCCGACCGGCGAGCGCGCACTGACCGCAGCCAAACTGATGCGCAAGAATCTCAACATGCTCTGGCTCGACGGGAAACTCCGTCAGGAGGATGCCGATATCATCCTCGGTGATCTGAAACAGCGCTTCAGGTCTGGCATCACCGACCCCGACAGTCTGCTCGATCTGCTGATTCAGGTTTAATGCTTCGGCTTATCCAGCAGTTCCCTGACTCGATCGAGCAGAGTTTCGGCCACCTTAGCCTTACTCAGTAGCGGCAAGGCTTCCTGACGCCCGTCGGCAAAGAGAAAATTGACCAGGTTGGTTTCACTGCCGAAGCCTGCCCCCTCTGCCGTCACATCATTTGCGACGATCATATCGAGGTTCTTCATTTTTATTTTTGTAGCAGCATTCTCGAGCAGGTTTTCCGTCTCTGCAGCGAAGCCGACCAGAATCTGCTTTTTCTTGCGCTTGCCGAGTTCAGCCAACAGATCAGGATTTTTTTCCAGTTGCAGACAAAACTCTTCTGCGCTCTTCTTGATCTTCTGTTGGGCCTTGTGCAGCGGACGATAATCGGCGACCGCTGCCGCCTTGATCACCACATCGGAACTATCGAAACGCTCAGCAAGTGCCTGCTGCATCTGCAGCGCGCTGGTAACCTGCAGCGTTGTAACACCGCCAGGCTCGCTGAGTGCGACTGGACCCGATATCAGGGTGACGTCGGCACCACGAGCCGCGGCTGAGCGCGCGATGGCATAACCCATCTTCCCGGATGAATAGTTACTCAGATACCGGACCGGATCGAGTTCTTCACGCGTCGGTCCTGCCGTCACCAGCAGCCGCACCCCGCTCAGGTCTCCGGGCACCAGCAGGTTGCAAGCGGCCGCGAAGATCTGTTGCGGA
The DNA here is from genome assembly GCA_012974425.1 of Geopsychrobacter sp. Lineage (GTDB taxonomy): Bacteria > Desulfobacterota > Desulfuromonadia > Desulfuromonadales > Geopsychrobacteraceae > Geopsychrobacter. The sequence goes on from JAAXQE010000037.1 coordinate 4,260, forward strand.
TCGGGAAGCTTCCCCTTGCCTTGCCAACCACAGGCCAGATCACCGCTGATCGGTTCAAGCAGGTGAAAACCATCGGCCAGCAGTTGCTGATGATTGCGCTGGTAGCGTTGATCCTCATACATATTGGTGTTCATCGCCGGGCAGATAAGGACCGGCGCCTTGGTTGCCATCAGACTGGTCGAAAGCAGATCATCAGCCAACCCGTTGGCTATCTTACCGATCAGATTCGCCGTTGCCGGCACAATCAGAAAGAGATCCGCGCGATCAGCCAGCGAGATATGACCGATCTCCTGTTCCTGATAAAGATCAAAGAGTTCGGTATGGACCGGATTGTGCGACAGGGTTTGAAAGGTCAAGGGAGTGACGAACTCACAAGCGTTCTTCGTCATCACCACATGAACCTCGGCCTGGGCCTTTATCAGCAAGCGCAACAGTTCAACCGCTTTGTAGACTGCGATTCCACCACTGACACCAAGGACAACCGTTTTTCCTTGCAGCATATTCGTCCCTTAACCCGCCACGTAAGGATTGTGTTTCAACTCATGCTCAATGCTGGTCAATGGCCCATGACCTGGCAGAACCTTTGTTTCCGGCGGCAGTCCAACCAGTTTCTGCTGGATACTGTTCAGCAACTGCTGATGGTCTCCGCCAGGCAGATCGGTGCGACCGACGGAACCGGCAAAGAGCGTATCGCCGGAGACCAGCAGTCCTTCCCGATAAAAACAGACACAGCCGGGTGAATGCCCGGGGGTATGCAACACCTCGAGGCGCTCTTCACCAAAGCTGAGGGTTTCACCGCCCTGGAGTTCGGTATCGGGGAGCGGTGAATCCTCAGCGACCAGCCCGTAGGTTGAGGCTTGCAGGCTGGCCCTGGTCAGGAGCTTGACATCCTCATGGTGAATCAATAATGGCGCACCGGTCGATCTCTTCAATGCCGCGTTTGCGCCGATATGATCAAAATGGCCATGGGTGTTGAGGATCATTTCTACGCTCAGCTCATGTTTTCGCAGCGTCTCTTCAATGAGCTCCAGATCAGCACCCGGGTCAATGACGACCGCTTTACGACTGACAGAACAACCGAGCACTACGCAGTTAACCTGCAGCGGGCCAACCGGAAAAACTTCAACAATCATCTCTTTTAGTCCTTCTTCTCATTCTCATTTACGAACAGGTTCAGGTTCTGCCCGGCAAGTTGTTCGCCCAGGGTGAACCCAAGCGGTTCATCCCTTGTACGGCGTGTCTTTGGTGCTTCCGGCGTCTTCGTGACCGCTTCGACTGGCGGCAGAGGATCGCTCTTTTTCGCTTCGACTGGCGCGTAAAAGTAGCGGTCATAGAGCCGATGATAACTGGTCCAGTCTGCGGTACGCTCCGGTTCCTTCTCAATATGGGTCTGAATGCCGTTGATTTTAGAATCGAGATCATCAATAAAATTGAGGATGACAGCCTCCAGCATCTTGGGTCGCTTGGGTGAACCGTATTCATACTGGCCATGATGAGAGAGAAGCAGATGTTTGAGCAGCATCACCTGCTGGCGAGGAAAATCGGGGATGGTCCGCGACCTCTCCTCGATCATCTCAACCCCCATGACGATATGCCCGACAAGCTTCCCCTCGTCGGTATAATCGAAAGAACGCTCATAGCTGAGTTCGGCGGTCTTGCCGACATCATGCAGCAGTGCACCGGCGATCAGCAGGTCACGATCGACCTGAGCATAGCGCCGTGCCACATCACAGGCCAAATCGGCAACCGCCAGTGAATGTTCAAGCAAGCCACCGAGGAAGACGTGGTGCATCCCTTTTGCGGCAGGAGCCCGGCTGTAAAGCCTGAAAAAATCGCTGTCATCAAAGAAGGCCAAAAGCAGCTTGCGCATCGAGCCATCGTTCATCGATGCCAATAATTGTTCTAGCTCCGCCCGCATCTCGGCAATGGGTCGTTTTGAGACCGGCAGGAAATCAGCGAGATCGACATCCTCTTCGGCAACCCTGCGCAACTGCTGAACGACCAACTGCATCTTGCCCATGTACAGGTTGCCCCGTCCGCTGACATGCAGAAAATCATCTTTTTCGAACAGGCGGGCGAATTCATCGACCCGGTCCCAGACCCGAGCCTCAATCTCTCCGGTAGAGTCCATCAGCTTCAAAGTCATATAAGGCTTGCCGTTACGCGCCATTGCCTGGATGCGATCGCGCACCAGAAAAACTGAATCTACCTGGTCACGTTCGCCGATCTGGTTGACATATATCTGTTTCAAAGTTTTATTCCTGTCAGAATGAATTCAAGTGACAAGTCACATGATTTGCGGTTTTGATGCCATCGATTGCGGCACTCATGATCCCCCCGGCGTAGCCTGCTCCTTCACCGGCCGGAAAAAGGCCCGGCAGGCTGACCGAACAACCATGATCCTCGCGCAGAATTCGCAAGGGCGCACTGGTTCGGGTCTCAACCCCAAGCAACATCGCCTCGGGTCCAACGAAGCCGCGCATCCGTCTTTCGAATTGTGGCAATGCACGCCGTAACGCTTCGCTGACCGCAGCGGGCAGCACCTGGCTAAGATCGGCAGCAACCACTGCTGGTTGGCAGCTGGTCTTCAGGTCACCGCTTGTGCCATTTAAAAAACCGAGCAGGGGTTGCCCCGGCACGCTGCCCGTAGAACCGGCAGCGGTAAATGCCTGCTCTTCCCAGTGGCGCTGAAATGCGACCCCGGCGAGGGGATCGGCGGAACTGAAATCAGCGCGGCCGACAGTCACAACCAGAGCGCTATTCGAGCAGGCGGCATCGCGTTTGAAATCACTCATGCCATTCACCACCACCCCGCCTGCTTCAGAGGAAGCGTTCACCACCACCCCGCCTGGGCACATACAGAAGGAGTACACTCCGCGACCGGCCTGTTTGTCTTGCCAGGCGAGTGCGTACTCGGCCGCGCCGAGTTGCGGGTGGCTGGGCAGTCCATACTGAATCTGGTTGATCAGCTCCAGAGGATGCTCAACCCGTAGACCGATGGCAAAGGATTTACTTTCAAGAGCAATCTGACTCTGCTGCAACATCCGGTAGGTATCACGTGCACTGTGGCCGACAGCCAACACCAGGCTATCACAGGCTTCGAACTGGTCGCCATTCAGAATGGCCCCGGCCAGGCGTCCACCCGCCTGCTCAATCCCGGTCAAACAAGTTGAAAAACGGATCTCCACCCCTTCGTCCCGAAGCTTTTTACGCATCCGTACCAGAACCTTCCGCAACCGGTCAGAGCCGATATGCGGTTTCGCCTGCCAGAGGATCTCTTCGGGGGCTCCGAAATCGACCAGAGACTGCAACACCTCTGTCACCAACGGATGATTGATTCTTGTCGTCAGCTTGCCATCGGAAAAAGTACCCGCGCCCCCTTCACCAAACTGAATATTGCTGTGCGGGTTCAAGGAGCCACCAGACCAGAACGTCTGGACATCTTGCAAGCGTTCGGCAACCGGTTTCCCGCGCTCGACCAGCAAAACCTCGGCCCCACTGCGCCGCAGGTTCAGGGCGGCAAAGAGCCCGGCGGGACCCATCCCGACGACGATCACCTTACGCCCCGGGGTAGAAACAAGCGGAGTAAATGGGGCGGGAGGGTCAACCTTGCTCAGATGGGGATTATCTGCCTGTCGCTTGAGGACTTCAACTTCATCAGCAACCTCAAATTCGACGGTATAGACTTTCAAAATAGCCGATTTACGTCGTGCATCGATCCCCTTGCGCACCAGTTTCAGGTTATGCAATTCAGCGGGATCAAGACCCAGCGACTCTGCGATCCGCGCAGGCAACAGCGTTTCATCCTCTTCGAGATGAAGCTTGATTTCACGCAAACGTAGAGCCATCGCTAGGCCGCCATCTCTTGTCTGACTGGAATTTTAACGCTAAAAGTCGTCCCAAGCCCGACGTCACTCTCGGCCCTGATTAAGCCACTGTAGCCGCGCACTATGCGCAGCACAACCGACAGACCAAACCCGGTCCCCTTCTCCTTCGTCGTAAAGAAAGGGTCAAATATCTGGTTCAGGTGCTCCTTGGGAATACCTCGGCCAGTATCCGATACCACCAGCTGGATAAAGCCTTCATCCATGGTCAAGCGTAATCCCAAATGGCCGCCAGCCTGCATTTCAAACAAGGCGTTTGTTACCAGGTTGGTGAAGATCTGCTCAATCTCGGTCGGATCAGCAATAATCGTCGGCAGGCCTTCCTCAATGAGACATTCGACAGTCACACGTTGTGAGCGACACACCACTTCACTATCAGCCAGAACCCGTCTGGCGATCTGTTCAAAGCGAACCTCACTGCGCGGGGCGGCCGTACCCCGACTGGCTGCGAGCATCTTGATCAGGATGCTATCGACCCGTTCGACCTCTTCTATGATCTTCTTGATATAGGAGATATTTTCAAGGTCGTCGCTGTAAGCGCCTGAAAGGATCTGGGCAAACAGATTAATGGCATTGAGCGGATTTCTGATCTCATGGGCCATACCGGCGCTGATGTGCCCCAGGGCTGCCAACTTTTCAGCTTGTAATATTTCACGATGAGCCAGTTCCAGCTCTTGTGATTTTTCTTCGACCCGCCGCTCAAGATGAAGGTTCCAGGCCTCAATTTCCTGCTGCAGCAACTCCTTTTCATGTAACAGATCACGATTAGAGAGTTCAACCTGACGTAATTGCAGAACAGAGTCGACCCTCTCCAACAGGCTACTATTCACAAAGGGTTTCTGCAGATAATCAGCCGCGCCGGATTTCATCAGGCGGACGGCAACCTCTTCGCTCCCCTTGCCGGTAAACATAATGACGTAGGTATCAGGATAATGTTGCACTATCTTCTTGAGTGCCGTCTCACCATCCATCACCGGCATCATATAATCGAGCAGAACCAGAGAAGGTCTCTCCATTTTCACCAGCTCGAGACACTGTTCACCATTATGGGCGGCCAGGACCTCAAAGCCACGACTACGCAACAGAAGAGCCGTCAACTCAACGATGACCTCTTCATCATCCACGACTAATATTTTCTCTCCAGCAAACTGACTGGTGTGTTCCTTTAACATCAAAATCTCCGCGAAGGTGAAGTTTTGCGAGGATAGCCTGAGAAGGGTGACGATGCAAGATTTGGGTATTAAAAAAGGACAGCGAAAACGCTGTCCTTGGTCGCATCAAAAAAATAAGCGGGAATCATTCTTCGCTTAAGCGTACAGTCAGAACCGGCAGGGATGCCTTTCTTACAATCTTCTCCGCAGTACTGCCAAAAAGGACGTGATCGAGACCTGCCCGGCCATGAGTACCGAGAACGATCATATCCGCCTGCGTATCTTGCGCAATCGTCAAAATTTCCTGATAAGGAATCCCGGGGACTATACAGGTTTCGTAATTATCAAAATCTTCAAAATGATTTCGACAAAAGCGCTCCATCATTTTTTCTGCCCCTGCCCTGATCTCTTCTTCGAGCTTGTCAAAGGAGATGTGCGGGACATAGAAACCGCGCAGATCGATCGGCTCATTAATGACATGCACCAATACCAGGCGGGCCGAGAATTTTTTTGCCATAAAGAGTGCGGTATTGAAGGCCTTGTCTGAACTATCAGAAAAATCGATAGCAACCAGTATTTTCTCCAGATTTTTCATAACTTACCTCTCTAAGGAATAAGAAGGGTTCAGGCACAATCGCGGGTATGAAAGATCTTCTTCATGACAGACTTCAGCTCATCAAGCCTGAGCGGTTTATTGAGATACTCAAAAGCACCTAAATTCATCGCTTCAAGGTATGACTCAACGCCACCATAGGCCGTAATCATAATAACGTCGGTACTTGGATATTCACGATTCAGTTCACGTAAAAACACCAGACCGTCCATTTCTGGCATATTTATGTCGGTGATGACTAAACTTACTTGTTCATGACCCAAAAAATCGAGAGCCTCATGACCATTACCAACCGCGTTGACCTGATACCCCTCCTGTCTGAGTAATTTGCTCAGGCCAATCCGTGCATTCTCCTCATCATCAACAATCAGGATTTTCTTCATTATCATCCCCAGATATACCCTCCAAAGTTGCTACAAACTCCAAAAAGCTTAACATGCATTCAAAGGCTGTCAAGCCAGCAAAACGCTAGCTAAGCTACTGCTTTTAAAAGACTTTAACATTAAAAAGAGATTAGTTTGGAAGGAGTTTTACGAATATGGTTTCGACCAGACGATTAAAAGCATTTGCAGCCTCAGCGGAATATCTCAAAACGTCCGGATGAGAAAGCTTGTCTTCGACTGAGGTCGGTCGTCAATAGTGGACACCTCTGACGAACCAGATCGGCAGGCTTCAGCATAGAGCTAGAATTTCACATCAGCCGAGTAACGCCCTCACCTTCTCGCGCAGATCCTCTGGTCGAAAAGATTTGTTAAGAAAGGCATCGGCTCCAGCACGAATCGCATCCATCGCATCGGCTTCGCGGCGATAGACACCACTCATCGCGAGAATACGAGTCTTGCTAAGCAGGTTATTGGCTCGGAATTCAGCAATCAATTCAAGTCCATTTTTGTCCGGGAGATTAAGATCCAGAATCATCAAGGCAAAGGGCTGCGACTGCTGCAGCAGCTGCTCTTGCGCTTCGGCAGCGGTCGTAGCCAAACACAAATTCAGATTCAGAGGAATCAGAAGCTCGGCAAGCATTTCACGAAAGAAATGCGCATCATCGACAACCAGAACTCTTGCGCCGGATCGAATTGTCGCAGATTGCCCTTCAGCCTGAGGTGCAATGAGCGTGAAATGGAAGCTGCAGTTGGGACATACCAGACGAGCATCAGGACGGCCAGGTGCCATATCCTTGAGTCGATAGCGGGTTGTACAATCTGGACACTGAATAATCATAACAGTCGTTCTGCCTTAAAGAGTCGCCAGGATTGAATTAATACGTAGCGCACTCTTTAAAGAATACTTATTTTAGAGTTTTTGTCCAGTCCCACAACCGGATCATTTCAGGGCTTTAAGAAAATCACTGGCCTTTACCCCCCAAGCAGAGAGAGGATCTTGATCAACAATGATATTCAGAAGACTCTTTGCTTCATCTATCTTTTGATCCTTAAGCAACAAAACAGCCAGCTGATAACGAGCTTCAGAATAGGTCGGTGCAAACAGAAGTGCTTTCTCATAGGAAGCAACTGCCTGTCCCTCACGCTTTAACGCCACATAGGTCTCTGCGACATGAAAGTGCAGTACCGCCTGACGAGGTGCAATGGCCTCAGCTTCACGATAAGCACTCAACGCGGCAGGGTAGTCACCCTTACGGTAATAAGCGTACCCTTTACCCATCAGCGCCAATTCCGAGCGCATAAACAACAGGTTTTCAGACGCTTTCTGAAAATATTCAATCGCCTGATCCCAGCGTTCCATAGAGATGTAAAGCGCTGCCAGATTGTTCTGATGCTTCGGATCGTTGTCAGAAAATGTCAGGGCTTTTATGTAGTGCTGTTCAGCTAAAGCATAGGCCTTCTTATACTGATAAGCACGAGCCAGCCCGGCGTGAACATGTGGGTCTTTGGGATTATTTTCGACCGCTTTCAGAAATTCTCTCAGGGCAAGTGTTGGGTTATCACTTTGCAGGAATGAAATTCCGAGGGTGTAATGTGGCATCGCTTTTGGTTGCTTGTTATTTGTGCTGACACAGCCAGCAAACAGAACAACAAGCAGGACAGTGGTTATAGTCCTGAACAGCATTATTTCCTCCAAAAACGAATCAAACTACATATCACAATGAGGCTAACAATTTACCCAGATGTTCTCTTAGAACCTTACGCTTTACCGACAAATCAGTCCTTACCGGAGCAGGCGGTGTAGCCAAAACGACTTCGGGTACTCTTGTTTCGGGTACTCTTGTTTCGGGTACTCTTGTTTCGGGTACTCTTG
>JAAXQE010000037.1:12173-38442 GCA_012974425.1 Geopsychrobacter sp.
GGTACTCTTGTTTCGGGTACTCTTGTTTCGGGTACTCTTGTTTCGGGTACTCTTGTTTCGGGTACTCTTGCTGCGTGAGTTACTCTGGTGTGATGCCGACAGATCGGCAAGGACTTCCAATAGGCATCCTGCTGCTCGGCAGCCATCCGTCCAAGCTCTGAGTCATTCAGAATAAAGCCCATCGACTCGGCGAAGACCAGTCCAGACTCTAATTCCTGTTCGATGAATTTTTCTGGCACCTCACCGGAACTGGAAACATAAAAAACATTACGACAACTCTTCGCCATGAAGAGTCCGACAAGAGCCTGTACCTTGCCGCCCCCTTTTAACAACACCAGGAAAGCACTGCCCATTTGTGAGGGCAGATCGGGCAAAGCCAGCTGGATATCAGCGCCTGAACGATAAAGTATCGCTACCCGATTACTCGGAACATTCAACACCGAAAGTTGTTTTTGTAGAACAAACATCAGAGTCTCCCCGCAAACCGGGCAGATCAGATCAATGAAAACTCTTTCATTGCCTGAATATTTTCACAGCGTTCTCAATCTCATTGAGATCAAGCCAAGCTCATCACCCAACTGCCGAACCTCATTTAAAAATCAGGATATCGGCATAATCGAGAGTATTTATGATGGGTCACGCATCCCCTCAAACTCATTGGCTCATTGTATCACAGACAATCAATCTCAGTTTTTTCTACTTGGTGCAGTCTACTCAAATCGACATTGCAACCGATGAAAAGAAACACAGTTGACTCACATCAGCCCGGGCCATTGCCCAGGTATTTCTTGAGTAAAGGGTCAAGATCCTTACGGGTCTGTTCCGGGATCAGTTCTTTTGTCGTCATGATCGCGTATTTCAGGGCTTCATCGCAGCTACAGTCTGTTGTCTGCCAGCCAGCGGCAATCTCAAGCACCGCCTCTTTGATGATCTGGCGGGCCGTATTGACATTCTGTTGAATAATCGCGATTACGGCCTCGACCGAGACGTCCTCATGGCCTTCGTGCCAGCAATCGTAATCGGTCGCCAGTGCGACAGTGCCATAACAAATTTCAGCTTCACGCGCCAGGCGTGCTTCGGGAATATTGGTCATCCCGATGATATCTACCCCCCAACTGCGGTAAATATTCGATTCAGCACGGGTCGAGAAGTTAGGGCCCTCGATACAGATGTAGGTTCCACCGCGGTGGACAGTAGCACCTACGGCATCGGCAGCGGCGGCGAGTCGCTGGGAGAGTGCGGAGCAGACCGGGTCGGCAAACTGGACATGACCGACAATGCCATTGCCGAAAAATGTCGAGGCCCGTTTTCCCTGAGTACGATCAAAAAACTGATCAGGGATTACAATATGGCCCGGTACGATCTCTTCTTTCATGCTGCCGACGGCTGAAACGGAGATAATTTGCTGAACCCCAAGGACTTTCATGCCGTAGATATTAGCGCGATAGTTGACTTCGGAAGGCAGAATACGGTGGCCACGTCCATGCCGCGGCAGAAACACCATCTTCACCCCATCCAGCACTCCGGTGACATAGTTGTCGGAAGGAGCGCCAAAAGGGGTCTCCAGAGTTACTTCTTCGATATCAACCAGGCCTTCAATCTCATAAAGACCACTCCCACCTATAACTCCAATAACCTGTTGCTCCATCAGTCTCTCCCTATAGCGTAAAAATTCAAGCCACTAAAGATGATTCACGCCTCACGCCTAATGTTTATCCAGCTTGCCCTTCAATTGACCACAGGCCGCCGAGATATCCTGCCCTTTGCTGGCACGCTTGATCGCAACAATTTCGCGATCGAGCAGATAACGCTGAAATTCCTCAACCGCAATGGCGGTCGGTCGCTTAAACTCTGACCCAGGGTGCTCATTGAACGAAATCAGGTTGACCTTGGCGCGCAAGCCATGCAGCAGTTTCACCAGACGTTTGGCATCGGTCCGCGTATCGTTAACCCCGCCGATCAGTATATATTCAAAGGTAATCCGTTGCCGCGGCTCGAGGGGGATCTCCCTGCAGGCTTTCATCAACTCAGCCAGGGGATACTTTTTGTTGATCGGCATCAGTTGGTCACGCAGTTCATCGGTGGTCGCATTCAACGACACAGCCAGGCCGACCTTGATCCGTTTGGCCAGTTCAAACATCTGTGGCACCAGGCCCGAAGTCGAGAGGGTCACGCGCCGTGCACCGTAGCCACATCCGTCGTCCAGATAAAGGATCTCAAGGGCCTTGATGACATTATCCAGATTATGCAGTGGCTCCCCCATCCCCATCAGCACAATATTGTGCAATGGACCATCTTTGAGCGAGGCACAGACCTGGTTTACAATTTCGGACACTTCGAGATTACGCGTCAGACCGAATGTTCCGGTCAGGCAGAACCGACACTGCATCGCACAGCCAACCTGGGTTGAGATGCAGAGAGTGTCCTTCCCGCCGTCCATCGGGATACGTACCGACTCGACGGTCTCCTGATCGCTCAGGCGATAGAGATACTTGCGCGTACCGTCACTCGAGGTTTCAACAACCTCGGGCGTCCAGTCCGAAATAAAGAAGCGCTGCTTCAGATCTTCACGCAAGCTCTTTGAGATGTCGGTCATTTCGTCAAATGAAACCACGCCCCGCGCGTAAATCCATTTGACAATCTGCTTGGCGCGAAACAGCTCCTTGCCCAGACCGGTAAGCATGGCTGTCAGCTCTGAAAAGGAGAGGTTTTTAATATCGATCAGGTGCTTATCGTTCATACAGGGTTCTTTTCGTTAATTATTGTAAGCGAACAGTGCAAACTAGACCAAAACGTCTGTAAATTCAAGGCATTTAGGAGGCGAGGTCTTAGCTGAGAGCCTAAGAGCAGTTCCAGAATTGTAAATAATCCCTGTAAATGGGGGGGGGCTAAAAGCTGCAACGCAAAGAGGCCGGGAAATTTCCCGGCCTCTTTGAGCAAACTCGATTGAAACTCTTATTAGCCCAGAAGTTCCAGGCCATTGAAGAAGTAACCCAGCTCAAAGGCTGCAGTTTCAGGAGCGTCAGAACCGTGAGTTGCGTTCTCACCGATCGAAACACCAAACTCCTTGCGCAGAGTTCCATCAGCGGCGTCGGCCGGGTTGGTTGCACCCATCAGATCGCGCCATTTGGCGATTGCACCTTCAGCCTCGAGGGCCAGAACAACACAAGGGCCACTGCTCATAAAGTCAGTCAATTCACCGAAGAATGGACGCTCGGCATGTACAGCGTAAAAGCCCTCGGCCTCAACCTTACTCATATAGAGCTTCTTCAGGCCAATAACCGTAAAACCTTCAGCATAGATCCGGGCAAGAATTTTACCGGCATAACCGGCAGCGAAGGCATCGGGCTTAACGATTGCGAAAGTTTTTTCTACGGCCATTTTTATCTCCTAAAAATCGGTTGTTTATAAATTGACGGGCTTTTTTAGCACCAGACAAAAGGAGTGTCAAGTCACGGCAAGACACATCTGCACCCAGCATCAGCCGACGAGAGGATTATCCTCTTTTAAGACAGGCAACAACTGCGTCAAGGCCTTGCCACGATGGCTGATGCGGTTCTTAATTTCTATGGGGAGCTCGGCCAGGGTTTTGCCATACTCGGGCACGAGAAACAGGGGATCATAGCCGAAGCCCTGCTCTCCCCTGAGTTCAGCGAGCAGGACACCATCCAGACGCCCTTCGAAGGTACGACAGCGGCCCAGGGGGTCGGCGAGTGCCAAAACGCAGCAGAAATAGGCCTGGCGACTCTCCTGTGGTTCCGCAGAGAGTTCGCGCAGAAGCTTTAGATTGTTTTTAGCATCTGTCGCATCTTCACCCGCATAACGTGCCGAAAAGATCCCAGGCGCACCATCGAGGACCGGAACAACGAGTCCACTATCATCTGCCAGGGTCAAGCAATTTGCCAGACTGGCGATCTCAAGGGCTTTTTTTCGCGCATTTGCGTCAAAACTGTCGCCATCCTCAACCACATCGGGGGCATTCTCAAGACTCTCAAGGCCAAAAACCTCGACCCCCTGCTCAGCAAGCAAACGACTTATCTCACGCAGCTTGCCCTGATTTTTTGTGGCGACCAGCAGTTTCATCAGAGCTCCAGAACTTGTTTCTGCAACTGAGTGAGAGTCTGACAGCCATCGAGTGCCAACTGGCGCATCGCATCCATCTGCGCCACGGTAAATGGTCGCTCTTCTGCGGTCCCCTGCACCTCGACAAAATCACCACTCCCGGTAATGACATAGTTCATGTCGACGTCGGCATTGGAGTCTTCGATATATTCGAGATCAAGCAGCGCTTCGCCTTCAACAATGCCGACACTGATTGCGGCCACCGAATCGAGGAGCGGCATCTTGCTGAGGGTGCCCTTCTTGACCAAGCCGCGCAGGGCATCATAGAGAGCGACATAGGCTCCGGTGATCGATGCGGTACGGGTCCCACCATCGGCCTGCAGGACATCACAGTCGATCTGAACCGTGATCTCGCCGAGGGCTTCAAGATCGGTGACGGCCCGTAGCGAACGACCGATCAGGCGCTGGATCTCCTGAGTGCGGCCCGAAACCTTACCCTTGGCTGCTTCGCGCATTGAGCGGGTGTGGGTAGCGCGGGGCAACATGCTGTACTCGGCGGTGACCCACCCCCTGCCCTGACCACGCATGAATGGGGGAACCCGCTCTTCAACACTGGCATTACACAACACCTTGGTCTCACCAAAACAGACCAGAACTGACCCCTCGGCATAGCGGGTGAAGTTTCTGGAAAAATCGACCATGCGCAGTGCGTTGGCTGCGCGTTTTTCGGAACGTACAAATTCGGACATCAATTCTTCTTTCGGTTTAGAGAGAATTTCTTCAGCCCCGTGTATAGAGCCTGGGCGAGCTGTTGCTGCCCGTAGGAGCTACGCAGACGCTGCAGATCTACGGGATTCGTCAAATATCCAAGTTCTAGCAAAACAGTCGGCAACCCCCCCTGCCCAAGTGGCACCAGGGGTGAAGTGAAGATCCCGACCACCGGCACATCAGACTCTTCGAGAGCAGCCTTCAACTCCTCGGCCAGCTGGCGACTGGCATCCAAAGGACCCTCATTGAGATTATCAGCACTGCTGCGCACAAAGAGCACTACCCCTTCGGCGGCTTCAGTAAAACTGCCCTGGGCATGCAACAATAGCCAGGCATCGACATCTTCATGAGCAACGGGTTCAAGGCGCTGTTCGGGGGTCAGTTCATAATCGTCATCCCGGCTCAGATGAACCGGTATACCAAGCTTCATCTTGAGAATTTTGCTCAGCCGTGCAGACAGAGCCAGCGTCGCGTCTTTCTCTTTATAACCATCGGCGGCGATCACCCCAGTGTCGAGACCACCGTGTCCCACATCAATTGCTACTCCACGCAGTTTTGGCCCGGCAACAATTTTTTTCTTGCGCAGCAGAAAGGAGAAAAGCCGGTCCAGAGTGTTGTCATCTCCTTCATTCTGGACTGTGACTGGATTCAAATTTCGGTAATAGATCGGGCGATTGATCAGCATAGACAGCTGGTTGCGAATAAAATTCTCCGAAACCCTTAAGCGCCCATCAATGAAACGGGGTTTCTCCTTTAAAGGAAAAAAATCATTGCCGATCTTGAGGTTTTGACGGCCGGGACTCAGCTCAGCCCAGCCATTTGCGGTGCGAATCCGGTAAACATGGGTGACTGAATTCCAGTGTCCACGCAGAGAGACCGCGTCGAGCACATCATCAAGGGCAACATAGGAGAGGCCATGCATAAGATAAACGTCGGTCAACCGCTGAGGCTGTTTGCCCTTGGGGGCCAACTCGATATCTGCAAGACAGGGGGTTCCCAAAAGCACGATCAACAATAGGCTGTATAGCAATTTACACATGATGTTTTCATTGAAGGAGTAGGTCTGTATTTACCCGAAGAAGCAGCATTGGCTTATACCGCGGTTTCCGGATAACTGTCAAACCCGATGCATTGTTCAACCTTCAGGTTCCAGCAGGGCAACGCCAGGCTCAGTCTGCAGACCGAGTATTTTGATAAAACGCCTGGTCAACAAATGCTCCAACTCTTTTTGGGTTGCTTTATCCTCAGCCACCCCGCGAATCTGGCCACCGGCCATCATGCCGTGCCCGCCAGCAGTCCCCATCCCGTCAAGCATCTTCTGGATAACCGTACCGAGGCTGGCACCAGGATCCGTGGTACGAACCGAGATCAATTCATCCCCATGGTACCAGCCGAGTCCCATGACAAAAACAACCTTCTGCTGCCGCAAGAGGAAATCGGCCAGTTCTGCAACAAGGTCCGGGTTTTCGATCTGGTAGAGATTGAACACCAGTACCTTGCCATAAAGCGTGGCACTATCGATGGCGCGATGGAAGGTTGAATAATAATCGTTCGGCACCGGCGGGTGACTCAGGCGATAGAGGATGGCATTATTGGCCAGGGGCAACAGATGTAAGTAGGCATCCCGATCTGCCTTCGACCATTCTCGCCCGAGATCCTGAGTTTCCGACTTGATGGCGTAAAAGAGACAGGTCGCCAGACGGGTGCCGATATAGACCTCCCGTGCTCGCAGGTATTCATAAAGAATCGTTGCCGAAGCGCCGTAGTTCGGTCGAATATCTGCCCAATAAATATCTGAATAATCCCGACGCGGCGGATGGTGGTCGATCAGCAGATGCAGGGGGCGGTCGACTGGATAAGAATTGTTTCCGGTTCCGGGCTGGGTATCCACCATACAGACCACGCCGAAATCATCGAAGTTGAGTTCAGCGATCGGCACCAGCTCAAGCTCAAGGGCGTCGACCATCAAGCGATTCTCGCTGCGTCCGATCACACCGCCAAAGGCAACGACAGCGGTCTCGCCGGTCCCCATCAACAGTAGATGGCGCAGCGCAATAGCTGCGGCCAGGGCGTCGGGATCAGGGTTATCGTGCGTAACGATCAAGATGCGGCCCTTGCCACGAACCCAATCGATCAATGGCTCAACCAGAGCGCTTCCGCAGCAGTGCTGCGGCATCTCATCTGTGTCCAGCACATTGTCAGCCATATGATCCATCCTCAAGTGCCTGAAGAGCCGCACTCACCGCCTGTTGTGCAGTCGCTACCGCAATGGCACCATCTACCTGCAGATTCGAGCCGAGCAGAAAAACCGCACGACCGGTTTTCAGGCCGATAGCGATTTCGGACAAAGTCCCAAGTGCACCTTCAACAGCAATCAGGACCTGTGCGGTCTGTGCCACAAGGACATTGCGCGCGTGCCCCATGCCACTCGGGATGGCAATATCGACATAAGGGTTCGCCGCATCAGGATTGTCGCCCGGCAAAATCCCCAGCACCAAACCTCCTGCTTCAGAGGAGCCCCTTGAGGCGGCCTCCATCACCCCTCCGAGTCCACCAGTCACCAGAACCGCTCCTGCCGCGGCGAGCAGACGGCCAACCTCGTATGCCAGAGAGATACCTGCCTCCCCCGGGGCAGAGGATCCTATTACACCAATTATCGGCTGCTTCTTCATCGAAATCATTATAATTGTTTGCGTATCCGCCGCAACAGCAAACTGTTGCTGACGACCGAAACGCTGGAGAATGCCATCGCTAAACCGGCGAATTCAGGTTCAAGATAAACACCGAACCAGGGATAGAACAGACCGGCCGCCAGGGGGATGCCGAGAATATTGTAAAAGAAGGCCCAAAAGAGGTTCTGCTTGATCTTGGTCAGCGTCCGTCTTCCCAGCCTGATTCCACGTTCGATATCGAGCAGATCGCCACCAACCAGGATCAGGTCACCGGTCTCCTTGGCAACATCGGTCCCACTGCCGATGGCGATGCCGATATCGGCCTTGGCCAAGGCCGGAGCATCATTAATACCGTCCCCAACCATACCAACAAAGGCACCCTGCTTTTGATATTTTTCAACCATCGCCAGCTTCTGCTCCGGCCTGACTTCTGCTTCGACATGATCGATTCCCAACTCGGAAGCGACCTGCTGCGCAACCAGACGCCGGTCACCGGTGACCAGAACGGTTTCAAGGCCAAGAGCCCTCAGGCGCGACAGAGCCTCGGATGCATTCTCCTTGATGCGGTCGGACAAACCGACAATACCGAGCAGGCGCCCATTTAATCCCAGATAGATCAGCGAGCAGCCTTTTTCGGCGAGCCCTTCAGCCTCTGCAGCCAAGGCGGAGAGATCAATCTGGCGATTCTCTAGCAACAGCGCATTACCACAGAGCAGCTCCCCTTCCGGGGTGCCTGCACAAAGGCCCAGTCCGCCGATCTCTGCTATCTGCTCAAGTGGTTCAAAATCGATGCCCCGCTCACGCGCAGCTACGACCAAACTGCGTGCAAGGGGATGGTTACTCCCAGCTTCAATCGAGGCACACAACTGTAACAGACGCGACTCCTCGATCCCGGCGGCAGGAATCAGGCGCGTAACCTCAAACACCCCGGTGGTCAAAGTACCTGTCTTGTCGAGCAACAACACCTGAAGGCGTGAGATATGTTCCAGCACCGAGGCTTTTTTAAACAGAATCCCACGTTCAAGACCGATCGCGGAGCCAACCATGATCGCAGTCGGCGTAGCCAGCCCCAGGGCGCAGGGGCAGGCGATGACCAACACCGCGATCGCCATGCGGAAGGCGAAGAAAAAATCTTTTCCACCGGGGCCATACCAGAGCAGAAAGGTCAACAGGGAGATAGAGATGACGATCGGCACAAAAACGTTGGAGACGCTGTCGGCCAGCTTCTGGATCGGAGCCTTGTCCCCTTGCGCCTCTTCGACCAGGCGCACGATCTGGGCAAGCACCGTATCACTGCCGACCTGGGTTACGCGCACCATGATCCGCCCGGAGCTATTAAGCGTCGCGCCGGTCACCTTGTCGCCGGTCTGCTTGGTAAGCGGTACGGCTTCGCCGCTAATCATCGATTCATCGACGGCACTAATCCCTGACTCGATCTGTCCGTCGGCCGGGATCTTTTCTCCGGGTCGAACCACCACCAGGTCCCCGGGCTTAAGGCGGCTGGCGGCGACCTTCTCCTCTTTACCATCGACCACTATAATTGCACGATCGGCCTGCAGTTTGAGCAACTGCTTTAACGCCGCTCCGGCACGCCCCTTGGCGCGACTCTCGAGCCATTTGCCAAAGCGGATAAAGAAAATCAGCATGGCACTGGTTTCGAAAAAAACCACCGCATGTTCACCAAGCAGACCGAACAGGGCCAACAAGGAATAGCCGTAGGCCGCACTGATCCCCAGGGCAACCAGGACATCCATATTGGCTGAGCGATTCCGCAGAGACTTATAGGCACCGCGATAAAAGGTCAAACCGGCGCTGAACTGCAATACACTGGCAAGCAGGGCATTAACCAGCGTTGTTGCCTCACCGAAGGGGCGCAGGTACATGAACAGCATGATCGGAACAGAAAGAAAACCAGCGAAGATGACCCAATACAGGGCATGCCGGGCTTCGATGAGCTGCTGATCGCTATCCTCGCGTAGGGCCGCGCGGTAACCGAGACCTTCAACCATGGCCAGGATCTCAGCCTCGCTTAGACTTGCGGGATCGTAATCGACCTCTGCGCTGTTGACGGCAAAATTGACCACCGCAAAGTCGATCCCCGCATGGGCATTCAGGGTCTTTTCAATCTTGGCGGCACAGTTGGCGCAGCTCATACCAGTGATCGAAAAGCGCAACTTCCCCGGCTGGTCGAGCAGGCTCCCCGGATATCCGGCTGACTCCAGCGCCTGCAGGATTTGACTATTGCGGCCTGCGGCAGAATCATGCTCAACCACAAGGGTTTCTACGGCAAAATTGACCCGCGCCCTAATGACTCCCGGCAGAGCCGAGATTGCCTTTTCGACCGCCACGGCGCAATTGGCACAGCTCATTTTGCGGATCGTAAAACGACTGGTTTCCGGCGCAGAGGAAAGTTTCTTTAGCGTTTCCGGGAGTTTTGCATCAGCATCGCTCGGAGTGGTCGGAAAACCTGCTTCTTCGAGTTTTGCCGTTAAACAGGCAAGGCTTACACCCGTGGGGTCGAGTTGAAAGTGGGCAACCTTCTCCTCCAGGAGCACCTTAACCGCACAGACACCGGCCTGCTCTTCAAGCAGCGCCGTGACACGCGCAACGCACTTCTGGCACTTCATGCCGTAAACGGGAAGGCTTTGTTGGTTTATCATCGGCACCTGCCTCCACTAGCCCTGCAATATCTCAATTTCGCTACAGTCAAGTCGTTCCAGACCATCCAAAATACCCCAGGGATCGCTACTGATCCGTAGAACAGGTATTTTGAAGTGCCGTTCAAGATCTTCAATCCGCATATCATCCAGCAACAGGTTGTCACCCTCGTTAAACAAAACCTCGGGTAAAAGGATTGCAGTCCCCGGCTCGGCAGCATCGACTGCGGCAATAATGTCGGCTCCGGTCAGCAGCCCTGCCACTGTAACACTGCTGCCCAGAAATCTATTTTCAACGGCGACGACCTGGAGTTCAGTGCCAGTTCTGACGGCCATCCTTGCGGCAAAACCTTCAAGTTCTGCGGCAAAGGAGCAGCCGGTCACCAGAATGACTTTCCCCAGTTCAAGCGGAAATGCCTCCAGCAATACCTCTTCGGCTTCGGATCGGAATTGCGGTAACATCCCAACCCCGTTCTCCAACTGCCAGAGATCCTCATAACTGGCGATACTCGGGAATTCGCGCGCCGCACGCAGATAAAGTTCGTCGGCGCCAAAAACAAAACGGCTGCCGGTTTTCTCCAACTGTTGCTTCTGGGCCAGTTCAAGGATATCGAGCGTGCGGCTGGCATCCTCAGTTGTCAGAGCATCCAGAAGCGGTAAATGATTCCGATGGCGGGTCAGGCCAAGCGGGACAACCGCAAGGGAGAGGATCTGCGGCCAGAAGGAGGCAAGCTCATTGATCGTCTGCTGCAAGACGTCACCATCATTGATCCCCGGGCAGAGGACAATCTGGGTGTGGAGCTCTATACCAGCTGCGGTCAACCGCTCCAGCATAGGCAGGATCGGTGGCACCTGTTTTTTGAGCAAACGACAGCGGATCTCTTCGTCGGTGGCATGAACAGAGATATAGAGCGGCGAGAGACGCTCACGGATAACCCGTTCCAATTCCTCCTCGGTGGTATTGCCGAGGGTAATATAGGAACCGTAAAGCCAGGAGAACCGATAATCCTCATCTTTGACATATAGCGATCGGCGCAGCCCTGTGGGTAACTGATGGACAAAACAGAAAATACAGTTATTACCGCAGCATGCCGGTTCAGGGTGAGCCGGTACCAGCCCCGGGTCCTCCTCCTCAGCCAGTTCAAGCAGAACCTCAAACGGCTCTCCCCCATCGCGACACAGGAGTAATCTGACCGCGGTCTCTGCCTCAAGTGCCAGAAAATAATCGACGATGTCGCCAACGAACCTTGTACCGACCGCCAGCAACTGATCGCCATTCATAATTCCAGCTAGCTGAGCCGGAGAATGCTCTATAACCTGATCAATGATTATCATGCGGGTATCTTAACATCGCCTTGCATATTTATTCTACGTAGCCCAAAAACAGAAACAGGGGCACCATAATTGGTACCCCTGTTTGCAAAAAAACTATCTATCAAACCTCTAGTCGCGACCACCATGCAGGCGGAATGTCCCATCCGATGAGGTGATTGAAGCGATAGCATGCTTGTAAACCAGGATATCTCCTTCACTCTCGGCCAAAACGCAGAAGCTGTCGAAGGACTTGATATAGCCCTCAAACTTGCCACCAGACATCATGGTGACAGTAACTTTCACTCGCTCCTTACGGGCTTGGTTCAGGTATTGGTCCTGAATATTGAATGGTGATTTCGGCATCATCCGCTCCTTTATTTCTTTATGGTCTGAATTAAATCTTCAATTAATTTCAATACTCTATCAGACTCGTGGCAGGAATCAACCCAAATTGTATCAGGTTCCTTGCGGAACCAGGTCAGCTGACGCTTAGCATAGCGTCTGGTCTGAAGCATAATCTCATCCCTGACATCGTCAAGGGTCGCGTCACCGTGCAAATAGTTCAGCACTTCCCGGTAACCAAGGGTCTGCAGACTCTTTAACTCCACCCCATAGTCTGCAACCAGGCCAGCAGTCTCTTCGATCAATCCACCAGCCAGCATCAAGCGGGATCGCTCGGCAATCCGCTGATGCAGAATTTCTTTGGGCCAATCAGGTGCCAGCATGAGGGAACGAAAATGCGCATCTGCAAAACCATGCTTTTGCTGCAGCTCAGACATCTTCTGACCCGACAACTGAAAGACCTCAAGCGCACGAATGATCTTAACCAGGTTATTGGGATGAACTCTAACAGCGGTTTCCGGGTCGACCTGCTGCAAATCGGCATAAAGCGTCCCCTTGCCTAATTGCTCTTCGCGCCGAGAGAACTCTAGACGCAGCTCATCATTGCCCTGTGGAACCTCGGCAAGACCACCGATCAGGGCCCGGATATAGAGCCCGGTGCCACCAACCACGCAAGGAAGTTTGCCACGAGAATAGATATCTGCAGCAATCGTCCTGGCGGCTATCACGTAATCTGCCACAGAGTAACCTTGATCGGGGTCGATCAGATCGAGCATGTGATGGGGGATACCGGCTCGCTCCTCAAGAGAAGCCTTGGCGGTGCCGATATCCATATGCCGATAGACCTGACGGGAATCGGCGGAAATAACCTCAAGGGGGAACCTTTCGGCCAGACGGATCGCCCAGTCGGTCTTCCCGGAAGCTGTCGAGCCTTGAATCACCAGCAGTGGAATCTGCGCCATAACAGCCTCCTATTGACGCCGGAACATGCGTTCAATTTCAGCCAAGCGCAACCTCTGCATCACCGGGCGGCCATGCGGACAATTGGCTTTAAAATCGACCCTGTCGAGTTGCTCAAGCAGGGCTCTCGCTTCACGCGGATCCAAGGCTTGATTGGCACGGATCACAGAATGACAGGCCATCAGAATCAGTACTTCATCCAATTTCTCGATCAATCCAGCACGCGTCCCGGTTTGTTCCAGTTCGAGTGCGATATCAACTAACAGCTTGCCGTTGTCACCCGTTGCAAGCAGTTGCGGAACGGCTTTCAAGGCAAACGACTTCCCGCCGAACGGTTCAACGTCAAATCCGAGACGAGCAAGATCCGGGAGCTGTTCCGTGAGGGCCTGGGCACTGCGAAAATCGAGTTCCAACATCTCAGGGAAGAGCAGACATTGTTGTTCAATTACGCCCCTGGAAAAGTTCGCTTTCAGGGTTTCGAAGCCGATCCGTTCATGGGCAGCATGTTGATCAATCAACAAGAGATCAGCGCCATCCTGACAGAGCAAATAACTGTTGTGATACTGACCGAGATAGCGTAATCCGGAAAAATAGCGGTTATGCCTATCTGCATGCTCAACAATCTCAATTGAATCAGGCACGCCGGGAACGATGGGCAAGGACGCCATAGCGGCGGGAGAAACCACTGTCGTGTGCTCCTCAGCACTTGCACTGGCAGGGGCTTGATCTACAGAAGTTTGATAGGCCGGGGCAAGGGGTTCACAGATCAAAGAGGGTTGGGTCTGATACTCAACCGAGAGTGGAGACCCCGGTTCGCTGCTAGCCGCAGGGACCTCTTCCTCCACTCGTTGAGTCGGCGGCTGGACCCAGCCGGCGGGCTTCAGTTGCTGCTGAAGGGAGGTCGCTATAAAATCATGAACCAGCGACTGTTCACGAAATCTGACTTCATGTTTCGTAGGATGAACGTTTACATCGACCTTGTCGGGCGCAATTTCGAGGAACAGCACCACAACTGGATAACGCCCCTTCATCAACAGGTGGCGATAGCCATCCAGAATCGCATGCTGTACGACCCGATCTCGAATATAGCGGCCATTGATGAATGTATAGATATGCGAGGAGGCCGAACGATTCAGGGTTGGTTGACCGATCAGCCCATGCAGACAGATACCGGCAGCGTCAGCATTGACATTAATGACCTGCATTTCAGAGAGCAGGGTGCGCCCGAGAAGTGTGGCAACCCGCTCGGCCAAACCTTTTTCCCGACGCAGTTCAAGCATTGATCGCCCGTTATGCAACAAGCGAAAACTGATCGCAGGATGCGCGAGAGCCTGCTTGGTTACGACGTCTGCGCAATGCCCTAATTCAGTCTGTTCACGCCGTAAAAATTTACGCCGGGCCGGAAGATTGAAGAAAAGATTGCGTGCTTCAATCTGGGTGCCACGCGCCATACCGACCTCTTCGGCCCTGCACACCTTCCCCCCCTCAACCAGAATCTCCTGACCAAGCCCATCATCCGAAGCACAGCTGCGTAAGCGAAACCGTGACACCGATGCGATTGAGGCCAGGGCTTCACCCCGAAAACCGAGAGTCGTCAGGGCAAAAAGATCTTCAGCCTTGCGAATTTTGCTAGTTGAATGTCGCTCAAGACACAAAAAAGTATCCTGCCGGTTCATTCCCAGACCGTTGTCGCTGACACGAATCAGCTTGCCCCCACCGGACTCGAGTTCGACAATGATTTCATTGGCACCGGCATCGATCGAATTTTCGAGTAACTCCTTAACAACCGAAGCGGGGCGCTCGACGACTTCACCGGCAGCGATCTGATTGCACAGGCTTTCATCCAAAATTTTAATTCGGGATTGGTTATCCAAGAAAAACCTCATCGCTAAAATAGTTGTAGCGACCGAAAATTCCAGTCGCTACAAAAAAAGGACACAATGTATAGCGTCTCAGCTCTCCTGAAAACCTTCGAGCATTAAATCAATGTCTTCAAGGTCCTCATGGGTATCTTCTGCGGAGACCGCAGGTTGCACAGTTTGTTTAACGGATTTAGGAATAGCTGTTTCGTCAAATGGAGATGCGACCGGTTTATTCAGCCCGAGGTCCTCAGAAACATTGTCGACAATCTGGTCCGAGACAATTATGTCATGCCGCAAAAAAGTTTCAAACAGCGCATTGTCCGCAATGGTATTGATCAAACGGGGAACGCCGCCAGCATACATATGGATCTTGTCGATTGCGGATTTCCCAAACAACAACTCATCACTACCAGCGACGTGAAGCCGATGGGCAACGTAACTGTGAGTTGTCTCAACAGAGAGCGGTTTCAAGGTATATTTTACCGCGACGCGCTGAGCAAGAGGCTCATCGAGTTGCATTGTCTGTTCAAGCTCAGGCAACCCGAATAATACGACATTCAAGAGTTTTTTGCCGGGGATTTCGAGATTGAGAAGACCTCGAAACTCTTCCATCAGCTCACGGCTCTGCAGCATCTGTGCTTCATCAATCAACACGACAGCCTTACGGCCCTCCTGGTGAATCTGGAGCAGACGCTCATAGAGTTGCTTGAGAATTCTCAATGGATCGGCGTCGGGAGCTTTAACGCCGAGTTGCAAGGCGATACGTGACAAAATCCACTCTGGGGTAATACCGGAATGAATCATGACCAGCAGGGAAGATTCATATTTATCAAGGGGCAAATTGTCGAGCATACGTCGCGCCAAAGTGGTTTTGCCGGTGCCAGCCCCACCAACCAGAACAGCCAACCCCTTATTGGAGTCGACAGAATACATCAGGCGCAGTAAGGCTTGATTATGCTGATCAGTATTAAAAAAAAATTTAGCGTTTGGCGCGTTAGAAAACGGCTCACGCTCTAGCTTAAAATGTTCGACGTACCCCATAATCACCCCAGATAATGTCAGAACGAAAGCCGACTATATTATAATCGAGCAAAGCCCCCACAAAGAATTAATTACTCTGTTTAACCTGTCAAAGGAAGGAGACCCGATCCTTAGGCTCCTCAGGGGTTATCTCTACAGCCTCAGTCTTTGCTGACTGAGATCCTGAGACCCCCAGAAGTTTACGCAAGTTATCGAGTCGATCCGCTACGTCACGGAAGGATAAATCAGAATCAGCGACAATTTGAAAACTATCCAGGGCATCCTGAGGGCGCTTCCAGCTCGCATAGAGGGCGCCTAGTTCATAATGAAGGCTCAGTTTCTGTCCGTCTGCCAAAGAGTCTCCATCGAGAGCGGCACGAAAGGCGACTTCCCCCTTTTCAAAATCGCCCTTATCAACACAGCAAAGTCCTTTTAGGGTCTGGCAATCGACGAATCGGCTGGGATCGCGTTCGGCCTTGCTGAATTCAGCGACAGCATCATCCAACAAGCCCATCTCTCGGTAAGCGATACCCAAATTGTAATGAGATTCCATATCGTCAGCAGCTATCTGCTCATCGACATCGGTACGAAATACCTTTGGAGCCCTAGTGTCATTCTCTGCGGGCTGAGATACATCATCAAGGACCGTGAAACCATCAACAGCGACTGCCTCTTCAAACGTTGCATCCATGTCGAGTTCCGGGAAACCATCCTCAAGAAGCTCAGCAGCAAGATCCTGCAACGCGGACGATGCTTCCCCCTCTCCGCCCTGAACGTCACGTCTTGAATGTATCTCGTCCAGCTTGGCTTGAACCTCAGCATTATCCGGGTTCTGTTCAAGAATTCCGCGACAAACCTTCTCCGCATCTTCAAACAAACCCTGCTGCAAATAGAACTCGGCCTCTTCCAGCTCGGCAGAGACGTCACGCACCAGGACATCATCTTCATCGTCAAGGTCAAAATCGAGGCTCAGTTCATCAGAGAAGTCATTGCCTTCAACCTCTGGAGCGCTTGAGAGGTTAAGCTCTACAAACTCTTCATCTTCCTCCTCGACAAGCACCTCCTCCAAAGGTTCAAGCTCAAGTTCAGAGTAATCTTCTCCAGGAGGTGCTTCAAGGGTGAGCGAATCCCCAAAGGAACCCGCAAACAAATCGCCTTCATCGAGAGACAAGATATCATCGTCGGTGTCCATCGCACCAAGGAGAGAATCAGAAATGGTCTCCTCCTCAATAGGGAGGACAAGGGTCTCAATTCTTTCGGCTGTACTCGTCCCGGCGACCATGTCAAGCAACTTATCCCCATCACCGGTTATCTCATAGATGGAGTCAAGAGTCTGCATGACTTGTTGGTTGTCGGGCAACGCAACACGCAGCGCTTCATAAAGCTCCTGCAGGCGTTCCAGTCGATTAATTTCGAGGAATGCTTCCTTCCAATCCTCTAGTTCGGCAAGGGCCTTAGCATAATCTTCTTCATTCAGATAACACTGAACAAGGCTCTCGCGGATCTGCAGATCTTTCGGTTCCAGCTTTAACAGATGCACGTAGGTTAACCGTGCATTTTTATTGTCACCCTGGGTGACATATGCCGATCCAAGCATCGACAAAATATCGGTATCACCTGAACGATTCCGTAACAACGTTTGCAGGATGTTAATTCCCTTGACCGACTCACCCTTTTCAAACAGGGTCTGAGCAAGGCCTTTCTGCAGGTCATCATTTTCAGGGAAGAGCGGAAGAAACATCTGGTAGAGGCGTAAAATCTTGTCGTAGTCTCGTTTATCTTCAAGTTGTCGCAAAACTTCGCGAAACTCTGCCAAACCGTCATCTAATTTGTCGTTATTTGCATAGACTTCGGCCAGTTTCACCTGAACATTTATATTTCCGCCGTCGAGATCTCGCATCTTCTCGAGGGTTTTTATGGCATCCGCAACCATGCTGTTTTTTTCATAGTAACCGACAAGATGACGCAATTCTGCGAGGGCATTTCCAATAAGACCCTGCTTTTCATTCAATTCAGCAAGCCGCGAAAAGATACTGATCTGACTCGGATCAAGCCGCTGCATCTGCTTATAGATGGCAATCGCCTTGAGATAGAAACCATTACTTGAAAAGTATTTAGCGACAGCCTCATATTGCTCAAAGGCCTCACCGGTTTTATTGATTTTCACATAGAGTTCGGCCAGACGCTGGCGTGACCGTATATCGCGAGGGTCGAACTCAACAACCTTCTGATAGTCCTTGATTGCTCGAGATAGCTGCTTTTTCTTGATATTTTTCTGAGCAGACTCGAGATATTTCTGTTTATTCAACAAATTGTTCGACAAAAGAGACGCTCCCTAATTTAATACTGGTTCATAGCTTATCAGAAGTAAGATAAGCGATGGGGTCCGGGGTTGTCAAGAAATGCGCCATATTTCACAAGAGAAAACAGGCTGTTCTCACCATAAAAAGGGGGAGTTACAAGAATGTCCCCCCTTGAGAAAAAATTATTACAGGCCCGCTATTTTTTTCAAGCCTGCAAGTTCGCTTTCAGGCAAAATACGGTACATCCCAGATTTGAGGTCATCCAGGCGTAATCCACCCAGGGCTATCCGCTTCAAACGCACAACAGGCAAGTTAAGCGCCTCGCACATCCGACGTACCTGACGGTTACGCCCCTCTCTCAAGGTCAACTCAAACCAGCAGTTTTGACCGGAACGACGCACGGCTTCAACGCGTGCCGGGGCAGTCATACCCTCATCCAGCCTGACTCCAGACTCCATCTTCTTGCGCAATGCGTCACTCAGGCAACCCCGCACCTTAACCAGGTAGGTCTTGGGTACATGGTGACGAGGATGCGTCAGATGCTGAGCCAGGGCTCCATCGTTAGTCAGCAACAAGAGCCCCTCAGTGTTGTAGTCGAGGCGACCAACCGGGTAGAGCCGTCCGAGATCAGCCGGGAGCAATTCACCAACCAGCCGTCTCTGCTGTGGATCATCCATACTGCAGATATAACCGGTCGGCTTATTCAGCATCAGGGTCAAAACCTTTGCATCGAAACGGAGCGGTTTCCCATCGACACAGATCTCGTCACACTGGGAATCGGCACTTTCTCCAATTTCGGCGATCCGCCTGTTAACCGTAACAGCCCCCTGCCGGATCTTCTCTTCGGCCTGACGACGAGACATCAAACCTGCACGCGATATTAATTTCTGCAGACGTTCTTTCATTTAAGTTGTCGGTTCCACTTGGTTAGCAATTAACTCTGATTGCACACCACCCTCAACCTCTGGCTCAAGGGCAGCAAACTCTCTGAGGGTTGGCAGATCGCCCAGGTCTTTCAATCCAAAAAACTCAAGAAAATACTTACTGGTCCCATACATCAACGGTCGGCCGGGGACATCTTTCTTACCCAAAATGCGCAGGAAGCCCTTATCGAGCAGGGTTTTTAAAACGCCACCAGAATCGACACCACGCAGATACTCGATTTCACCCCGGGTGACCGGTTGCCGATAAGCAATCATCGCCAAGGTTTCCAGCGCAGCCTGAGAAAAACGGAATGGCCGTCCCCTGCTTAACTTACTCAACCAGAAGGCAAGATCAGGATCGGTCCGGAATTGATATCCACCCGCAACTTCTGCCAGATAAAAGCCACCCTGGTTGGCGGGATAGAGCTCCTTCAATTGAGCAATAACCGGTCGTAAATCGGCACGCGGACATTCAAAGAACTGACAAAGACGATCAAGGCTCAAGGGCCCATCGGCAGCAAAAATCAATGCAGCAGCAGCCCTGTGTTGCTCATCCATAGCCAAGAGCGCCTTCATCCAGATCGGCCGTTCCAATTTCAGTAGAAGTGACAGCCAGACTGAGCCAAATTGGCTGAAATTCAACGCTCTGCGAAATCTTGACCATCCGCATCTTTACCAGTTCAAGCATCGCCAAAAAGGTGACGACCAGCTCTTGTCGCGTACCGCCATTAACAAATAGTTCCGTAAATGATTGCTGACCGCAACGATTAAGCTGATCGAGAATCCTGTGCACAAAATCGGCGACAGATAACTGCTCGCGGACAATCTCGTGCACATATTCAGCCTTTGTCTGTTTGAGCAGTTGATGAAAAGCAGCAGCCAGCTGATAGATTCCGATACTGATATCATCTTCGGCTCCCACACCTCCAGCATCCGATTCAACAAACTGACGGAGAAAAACTTCTCTCTTCAAACAGGGCAGTCGATCAAGACTGTTTGCCGCATCCTTATAGCGCTGATATTCCAAAAGACGCCTGACCAGTTCGGCACGCGGGTCGAGCTCATCCTCTTCACCATCCGACTCGTCGATGACCGGCAACAGCATTCTGGACTTGATATGGATCAGGGTAGCCGCCATCAGCAGGAACTCTCCGGCGACATCGAGGTTAAGTTGCTTCATCTGGTCGATGACAGAGAGATACTGCTCAGTAATTTCAACCATCTGGATATCCGCGATATCCATCTCACTGGTCTTGATGAGATGGAGCAGCAGATCGAGAGGCCCATCAAAATTATGCAGACTGATCTCTATCGACATGAATCAACCACTGAACAGAAAGCTCATCGCTTTCTCAACGTAGACAGATTCAGCCCCGGCCAAGGTCTGAATAATCAGGCTGATGAGGGGTGAAAGCAAGCGACTCCAGACATCGGTAAAAAAGATCAGCAGCAGCAACAGCACAAACCCGAAGGGCTCAAGGCGATTCAACCAGAGCGCATGTTTGCCGGGAAGAATCCCAACCAGGACGCGCCCCCCATCGAGGGGCGGAATCGGCAGCAGATTGAATATGCCGAGCAGAACATTAATATAGAGGCTGAAGGCGGCCATAATCCGCAGCGGACGGATCACTTCGAGAAAAAGCTCACTGCTGGCCAAGGGAGTGGTTTCGAGAAGGGTGATCCCACGTAAAAAAAGCACGGACAACCCCGCCAAGGCAAGGTTCGTCAGTGGACCGGCCAGAGCGACCCAGATCATATCCTGCCGTGGGTTGCGCAGATTCCCGGCATTTACCGGAACAGGGCGCGCCCAACCAAATCCAAACACAAATATGGCAACGGTACCGATCGGATCCAGGTGCCGGAAGGGGTTCAGGTTCAAACGACCGAGCAAACGCGCTGTCGGGTCACCAAGGCGGTCGGCAGCATAGCCGTGAGCGACCTCGTGCAGGATGATCGCCAGTAAGGCAGGGACCAACATAACCGACAATTTCAACAGGATCGCGTCCATCCAACTCCTTTAGACATTCAAATATAAAACAACAAATCCGATTTTCTAGCATCCCAAAAACTCGGCAGATTCTGGCAGAACAACCCATGGTAGTCAACTCCTCTGCAAAGAACCAGACTAGCGATCAGGAAACTGCTTATTTACCAGCGCGACCTCTTCCTGGCGAGATGTAACCCTGCCGTCAAGTCGGGCGTTAAGAAGCTGCTTGAGGATTCGTCCAAATTCGGTGCCAGGTTTCAGCCCCAGCGCGGCAAGGGCATGGCCATCAAGCTCAGCTCTTTGATGGCGCAACTGGGTGACATAGATCGAAATCGCGCGACGCACCTCTTCGGTCTTCGCCAAAGCCAACAGATAGATCAAGGTTTCAAGGGACAAGGGATTCAGCCAGGAATATACCTTGCTCGGAGCAGGCGGTGTTGAGTGGCTATAAGCTCTCACCAGGGCAGCTAAGGCCTTACGTGCAGGCACCACCTCTTCGACCAGTAGCTTTTGCCAGGCAACCTTCATCTCCAAGCGAACGACTGTTTTCTTCAGTTCGCGGCGTGGCAAGCGGTCGAAAAGACAAAACAGCCCCACCAGAAAGGGCTCATAACGCTCGCCGGTGTAGAGCAGCTCAAACCAGTTTAGCGCCCTCTCTGCGGCCTTAAAAATATCTTCAGCTTCGCCATCAAACTTCAGACTGGGCGACACAAAGGGGAGCAGCCCAAGGTCATCGAGTCGCTTCAAAGCAGAAAGAACCTGGGCTTCGCTCAGGATAAGGCGTAATTCATTGAGAATGCGCCGGCCACCAACCCGGCCGACAACCTGCATGGCAACGGCACTTTTCAGCAGGCGTTCGGTCTGTCCACCTATCGTGAACCCCAGACGTTGCTCGAAGCGGACGGCCCGAAAAGCCCGCGTCGGGTCCTCAACAAAGCTGAGATTATGCAGCACCCGGATCGAGTGATCCTTCAGATCGCGCTGACCACTGAAAAAATCGAGAACCTGGCCGAACCCTGAACGATTCAGAATCATCGCCAGGGTATTAATCGAGAAATCACGTCGGTAAAGATCGTGACGAATCGAGGCGTATTCAACCACGGGCAAGGCGGCCGGCGCAGCGTAGTATTCGATCCGGGCGGTGGCGACATCGATCTTCAAACCATCTGGACAGACCACCACTGCCGTGCCAAACTTGTGATGTGCCTTGACGCGGCCACCCAGACTTTGCGCAATCTTTTCGGCAAAGGGGATCCCCTCGCCTTCGACCACGATATCGATATCAAAGTTTGCCTTGCGCAACAGCAGATCACGCACAAAACCACCCACCAGGTAGGATTTCAATCCAAGCTCTTCAGCCAAGGAGCCAATCTGGCGCAAAAGGCGTAACAGGTCAGGCGGGACAATCTCTGGCAACAGACGACCCAGATTCTTGCGCTTGAGACGCGAACGGGCCCCCGCTCCGCCTCCCAACTGCTGCAACAGATCGGTCCGGGTGACAACACCAACCAGTTGCTCACTATCTACGATTGGAATAAAACGTTGGCGGCGGGCAAGAACCATCTCCTGGAGCTCGAGAAGGTCGGTATCGGGCCCGGCCTGAGCATAATCGCTCGACATGATTTCACTGATCGAAGCCTCCCCCATCTGGTGATGAAGGGCCTTCTCAACCAATTGCCGGGCAACAACACCAACCAGCTGCGTCCCATCCAGAACGGGAGCGGCATTAAAATTAAAGCGGGTCAGCAGTGCCGCGGCCTGGCGTATGGTTGCTGAGAGCGCTAAAGACTTAACCGGTGAACTCATCAGGCTGGCGGCCGTCATCTTCGGCGCAATCTGAGTAAAGAGACAGTTCTCAAGCTGGTCAAGCAACTGTTCCAGAGGGAGATCGCGCACCGTTGCCGAGGCGGCAAAAGGATGCCCACCACCACCGAACTTCTGCAACAATTCACCGACGTCTACCTCTGGCAAGCGTGAACGCGCCACCAGAAAGACCCGATCATCCATCCGCACCGCGACAATCAGAGCCGAGAGATTTTCGATATCCTTTATTTTGTGCGCCAAGGAAGCGATATCGGTCACATAATAATCGAGTGATGCCTGGGCGATCCCAATTTCGATCCCCTGAACCAGGACACGACGACAGGACTTGAGCAGAGAGTTGAGAAGATCTACCTGCGCGGGGGTCATTTCTCGCACCAGAAAATCGGCAACCGTATCGAGGCTGGCACCATGTTCGAGCAGGAAACGCGCGGCGCTGAAGTCTTCGCTGCAGGTCGAGCCGAAGAGTAGATTCCCGGTGTCCTCATACAGACCCAGCATCATCATGGTCGCCTCATCCGGGGTCGGAGCGATACCACGTTCGGCAAAGATTCGCGTCATGACCGTGGTCGTTGCGCCAACAGCCTCGATCCGCTCAAAATTGCCCTTGAGACTCCCCTCTTCAGACAGGTGGTGATCGTAAATGTGCAGATCAACCTGCGGATTCCGAGCAACTTCGGCAAAGGGGCCAATGCGCGCGGCCTGACGCACATCGACCAGAATCAAGCGCGTGACCTGGCTGAGATCGATATCCTTGAGGCGTTTGAAGTTGTAGGCGTAGAGGGTGGAATGCAGCAGAAAATCGCGCAAGCTGCGTTCTTGTGAACCGGGGAAAACCAAAACCGCCTCGGGATAGAGGCGGCGGGCGGCAATCATCGACCCGAGGCAATCGAAATCTGCGTTTAGATGTGTAGTGATAACTTCCATAAATCATGTTCCATGCTAGCAGGGTGTCGGACTTGCCGGGCCGAAGCGAAAATTTGGGCGGTTGAGACCAGATTTTCGCTCGTTTGCAGACTCATAGCCATAGCTATGGGGCAAAAAGGAGCTGAAATATGGGCCAATCGACCGGATTTGCAGCCGGTTCATGGAAAGTCCGACACGCTGCTAGGCAAAAGTTCCATGTTCCATGTTAACTACCTTCAACGCCAGACCTCGGTCCTTGGTTCTTAACTTGGAACATGGAACTTGGAACATCTAAAGCTGCAAGGTTCCGATCAGATCATTGATATCCGCAACGCCCTGCTCGACACAGAAGGCTTCCAGATCGGCCAGAATGGTTTGCATGGCATTTGGATCGACAAAGTTGGCCGTGCCTACCTGCACCGCCGTTGCGCCAACAATCAAAAACTCAAGAGCATCCTCGGCGCGCATGATCCCGCCGATCCCAACCACCGGGATCTTGACTGTCTGCACCACCTGATGCGTCATCCGCACGGCGACCGGGCGAATGCCGGGGCCGGAAAGCCCCCCAATCACATTGGCAATCCGCGGCTTGCGGGTGCGGACATCGACCGACATGCCGGTGAGCGTATTGATCAGGCTGATCGCGTCGGCACCGGCATCCTCAGCCGCCTTGGCCGTGATCCGGATATCGGTAACATTAGGCGTCAGCTTGACGATCAGCGGCTTGTTGAGCCGCTTGCGCACCGTCGTAATCACATCAAAAGCGGCCCTGGGGTCAGTCCCAAAAACGATCCCACCCTGCTTGACGTTAGGACATGAGATATTCATCTCAAGGGCTGCCACCCCCGGCACATCATTGAGGCGCGCGGCGACTTCAGCATACTCCTTCTGAGTATTGCCGAAGAAGTTGACGATGACCGGGCTGTCAAACTGCTCGAGGAAGGGCATCTTATCGCGAATAAAGGCATCAACCCCGACATTCTGCAGGCCGATGGCATTGAGCATGCCACTGACGGTCTCGGCTATGCGCGGGGTTGGATTGCCAGCCTTGGGGTTGAGCGACAAACCCTTGGTGACGATGGCTCCCAGCTGATTCAGATCGAGATAGGGCGCAAATTCCTCGCCATAGCCGAAGGTTCCCGAGGCTGGCATCAATGGATTCTTCAGTTTAAGTCCGGCGAGCTCAACCGCAAGGCGCGGCCTGCCGACTGTTGCCTTAGCAGGGTTCATGACGATTCCTCTTGTTCAGCGTTCTTCTTCATCCGTTCCCAGTCGAGTTCATGGCTGTGAAAGACCGGACCCTGACGACAGGTGCAGAGATACTGTGGATTTTCATCGGAATGCCCATCTCCCTTGACGACACAGCCCAGACAGGCGCCGACCCCACAGGCCATCAAGGCCTCGAGCGAGACCTGCAAGGGCACATTGCGCTCGCTGCAGATCGCCTCTACCGCACGCAACATCGGCATCGGGCCACAGGAATAGACCTTGGCCTGGGGATATTTATCCAGCTTGCGTTCCAGGATTCTGGTAATCAATCCCGCCTCACCCAGGCTGCCGTCCTCGGTCGTGACGTGCGAAGTCACCCCCAGGCGCTCAAACTCGGTCACCGTGATGATATCTTCGCGGCTACGACCGCCGATAAGCAGACGGGTCTTAGAACGATCAGCAAGGGAATCGGCCAACATGTAGAGTGGCACCAGACCGATTCCGCCGCCAACCAGGATTTTATCGCCCTGCTCGTCATCGATTTCGAAACCACGCCCCAAAGGCCCGAGCAGTTCGATACGATCACCATTGTGCAGCTCACGCATCACCTCGGTACCAGAACCGACCACCTTGTAGATCAGCTCGATAAATTCTTTCTCGGGCATCCCTTCACAATCTGCCGGCAGGGAACCGATCTGAAAAATCCCGAAGGGACGACGCAACAGCGGCGGTAAAGAGCGCCGCACCCGGAACATGACGAACTGACCGGGTTTGGCTGTGCCTTTATAGCCGGGGGCCAGGATGCGCATCCTGAAATAACCCGGCGAGACCTCCTGATTCGAAAGGACAATTGTCTGTAGATTTTTCATCTTCTATTTTCTCTCCTCACTCCCCACCCTTCACTCCCTACGGGAATCAAGAGCACAACTCATCAATAACGCATCCTCGCCATCAGTGTAATAACCACGGCGGACACAATCATCACAAAAACCAAAATCGCGATAAAGGGCGATGGCACCGGCATTCCCGGTACGCACCTCCAGACAGGCCCGTTCGACATTCAACTCTTTTGCCTGTTCTAAAGCATGCTCAAGCAGCCTGCGCGCGACCCCTCTGCGACGAAAAGCAGGGGCAGTTGCAACATTCAGAATATGCATTTCATCAGCGGCAAGCCAATAACAGATATATCCTGCCAGCTCACCATCTGA
This sequence comes from Geopsychrobacter sp., assembly GCA_012974425.1. Classification (GTDB taxonomy): domain Bacteria; phylum Desulfobacterota; class Desulfuromonadia; order Desulfuromonadales; family Geopsychrobacteraceae; genus Geopsychrobacter. The sequence goes on from JAAXQE010000037.1 coordinate 38,188, forward strand.
CAATAAAAGATCAATGCGCGAATAGGTCGCGTCCAACTCTTGTTGGAACTGGAGCTCCGACCAGGGTCGCGGGTAGGACCCAGTCTCTATCTCTAGCAGCGCAGGCAAATCGGTCGATGCACAACTGCGGATTGAAAAATCGGTCTGCAGAAAATCTATGACAACCCCCAGCAACATCCAGAAACCAAAAACGACCACAAAAAAGTACTAAAATCTCTCTTTTGCAACGTGGAGAAATGACCCGCAAAAGACTAT